>NZ_JBHVYZ010000078.1:0-13080 GCF_042880295.1 Streptomyces sp. NPDC058307
CCCGGAGCGGGATCAGCCCTTGCGGGTCTTGACCTCCTCGGTGAGGGCGGGGACGACGTCGAAGAGGTCGCCGACGACGCCGTAGTCGACGAGGTCGAAGATCGGGGCCTCGGCGTCCTTGTTGATCGCCACGATCGTCTTCGAGGTCTGCATGCCCGCGCGGTGCTGGATCGCGCCGGAGATGCCGGAGGCGATGTACAGCTGCGGCGAGACGGACTTGCCGGTCTGGCCGACCTGGTTGGTGTGCGGGTACCAGCCCGCGTCCACCGCGGCACGCGAGGCGCCGACGGCCGCGCCGAGGGAGTCGGCGAGGGCCTCGATGATCGCGAAGTTCTCGGCGCCGTTGACGCCGCGGCCGCCGGAGACCACGATCGCGGCCTCGGTCAGCTCCGGACGCCCGGTCGACTCACGCGGGGTGCGGCCGGTGACCTTGGTGCCGGTCGCCTGCGCGGAGAAGGTCACGCTCAGCTCCGAGACCTCGCCGGCGGCCGGGGCGGCCTCGACGGCGGCGGAGTTGGGCTTGACGGTGATGACCGGCGTGCCCTTGGAGACGCGGGACTTGGTGGTGAAGGAAGCGGCGAACACCGACTGGGTGGCCACCGGGCCCTCGTCGCCGGACTCCACGTCGACGGCGTCGGTGATGATGCCGGAGCCGATACGCAGCGCCAGACGGGCGGCGACCTCCTTGGCCTCGGCCGAGGACGGCACCAGCACGGCGACCGGGGAGACGGCCTCCACGGCGGCCTGGAGGGCGTCGACCTTGGGTACGACCAGGTAGTCGGCGTACTCGGCGGCGTCGTGGGTGAGGACCTTGACGGCGCCGTGCTCGGCGAGGGTGGCGGCGGTGTCGGCGGCACCGGCACCGAGCGCGACGGCGACCGGCTCGCCGATGCGGCGGGCCAGGGTCAGCAGCTCCAGAGTGGGCTTGCGGACGGCGCCGTCCACGTGGTCGACGTAGACGAGAACTTCAGCCATGGGAATGCTCTCCTGCGGATTGCGAAGGCTTAAGGGGCGGTAAGGGGGGTGAGCCTCAGCGGGCCAGTGACCCTCAGATGAACTTCTGGCTCGCGAGGAACTCGGCGAGCTGCTTGCCGCCCTCGCCCTCGTCCTTGACGATCGTGCCGGCCGTGCGGGCCGGACGCTCGGTGGCGGAGTCGACCGTGGTGTAGGAGCCCTCGAGGCCGACCTGCCCGGCCTCCAGCTCCAGGTCGGACAGGTCCCAGGACTCGACCGGCTTCTTCTTGGCCGCCATGATGCCCTTGAAGGAGGGGTAACGCGCCTCGCCCGACTGGTCGGTGACGGAGACGACGGCCGGGAGGGAGGCCTCCAGCTGCTCCGAGGCGGCGTCGCCGTCGCGGCGGCCCTTGACGGTGCCGTCCTCGACGGAGACCTCGGAGAGCAGGGTGACCTGCGGGACGCCCAGGCGCTCGGCCAGCAGGGCCGGGACCACGCCCATGGTGCCGTCGGTGGAGGCCAGGCCGGAGATGACCAGGTCGTAACCGGCCTTCTCGATCGCCTTGGCCAGCACGAGGGAGGTGCCGATGGCGTCGGTGCCGTGCAGGTCGTCGTCCTCGACGTGGATGGCCTTGTCGGCGCCCATCGACAGCGCCTTGCGCAGCGCGTCCTTGGCGTCCTCGGGGCCGACGGTCAGGACGGTGACCTCGACGTCGTCGTCGGAGTTCTCCGAGATCTGCAGCGCCTGCTCGACCGCGTACTCGTCCAGCTCGGAGAGCAGACCGTCCACGTCGTCACGGTCGACGGTCAGGTCATCGGCGAAGTGCCGGTCGCCGGTGGCGTCGGGCACGTACTTCACAGTGACAACGATCCTCAAGCTCACGCCGGCTCTCCTACTGCATCGTCATTTTTCGGCTGCCTCTTGCAGGCAGCATAGGCGCCCCAAGCGGCCGATCCCGGTCGGGGCGGGCTCTGCTCCGACCGCAATATTACTCACCAGTACATCCAGTTCCTGCCCGCTAAGCAAGCGCTTTGAACTGTGACCTTCGCAACGCAGCGTAATCGGAACTCGACGGCCCCGCATACCGGCGAACGGCGCTGATGAGCCGATCAGTCGCGCAGGCTGTTGAACCGGCCCTGGTGGTAGAGCAGCGGCCGGCCGGCGCCCGCGGGATCGCCGAGCCGCACCTCCGCCAGCACGATCCGGTGATCGCCGGCGGGCACGCGTGCGTGCACCCGGCACACCAGCCAGGCGAGGACGCCGTCGAGGACGGGGACGCCCTCGGGCCCCTCACGCCAGGCGGTGGGCGCACCGAAGCGGTCGGCGCCGCTGCGGGCGAAGGTGGCGGCCAGCTCCTCCTGGTGCTCGCCGAGTATGTGCACGCCGACGTGTTCGGCCCGGGATATCGCGGGCCAGCTGGAGGCGCCCGTGCCGATACCGAACGACAGCATGGGGGGTTCGGCCGAGACCGAGGCGAGGGAGGTGGCGGTGAAGCCGACCGGGCCGGTGTCACCGTTCGCGGTGATCACGGCGACTCCCGCCGCGTGCCGCCGGAAGACGGAGCGCAGGAGGTCGGGAGAGGCGAGCTGAGGACTGCCGAGGTCGGGCGTGGCCGTCATGCGGTGTTCCTTCTGCGAGGAGTGTCGAGCGGGACCGTGGCTGCTCAACAGGCCGGACAGCGCGCGCTCGCGTTGCGGGCGAGGTCGACATGGACCCGCCCGAACAGAAGGAGTTCTCTGGGCATACGGTCAGGCTGACGATAGGTGTGGTGCACAGTCAAGTGGGTCCCGGCATCTGGGAGATGCCTCACCGTGAGCGCACCCGGTGTCAAACCGCCTCCCCGATCGCCGCGATGACGTCCGCCTTGCGCGGCTGGCCGGTGGCGCGCCGTACGACCCTGCCGTCGGCGTCGAGGACCAGTACGGTCGGCGTCTTGAGGATGTCGAGTTCACGGACCAGGTCGAGGTTCTTCTCGGCGTCGATCTCGACGTGGGCCACGCCCGGGACCAGGCCGGCGACCTCGCCCAGCACCCGCCGGGTCGCCCGGCAGGGCGCGCAGAAGGCGCTGGAGAACTGGACGAGCGTGGCCCGCTCACCGAGGTCCTCCCCCAACTCGGCCGCACCGAGCCTCTTGCCGTCGTCGCGCCCGCGCACCCGGACCCTCCCGCTCCGCCGCCGTTGCAGCACCCCATAGGTGCTCGCCGCCGCGAGCACCACCACGCACACCACAAGTCCGGTCATCACCTGCGTAAGCATTCACGAGACTGCAAAGATTCCCGCCTCCCCACAGTCTTTCCGTTGCGGAATGCTTGATTCATGGACATTGATGCAAGGGGGCCGCGTTTCGGCGCGGCCGTGACGACGGTCGTGCTGGCGGCCGTTCTGATCACGGGCAACGTCTGGCTGCTGGCCTGGCAGACACTGGCGTTCGCGCTGGGCGCGGCGGGCGGGGTGGGCCGCTCGCCGTACGGCTGGCTGTTCCGCAGGGCCGTGCGGCCGCGGATCGGGCCGCCGACCGAGTTCGAGGCCCCGGAGCCGCCGCGGTTCGCGCAGGCCGTGGGTCTCGCCTTCGCGGCCGTCGGGCTCGTGGGATACGGGGTCGGGCCGGAGTGGCTCGGGCTCGCCGCCACCGGCGCGGCGCTCGCGGCGGCGTTCCTGAATGCCACGTTCGGGTACTGCCTGGGATGCGAGATGTACCTGCTCGTGCGGCGGGTGACGGTACGTACGGATTAAAGGCGACTTAAAACGCCGAGGTGGATCACCGGAGGGACGTGACGAGAATCTCGCGCCGAGCGGGCACCAGGGCTGGCTCCCCGTCCGTTCTTGGGGCACGATCTGCGACAAGCCGTAAACCTACGGCTGCGTAACTTCGGCCGGGAGTTCCCGTCCCAGGCAGAGCAGGAAAGGGCCCACCCCGCCCATGGCAGAGCTTGTCTACCGTCCCGTCATCGGATTCGCGCAGGCCTTGTTCAAGGCCTGGGATCTCAAGATCGACCTCAGGGGTTCGGAGAACATCCCGCGCGCGGGCGGCGCCGTGCTGGTGAGCAACCACATCAGCTACCTGGACTTCGTCTTCGACGGCCTGGCGGCCCTCCCGCAGAAACGTCTCGTGCGGTTCATGGCGAAGGAGTCCGTCTTCCGCCACAAGGTCTCGGGGCCGCTGATGCGCGGGATGAAGCACATCCCGGTCGACCGCAAGCAGGGCGAGACGGCGTACGCCCACGCCCTGGAGTCGCTGCGGTCGGGCGAGATCGTCGGCGTCTTCCCGGAGGCGACGATCTCCCAGTCCTTCACGCTGAAGAGCTTCAAGTCGGGTGCGGCGCGGATGGCCCAGGAGGCGGGTGTCCCCCTGATCCCGATGGCCCTCTGGGGCACGCAGCGGCTGTGGACCAAGGGACACCCCCGCAACTTCAAGCGCAGCCACATCCCGATCACGATCCGGGTCGGGGAGGCGATCGAGGCGTCCCGGGACAAGTACGCGGGGGCGATCACCCGTCAGGTGCGCGAGCGGGTCAACGAGTTGCTGGAAGCCGCCCAGCGCTCCTACCCCGTGCGCCCCAACGGACCGGACGACACCTGGTGGATGCCGGCCCATCTCGGGGGTACGGCGCCCACGCCCGAGCAGGTCCGCGAGGCCGAGGCCCGCTAGCGTTACCGGACGGCCGTGGTGATCCGCACCCCGGGACTGAACTTCTCCAGCAGCTCGGCCAGTTCGGTCGCCGCCTTCTCCACGTCCGCCACCGGCATCGGGGCGAGGCTCTCCAGCAGGAAGATCCCCGAGACCGTCTCCTCCGTGAGCCTGGTGCGAGGACCCTGGCGCCAGTTCCAGCGACGACAGGTCACGCCCGCCTCGTCCCGCCAGATCACCTCGCCGGGCTCCGGGTGCTCGACGACCTCCTCGCCACCGGCAACAGTCACGAAGTCCTCGTCGCCGGTGGCCCGTTCGAGGCGCATCCCGCCCCGGACGCGGTCGAGGTCCTCG
The DNA here is from genome assembly GCF_042880295.1 of Streptomyces sp. NPDC058307. Lineage (NCBI taxonomy): Bacteria > Bacillati > Actinomycetota > Actinomycetes > Kitasatosporales > Streptomycetaceae > Streptomyces > Streptomyces sp. NPDC058307. The sequence continues at coordinate 4,938 of NZ_JBHVYZ010000078.1, forward strand.
CCGCCGACGGGGACGAGGTGCGCGACGCTGATCGCGTTGTAGAGGTCGACCAGCAGGTTGATGCGGGGCAGGCCCGCGTCCGACAGGGCCCTCTTCGCCAGCGCCTCCGCCGAGTTGCGGGTGCGTGACGGCTTCGAGCCGAACGCCGTGTAGACCTCCCGCCAGGCCGCCATGTGCGGGTCCTCGTGCGGGGCGCGCCCGTCCAGTCGTACGGCGAGACGGCGGGCCGCGTCGTCGAGCAGCGCGGAACTGGCGTCGGTGCTGGGCCCGTTGACGAGTCCGTGGGCCTCGACGGCGAGGTGTGTGAAGCCGGGCGCGAGAGCGCGCACCTCGTCGGACACGGTCAGGGAGAGGGTCATCGGGTGCCTCAGAGTGCGGTGGGGAGCGTCGTCCAGAGGTACGGCCGGTCGGGGGCGGCCTTGAGGACGCTCAGGACGGCCGGGTGTGGTTCATCGTACAGGACCGGGTAGTCCATCTCGTTGGACTCCGGGTCGGGCGTGAAGGCCAGCCGTTCGCCGTCCAGGGAGAACTGGGCGTCCACACCTGGCTTGTTGCCCCGGGGATCCTGGCGGTGCCAGGCCCCGTTGAACCGCACGGCGACCAGGCCGTGCACCACGCCGAGCTGCTGATAGCAGAGCGCGGTCGGAATGTCCTCGGCCCGCAGCAGGGCGGCCAGCGCGTGGGCCTTGGCGTAACAGATCCCGGTGCCCTGCTTCAGGACGTCGGAGGCCCGCCAGGTGACGCGGAGATCGCCGGAGTCCTGGGAGTGCGGGATCGTGTCGCGGACGAATTCGAAGGCCAGCCGCGCATAGGCATACGAGTCCTCTGCCTCCTTGGCGAGCCGTGCGGCCGCCTCCCTGACGACCGGGTGGTCATGGTCGATGGCCTCGTCGGCGGCGAGGTAGGCGGAAAGGTCGGGGGTGTTCTGGATCAGCTCCATGCCCGCAGAGCATAGGAAGACGATCACCCCACAGTCAATTGTTTTACGAACCTCGGTATATTTATGCGGAGTGGCAGTGAACGGTCACCACCTGGGATGCGCTCCACCGCTGCTCGACTGTGGCGAGCCGCGTCCAGCCCAGCCGTTCGTACAGGGCCGCCGCGGCGGTGTCTGAGGCGACGACGTCGAGCACCGGGTGCAGGCCGCGGCGCCGCGCTTCCTCCACCACCCGGTCCATCAGCAGGGCGCCGATCCCGTGCCCTCTCGCCCAGGCGGCCACGAACAACCGCCCGACCACCGCGGCCCGTTCCCTGTTCGTGCCGTTGCGCTCGCTCCAGAGGGCGGGGGCCACGTCGCCTTCGGTGGCGTGGGTGAGGCTGACGTGGCCCGCCACCCGGCCTTCCAGGTCGGCGACCCAGCTGCCCAGCGCCGAAGCCTGCGACAGCCAATCGCCGGGCCGGGCAGGCCAGTTCACCGGATAACCGTCGCGGCGGTGGACCTCCTCCAGTGCTCGCACGCATGCTTCGACGTCGCCATCGGTTCTCGGTCGCACCCGGGCCTGCGTCTCGTCCACACCGGCATGCAAGCACAGACGGCCGCCGGCCTAGCGCGCCATCTCCTCCTTGAGCGCCGCCACGAAGGCGTCCACGTCGTCCTCGGCGGTGTCGAAGGCGCACATCCAGCGGACCACGCCCGCGGCCTCGTCCCAGAAGTAGAAGCGGAAGCGCTTCTGGAGGCGCTCGCTCACGTCGTGCGGGAGTTTGGCGAAGACGCCGTTGGCCTGGACCGGGTAGAGGATCTCGACGCCGTGGACGGCACGGACGCCCTCGGCCAGGCGCTGGGCCATCTCGTTGGAGTGGCGGGCGTTGCGCAGCCACAGGTCCTTGGCGAGCAGGGCCTCCAACTGCACCGACACGAACCGCATCTTGGAGGCAAGCTGCATGGACAGCTTGCGCAGGTGCTTCATGTGGGAGACCGCGTCCTGGTTGATCACCACGACCGCCTCGCCGAACAGCGCGCCGTTCTTCGTCCCGCCGAGCGAGAGGATGTCGACGCCGACCGCGTTGGTGAACGTCCGCATCGGGACGTCCAGGGACGCGGCCGCGTTGGCTATGCGCGAGCCGTCCAGGTGGACCTTCATGCCGTGTGCGTGGGCGTGCTCGCAGATCGCGCGGATCTCGTCGGGCGTGTAGAGGGTGCCTAGCTCCGTGGACTGGGTGATCGAGACGACCTGCGGCATCGCGCGGTGCTCGTCGTCCCAGCCGTACGCCTGCTTGTCGATCAGCTCGGGAGTGAGCTTGCCGTCCGGGGTCGGAACGGTGAGCAGCTTGAGGCCGCCCATCCGCTCGGGGGCGCCGCCCTCGTCCACGTTGATGTGCGCGCTCTCGGCGCAGATCACCGCGCCCCAGCGGTCGGTGACCGCCTGGAGCGCGACGACGTTGGCGCCGGTGCCGTTGAAGACGGGGAACGCCTCGGCCGTGGCCCCGAAGTGGCTGCGGACGATCCTCTGGAGGTTCTCGGTGTAGTCGTCCTCGCCGTACGCGACCTGGTGCCCGCCGTTGGCGAGGGCCAGAGCGGCGAGCACCTCCGGGTGGGCCCCGGCGTAGTTGTCGCTGGCGAAGCCGCGGACCTGCGGGTCGTGGTGACGACGGGCGTCGGTCTTCGGAGGGTTCACGGCTTCTCGGTCAGCCACAGACGGTTTCCGTTCACTTCGGCGGCGGGCTTGTCCCAGACCCCGGCGATGGCCTCGGCCAGGTCCTTGACGTCCGTGAAGCCCGCGAACTTCGCGTTGGGGCGGTCGGCGCGCATGGCCTCGTGCACCAGTGCCTTGACCACCAGGATCGTAGCCGCGGACGTCGGCCCGTCGGCGCCCCCGGCCTTGCGGAAGGCGTCGGCGAGCGCCAGCGTCCACACCTCGGCGGCGGCTTTGGCGGCGGCGTACGCGGCGTTGCCCGCACTGGGCTTCGTGGCTCCGGAGGCGCTGATCAGCACGTACCGGCCGCGCTCGCTGCGCTGGAGGGCCTCGAAGAAGGCGAGCGAGGTGTGCTGCACGGTCTTGATGAGCAGCAGCTCAAGGAAGTCCCAGTCGTCCAGGCTGGTCTTGATGAACGTCTCGCTGCCCCGCCAGCCGCCGACGAGGTGGACCACGCCGTCGACCCGGCCGAAGTCCTTCTCGACGCGCAGCGCCCAGTCCCGGGTCGAGTTCAGGTCGAGCAGGTCGACGGGCTCACCGATGACGGAAGCGCCGCCTGCCCCGTAGCGGGCCGCGTCGACGGCCTCCGCCAGCCGCTCCGGGTCGTTGTCCGCGCCGACGACGGTCGCGCCCGCCTCGGCCAGCCGCAGCAGTGTCGCGCGGCCCGCGGGACCGCCCGCGCCGGCCACCGCGATCACCGCACCGCTGAGAGCTCCGTTGACCGCCATGTTCCTCGCCTCCTGAGCTGCCGCCGGAGCGGCCTGAGCAGCCGCCTGGGCGGCCTGTGCAGTGTTCCCGGTGCCGCGATCGCTCACGCGGCGACCCGCTCGGGGTTCTCCGCCGTGATACCCCGGGTCGAGGCGATGACATGGCGGAGCTTCTTCGAGAGGGCCTCATAGAACATGCTCAGCGGAAACTCGTCCGGAAGCACGTCGTCGACGAGTTTCCGCGGCGGCAGCGACAGGTCGAGGGCGTCAGGCCCCTTGGCCCACTTGGATCCGGGGTGCGGGGCGAGGTAGGTGGAGACGAGCTCGTAGCCGGCGAACCAGTGGACGAGCTTGGGGCGGTCGATGCCGTCGCGGTAGAGCTGCTCGATGTCGGCGCACAGCTGGTTGGTGACCTCGGGGGCGCGCTGCCAGTCGATGAACAGCTTGTTGTCGGTCCAGCGGACGACGTCGTGCTTGTGCAGGTAGGCGAAGAGGAGCTGGCCGCCGAGGCCGTCGTAGTTGCGCACCCGCTCGCCGGTGACCGGGAAGCGGAACATGCGGTCGAAGAGGACCGCGTACTGCACGTCACGGGCCTGCGGGACGCCGTCGGCCTCCAGCTTGACGGCCTCCCTGAAAGCGGTGAGGTCGCAGCGCAGCTCTTCGAGGCCGTACATCCAGAACGGCTGGCGCTGCTTGATCATGAAGGGGTCGAAGGGCAGGTCGCCGTGGCTGTGGGTGCGGTCGTGGACCATGTCCCACAGGACGAAGGCCTCCTCGCAGCGCTTCTGGTCGTGGACCATCGCGGCGATGTCCTCGGGCAGCTCCAGGCCCAGGATGTCGACGGCCGCGTCGGTGACCCGGCGGAAGCGGGCGGCCTCACGGTCGCAGAAGATACCGCCCCAGGAGAAGCGTTCCGGCGCCTCGCGCACGGCGATGGTCTCCGGGAAGAGAACGGCCGAGTTGGTGTCGTAACCGGCCGTGAAGTCCTCGAACTTGATGCCGCAGAACAGCGGGTTGTCGTAGCGGGTGCGCTCCAGCTCGGCCAGCCACTCGGGCCAGACCATGCGCAGCACGACCGCTTCGAGATTGCGGTCCGGGTTGCCGTTCTGCGTGTACATCGGGAAGACGACCAGGTGCTGCAGGCCGTCCGCGCGGTTCGCGGCGGGCTGGAAGGCCAGCAGGGAGTCGAGGAAGTCGGGCACCTCGAAGCCGCCCTCGGACCAGCGCAGGAGGTCCTTGGCGAGGGCCGCGTGGTAGTCGGTGTCGTGCGGCAGCAGCGGCGAGAGCTCCTGCACCGCGTCGACGACCCGCCGTACGGCGGCCTCGGCGTCGGATCGCGCGGGGGCACCCTCGGCCTCGAAGTCGATCGACCCGTCCTTGGACTGCCATGGCCGGATCCGCTCCACGGCATCCTTGAGCACGGGCCATGCCGGGTGCTCCACCACCCTTGCCATGGGAGGAATCCGGTCCTCCGACGCCGCCTGCACAAGAATTTCCGTCATGCCCCATCCTCCACGGGAGAACCTCACGTACGGAGACCGTATACATACGAGCTTCCTCCCAGCAAGAGGAGACTCGGGAAGTTATCCTGCGCAACCCAATGGTCACCGAACTTTTTCCCGTCGAGTGCCATGAACGCAGTGATTCCGGGTAAGCAGGATCACTCAGAGGTCACTCCCCCGCACGTCACCGCGATCCCTCGTGTACGTACGGGTCCATCACACCGCGTAGCCACTAGGCTGCGGCTCTGCACCGAGCCGCCGTCGACGGAAGCGAGTTGAACCTTGAACTTCCTTACCATCGGTCATCGCGGAGTCATGGGTACCGAACCCGAGAACACCCTCCGTTCCTTCGTGGCCGCCCAGCAGGCCGGCCTCGACGTCATCGAACTCGATCTGCATCTGAGCAAGGACGGCGCCCTCGTCGTCATGCACGACACCGACGTGGACCGCACGACCGACGGAACCGGCCCGATCGCCGAGAAGACCCTCACCGAACTGCGCGCGCTGGACGCGGGCCGCGGAGAACGCGTCCCGGTGTTCGAGGAGGTCCTGGACGCCGTGCGGTCGCCGCTCCAGGCCGAGATCAAGGACATCGCGGCGGCCCGCGCGCTGGCCGAGGTGATGCTCCGGCGGGACCTGGTCTCCCGGGTCGAGGTGTCCTCGTTCCACGACGAGGCGATCGCCGAGATCGGCCGCCTGGTGCCCGGTGTACGGACCGCGCTGATCGGCAGCCGGTTCGGCCCCGACATCGTGGAGCGCGCCGTCGAGGCCGGTGCGGGGACGGTCTGCCTGAACATCCGCCGACTGACCCTGGAGGTCGTCGAGGCGGCCCGCAAGGCGGACCTGAAGATCATCGGCTGGGTGGTGAACACCCAGGACCATCTGAAACTGGTGCGGGCGCTGGCCCTGGACGGCGCGACGACCGACTACCCGGAGATCAAGCGCACCGGCCGCTTCACCGCGTGAGGCGGCGCGGGAACGTCACACCAGCGGCTTGACCAGCAGCTCGAACTGCAGGTCGTCCCGCTGCGGCACACCGAAGCGCTCGTCGCCGTACGGGAAGGGCGTCATCTCTCCCGTACGGCGGTAGCCGCGCCGCTCGTACCAGGCGATGAGGTCCTCGCGCACCGAGATCACGGTCATGTGCATCTCCGTGACGCCCCAGGTCTCCCGGGCGATCCGCTCCGCCTCCGCGATGATCACCTTGCCGAGGCCGCCGCCCTGGAGCGTGGGGCTGACCGCGAACATCCCGAAGTACGCGTAGGCGCCCCGGTGTTCGAGCTGGCAGCAGGCGACGACCTGCCCCTCCCGCTCCACCGCCAGCAGCCTGCTGTCGGGCGACTTGATGACCGCGAGCACACCGTCCGGGTCCGTCCGCTGCCCCTGAAGGATGTCCGCCTCGGTGGTCCACCCGGCCCGGCTGTCGTCCCCGCGGTACGCCGACTCGACCAGTGCGACCAGCGCGTCCACGTCGGCGTCGGTGGCGTCACGGAAGGTGAGGCCGGCGGTGGTCTCCATGGGGCACATCTCCACTTCAGGGGCACGACTCGGGCACGGTCGAGAGTAACGCCCCGGATAGGCTCGCCCGCATGGTGCACGTACTGAGCGGCCGCGTCCTGCTGCGGCCCACGGATCCGGAGCGTTCCCGAGTCTTCTACGGCGACCAGCTGGGCCTCGCGGTGTACCGCGAGTTCGGTACGGGGCCGGAGCGGGGCACCGTCTACTTCCTCGGCGGCGGGTTCCTGGAGCTGTCGGGACGCTCCGAGACTCCACCGGCCGCGGACGTGCGGCTGTGGCTCCAGGTCCCGGATGTGACCGCGGCGCACGAGGAGCTGGTGGCCAAGGGTGTCGAGATCGTGCGGCCGCCGGTGAAGGAGCCGTGGGGGCTGGTCGAGATGTGGGTGGCGGACCCGGACGGCACACCGATCGTGCTGGTGGAGGTGCCGGCGGACCATCCCATCCGGTACCGGCCCGGGATCTGAGCCCGGCACCACCACACACGGTGCCGGTCGTTTCGACGACTTGGATATGCTCCGCCGACCGCCGTGGCCCGAGGGCGCCGAGCAGTGGAGGAGCACATGAGCGTTGACCTGAGCGCCGCGGCCTGGCGCAGTCAGCGATGGGCTGCCCGGACCGCCCTCGCGGCGGCAGCCCTCGCGGTCCTGCTCCCCCTTGGCTACGGCGGTCTTGGCGGCGTTCTGCTGCTGGCGGCCGGGCTCGCGGGCGCGGCCGTCACGGCGGCGGCGGTGTGGTGGACGCTGACCCGGCGCGGACCGGAGCGCTGGCTGGCGGCGGGGCTCGCGGTCGTCGCCCCCGCCCTCGTCCTGGTCCTCTTCGTCGTGACCCTGGGGTGGGTGCTCGTGCTGTCGCCGGTGCTGTGGAGCGTGGCCGTGTGGAGCGGGCGGTACGCGCTGCGCAGCACCGGCGTCCGCCCCAAGCGCATGAAGGAGCACCGGGCGCGGTCCGTGCACCAGCCCTTCCTGATCATGAACCCCCGTTCGGGGGGCGGGAAGGTCGAGCAGTTCCGACTGCGGGAGAAGGCCGAACACCTGGGCGCGCATGTCGTGCTGCTCGACCCTGAGGAGCACCAGGACGTGACCGAGCTGGCCCGGGCGGCCGTGGCGCAGGGCGCGGACCTGCTCGGGGTCGCGGGCGGCGACGGCACCCAGGCGCTGGTCGCCGCCGTCGCCGCGGAACACGACCTGCCCTTCCTGGTCATCTCCGCCGGCACCCGCAACCACTTCGCGATGGACCTCGGCCTCGACCGCACCGACCCCGCGACCTGCCTCGACGCGCTCACCGACGGTGTCGAACTCCGGGTGGACCTCGGCTTCGTGGCGGACCGTCCGTTCGTCAACAACGCCTCCTTCGGCGCGTACGCGGCAGTCGTCCAGAGTCCCGCCTACCGCGACGACAAGATAGGCACCACTCTGGGGCTCCTGCCCGATCTGCTCACCCGTCAGCGCGGCCCGCGTCTGACCGCGCGGATCGAGGCCACCACGATCGACGGGCCGCAGGCCGTGCTGGTGAGCAACAACGCCTACCGCACCGGCGACCCCGCGGGCCTCGGCCGCCGCGAGCGGCTCGACTCCGGGATGCTCGGAATTCTCGGCGTCAGGGTGGACAGTGCGGCCGAGGCCGCGGCGCTGTTGCTCGACCCCGACCCGGAGGGTCTGGCGGTCCTGTCCGCGCGGGAGGTGGTCGTGGGCGCCCCCCCGCCCGGGGTGGTGGTGGGGGGCGGCGGCGGGGGCCGCCTCCCGGTCTGTTTTTAAAAAAAAACACCCCCCCAGACACACGCAAA
>NZ_JBHVYZ010000078.1:13090-39117 GCF_042880295.1 Streptomyces sp. NPDC058307
GGGGCGCGGTTCATCCACCCCCACCGGGCGGGTGGGGGGTACTTGCCGGCGCGGGGGGGGGCCGCCCCCCCCCCCGCCCGGGAAATGTGGTTGGGCGTCCACGGCGAGGCCCTCATCCTGCCCACCCCGGTGCACTGCCGCGTCGCGCCCGGGGCATTGCGCGTCCGCGTCCCGAGGAAACGGCCCGGCGTACCGACGGCACAACCCCGCCTGAACTGGCGCCGGTTGCGCAAGCTGGCGGCTCCGGCCGGGCGGGCGTGACCCCACCGCGGTCAGCGCAGCCCACTGTCAGCCGGTACTCGCCGGACGGCACCGAGAAGATCCCGGAGGGCATCGCGTCCTGGTGGAGCAGTTCGTACGCCGGATCCGCGCGGCTCTCGTCGGTGGGGGCCGGGGTTGCGTTGAAGTGCGCTCCAGCTCCTGGCGTCGTGCGCACGACCTGACTGAAGGGGGAACTGATCGTGCGGTACACCCTGTTCGGCAAGACCGGTCTGCGCGTGAGCGAGCTGAGCCTCGGCGCGATGGTCATGGGCGAGGATCCCGCCTACGGCTCCGACAAGGAGACCAGCGCCAGGCTGCTGGACGCCTACGCCGACGCGGGCGGCAACTTCGTCGACACGGCGAACAACTACTCGGCCGGCACCTCGGAGCGCATCCTCGGCGAGCTGCTCGACGGGCGGCGCGAGGAGTTCGTGCTGGCCAGCAAGTACACCTGCGGGACCCGTGCCGGGGACGTCAACTCGGCCGGCAACCATCGAAAGAACCTCGTGCAGTCGGTGGAGGCGAGTCTGGGGCGGCTGCGCACCGACCGGCTGGACATCCTGTGGGTGCACGCCCGCGACAACTTCACCCCGGTCGAGGAGGTCATGCGGGCGCTCGACGACCTCGTGCGCTCGGGCAAGGTGCTCTACGTCGGTGTGTCGGACTGGGCCGCCTGGGAGATCGCACAGGCCAACGCCCTCGCGGAGCTGCGGGGTTGGACCGCCTTCGCGGGTTCGCAGCTGCGCTACAACCTGCTGGAGCGCAGTCCGGAGCGCGAACTGCTCCCACAGGCACGGGCGTTCGGCCAGGCCGTGCTGGCGTGGTCGCCGCTGGCGGGCGGGAAGCTCACCGGCAAGTACCGGCGGGGTGAGGCGGGACGTCTCGATGCCTGGGGCGACAAGCCGGACCCGCGGGAGGAGGAGGAGGTCGTCACGGCCGTCCTGGAGATCGCCGAGCAGGGCGGCTGGAGCCCCGCCCAGGTGGCGCTGGCCTGGCTGCTGGCCCATCGTCGCGGCCACCAGGGAGAGCCAGCTCGCGGACAACCTGGGCAGCCTCGACGTCCGTCTCGACGCCGACGCGCTCACCCGGCTCGACCAGGTGAGCGCGGTGCCGCTCGGCTTCCCGCACGACTTCGTACGGGAGCCGGAGATCGTCAAGAACATCTACGGCGACCGCTGGCAGGCCATCGACGACCGGCGCTCGGGATACCGGCGCACCGCGACCGACGTGCTCTAGAGACATGCTCTAGAGGGGACGCGCGTCAGCCTCCGCGGGGGCGAGCGGCGTCACCGTGACCTGGTCGATGACGGGGGCGTGGGCGGAGCGCTGGCCGAACTCGTTCCTGGTGTCGCCGGCGAAGTCGGGGAGTTCGTCGGCGGTGAAGGTGAGCGTGTTGAGGCCCGGGCGCAGGGTGACGGGTACCGACAGGTTCCAGAAGTTGTTGAAGTGGAAGGTGGTGGGGAACAGGACGCGGCGGGCGGGGGCGCCGTTGACGGAGATGTCGGCGTGGCGGCAGACCGGGTCCGGGTTGTAGTGGGTGGAAGGTGGCTGCTCGCCGTTGGAGTAGCGGATCGTCAGCGCGTGGCGTCCGGCACGGTCCGCCGTGACCGTCAGGGCGAGCGCGTTCGCGGGCCCGCCACCGACGCCGTCGACCGCCTTGCCGCCCGTGGCGTACGGGTATCCGGTGACCCTCGCCGCGCCGGTCAGGAGGCCTTCCTCGGCGGCGTACGCGGTGGCGGGCAGCAGGCCGCGCGAAGGGGCGATCCGCAGCCGGTCGACGATCAGCCGGTCCGAAGTCCCGGTGACCGTCACCTTGTTGACGCCGCCGGCCAGGAAGAGGGGTACGGCCCCGCGCTCGACGCGCCCGATCTCCTCGCCGTTGACGCTCAACAGGCCCTCCCCCGGCCCGAGCACGTCGACGGTCACGGATGCCTCGCCGTCGTCGGCCGCGTACACCCAGAAGGTGACGGTGCCGCCCCGCGGGAGTACGGCGACTCCGGGTCCCGAGGCGCCGCGGTGGGCGTGGCTGACTCGGGCCCCGTCGCCGAGGTCCGCGAACTCGGCGTCGTACAGCGCGGTTTCGTCCTTCTCGCGCAGCACGACGTCCAGCTTGTCGACGACAGCGTCGCCCTTGGTGACCCCGAGGTCGCGGTCCTGGGCGGCGAGGGTGATCCGGTGGCGGCCCGCGGTCAGCTCCACCCGGGTGTCGGTGTGGCCCCACACCGCCGGCTTGTAGCCGAGCGGCAGCCGCAGTTCGCGCGGGTCCTCGCCGTCCACGCGCAGGAAGACGTTGGTGGGGCCCTGCTCGCGCACCAGGTCGGCGAGGTTGTGCGAGCCCGCGAAGAGCACCAGGTCGTAGATGCCGTCCTGCGGGACCTCGACGTCGAAGGCGAGCACGCCGTCGGAGCCGGTGCGCAGGCCGCCCACGTGGTAGCCGCCGGACGTGGCGAACCGGTCGACGGCGGACGGGGATCCCTCGGGCCCGTTCTTCGAGTAACCGCCGCCGGTGTAGGTCGCGTCCTCGGCCTCGTAGGTCCGCCGCCAGCGCACCTCGGGCGGCAGGGACGCGGCCCCGTTGCCACCCGGCGAAAGGATCACCTGGTAGGCGGACATCTCGTCGAGGCCCGCCAGGCTCAGCGTCACCTTGCCGTTGCCGACCGGGAGTTCGCCGTCCTGCAGCCGCGACGGCTGTGCACTGGAGCCCACTTGGCCCGTCCAGGTAATCTCCACCAGACGTGCGTGGACCACGGTGCCGAACACCTCCGCGTCCACGCCCTCGAACACGATGTCCGCCGCGCCGCCCGCACCCCCGAACACCGCCCTGGCCTGGCGCTTGTCCCGGTCGAGGGTGGCGACGCCCTGCAGCGTGTACTGCGCGTCGGGATGCGGGGCGAGGACCCGGACGGTGTTCCCGGTGAGCTGTCCGTAGGCGTTGTACAGCCACCACTGGCCGTTGGCCTTGTTCGCCTCCACCGCCGAGTCGTTGAGATTGCCGGCGATGTTCCAGTACGCGAGGTCGGCGTCGACCTTCGACTCCTCGATCGCGGCGATCCACTGGATCATCTGGCCCGGGACGGAGACGTGGTAGTTGTGCGCGTACTCGTTGATGTTGACGGGCAGCGGGCCTATGCCCAACTCCCGCTCCAGATCCCGGTACTTGGCTATGTTGGTGCGGACCTCGGCGGGCGAGGACAGCTCGTGCCAGGTGACGATGTCGGGCAGTACGTCGTGCGCCTTCGCGAACTCCAGGAAGTCCCTGACCTCGGGGTAAAGGATGCAGGTGTTGGGGCCGGCCACGCGCGCGTCCGGGTCGGAGTCCCTGATGAGGCGGTAGGCGGCTTCCCACGCGGCGAAGTAGTGATCCGGCCGGGTCCGCCAGGAGACCTGGTCGTAGCTCCACTCCCCCTCGCCGAACATGTTGCCCTCGGGCTCGTTGAACGGCACGTACACGACGTGGGACTTCAACTCCCCCAGGGTCAGGACCTGTTCGACCTGGCGGCGGATCACCTCCAGGTGCCCGGCGAGCCGCTCCTCACCGGTGGCGCCCGGCCACTCGTACGGAAACCCCCGGTAGAAGTCGGGCAGATAGACGTAGACGTCCTTGCCGCCCGCCGCGACGAACGGCGGCAGGATCTCCAGGGCGTCGCCGCCGGGATGCTGGGTGCCGTCCTGGGCCTTGGTCGTCACCGTGCGCGAGTACATGCCCTCGACCACCGTGCGGCTGGGCACGCCGTCGCCGTAGAGGCCGTAGAGCGTGCCGCTCGCTCCCCCGTGGAAGGGGCCGGTCTCGGTGCCGAGGTCGATGGTGAGCTTCTCGGGGGCGGGGCCTTCGGCTGCCACGGCATCCATCCTTCGTTCGACATTCCGTACGACAGTCGATGATCCGCACCGACGTGGTCGAACGTAGGAAGCGCGGGTGGACCGCGTCAACAGGCAGCGGGCTTCGAAACTTCCGAAACCGCAGGTCGGAGGGTCAGACGCGCAGCACGCCCAGGCTGCCCTCCAGGCGGCCGAGCAGCTCCCCGAGCCGGCCGGCGAGTTCGTCCCGCGCCTCGGGCGTCAGGACCGACAGCACGGCCGTCTCGTACGCCAGCTGCTCGGGCAGGATCCCGTCGACCAGTTCCCGGCCCGCCTCGGTGAGACGGACGTGGGCCACGCGCCGGTCGCGGGTGTCGCCCCGGCGCTCCACCAGGCCTCGTTCGGTCAGCTGCTTGACGCGCTTGGTGACGGCGGCCCCTGAGGAGAAGGTCTCGCGGGCCAGGTCGCCGGGGGTGAGCTCGTGGCCGGTGCGGCGCAGCGCGCCGAGCAGGTCGAACTCGGGGCGGCTGAGCCCGGCGCGGCGCAGGGGGGCGTCCTCGGCCTGCTGGAGGAGGGCGGCACAGCGGTTGACGCGGCCGATGATCTCCATGGGCCCGGTGTCGAGGCCGGGGTGGACGGTCTGCCACTGCCGGACGACGGCGGCGACGGTGTCGTTTCTCGTCGGGTCCGCCGGTCGGCCGTTCGGTGCCGTCATGGACGTACGCCCTCCGCTCTGTGGTGCCGGATCGTCGCGGCGAGCGTACGGTGTGCGGCCTGCTCGGCGCGCACGACCCTCTCCTGGGGCAGGGCACGCTGCCACCATTCGCCGGACGCGGCCTCGACGGTGGCCCGCAGGTCGACCAGGGCGGTGGCGAGGGTGCGACGGGCCAGGTCGACGGCGCCGGGGACAGGGTGCGGCTCGGCCAGGAGGCGGACGGTGTGGTCACGGGCGTCCTCCACGGCGGCCAGCGACAGCTCGACCCGGTCGCCCGCGCGCCGGTTGGTGACCGCTACGGCGGCGACGAATCCGACGAGCGCCCCGACGAAGGTGTCCACGACCCGTTCGGTGATCAGCCGGCCCGGCTCCTGGTAGCCGGCGAACTCGGTGATGAGCAGGGCCATCGGGGTCACGCAGACGGTGCCGAGCCAGTAGTTGCGGGCGATGAGCGCCTCGGCGCCGAAGTTGAAGGCCAGACAGCACAGGACGAGAGCGACGGGCCCGAGATGGGCGAGCGGGACGACGGCGGCGAACACCAGCACCCCGAGGAGGTTGCCGACGACCCGCTGGACGGCCCGGCTCCAGGTGAGGGTGATGTTGGCCTGGTAGAGGGAGGCCGCGGTGACCAGGGCCCAGTAGGGCCGGCCGATGCCGAGAGCCAGGGAGGCGTAGCCGGCGAGGGCGCAGCCCAGGGCGGTGCGTACGGCGATCGGAGCGAGCATGCGCCACACCGGGTGGGCCGGGGCGGCAAGTTCGATCTCCACGCCGAGGAGTTCGTCGTCGTCCGGCGCCTGCGGGACGGGTGCCGTGCCGCGCAGTGCGCGGGACCAGGCGCGGAGGCGGTCCGGGTCCGCGTCGGCGGGGGCGGCCAGGGCGATCTCGGCGCGGACGACGAGGCGTTCGAGGGCATGCCGGGTTTCGGAGCGGGCTCCGGCCGACAGGAGGGTCTGCCAGGCGGCCTGGACGGCGGCGTGGGCGGGTCCACTCGCGTGGGAGCGCGGGTTCTCCACGTACGCGGCAGCCGCGTCCAGGGCGCGGGCGGTGGCCCGTCGCTCGGGGCCGTGCGGCCGCAGCAGGCCGGGCGCCATGCCGATCAGCCAGGCCCAGACGCCCGTCGCGAGGGCCAGGGCGAGGTGGCCGGGGACCTGGGCAAGGGTCTGCGGGGCGAACAGGGAGGCGGAGCTGATGAAGGTGAGGACCACATGGCCCGGCGGGCCGATCCGGGTCGCGTCGCAGAGCGTCTTCTGCGCGGCGGCCACCAGCGCGCCGACGGTGACCAGCACCACCGCGCTGCCGGTGAGCGAGGCGGTGACCAGGCCGACGCCGAGGCCGGCCACCATGCCGAGCACCACCCAGGCCAGGGCGCGGGCCCGGGCGGCGTAGGGCCGGTTGTGGGCGTACAGCGCGCACAGGGATCCGGCCATGGTGTACATCGCCAGGTCGAGACGGCCGAGGGCCAGCAGGACCAGGTTGGGCGGGGCGACCGCGACCACCACGCTCAGGGCGGGCTTGAACCAGATGTCGGAGGGCCTGCCGAGGCGCAGCACGCCGGCCAGCGGGAGGCGGCGTACGCGCGGGGTGTCGGCGTGGGGGGTCGCACTGCTCATGAGTCAATACTTTAGCAGGTGTTTTACTTGTGAACGATGTCAGGAACATCACCCTGACCTGCCGTGCTCCGCCGCACGCTCCCCGCGTACCCCCTTGCGCTCGATTGCGCGCCGCATGGCCCGGGCATTTCTTGACCGACCGTCGAGCGGGGAGGTGGGCGTGCACGGACCGGCTTCGCCCGGCTGGCTGCTGGTCGCGCTCTGCGCGGCGACCGGGGCGTACTGCCTGCTGCGGATGCGCAGCAGCGTCGAGGAGCAACGCCGGTCCGCGGGCGGTGAGGCGCTGATGGGCTTCGGGATGGCCGCGATGGCCGTACCGGCCGCCGTGTTCACGCCACCGGAGTGGGTCTGGCCGCTCTGCACGGCGGTGTTCGGCGGGGCCGCGCTGCGCGCGCTGTGGGCGGTGCGCACGAGCACCCATCATCTGCATCACCTGGTGGGGGCGGGGGCCATGGTCTACATGGCGGTGGTGATGGCGGCCTCCCCCGGCCACCACGGCGGTTCGGGAGTCCCCGTGGTGACGGGCGTGCTGCTCCTCTACTTCGCGGGATACGTCCTGCTGGCCGGCGCCCGCCTGATACCGGTGTCGGCGACCGTCGGCGGCGGCAGCGTCGGCTGGGGCGACCGTCCCGAACTCGCGCGCGTGTGTCGGCTGTCGATGGGAATCGCGATGGTGGCCATGCTGCTGGCGCTCTGAGGTGCGGGGCGACGCGCCCTCCTGGCCGGACTGACGGTGCGCGCGGCCCTGGCCGAAGAACTCCCGTCCCGAACTGACGGCACCCGTCGCACCGGTCGCACTCGACAGCGACAGACAGGGGTCCGGGGCATACACCCGCGGATTCCAGGGAACCCGGCGTGACCATGCCCCCCAGCGCGAGCAGCCGGTCATGCCCGCGGCCCCGGACCACGGACCGTCCGGCCCGCCCGCGCCCCGGAGTTCGCCCCACACCCCACAGGTCGGCGAGGATCGAACCATGCACACCCAGTCCGTCGACTCCCCGCCCCGGCCGCCGGAGCACCGGACCGCCGCCCGCGCGAGCGGTGTCCTCGCCGTGTGCTCGGTGCTGGTGCTCGTCCTGGTCGTGACCAAGTGGCATCCCCTGCTCACCGTGGACGGCGACATCGCCGACACCACCCACCGCTGGGCGGTCGACGAACCGGGGCTCACCCATGCCTTCCGCATCCTCACGGACTGGGTCTGGGACCCCTGGGCGATGCGCCTCCTGGCTGCGGCCGCGGCGATCTGGCTGGTGTGGCGGCGCAATGCCCGCTGGACCGCCGTATGGCTGGTGGCCACATGTGCGCTGGGCACACTGCTCCAGCAGGTCCTGAAGGCCGCGGTCGGCCGTGAGCGCCCCGTCTGGCCCGACCCCGTCGACACCGCGCACTTCGCGGCCTTCCCGTCGGGCCATGCGCTGACGGCCACCGTCGTCTGCGGCGCCCTCCTGTGGCTCCTCCACCACTACGGCGTCGGCCGCGCCCTGTGGTTCACGGCCCTGACCCTCGCCGTGATCTCCGTCGTGGGCGTCGGCCTGACCCGCGTCTGGCTGGGCGTCCACTGGCCCTCCGACGTCCTCGGCGGGTGGTTCCTGGGCGCCATGCTCGTGACCCTGGCGGTGCTGGTCCACCAGCGCTACCGGCCGTGACCCACGGCTTCGGGCTGGTCCGCGGCCATGGGGTCCACCCGAGCCAGGACCGTAAGATCACCGCATGACTGCCGTCCTGTTCGACTTCTCAGGGACCCTCTTCCGGATCGAGTCCACCGACTCCTGGCTGCGAGCCGTCCTCGACGAGGCGGGGCTCACCCTCACCGAGGCCGAGTTGACGCGGGTCGCGCGCGAGCTGGAGAACGTGGGGGCGTTGCCCGGCGGAGTGGCACCCCGGGTGGAGATGCCGGACGAGCTCGCCGCCCTGTGGGGAATCCGGGACGAGAGCGCCGAGCTGCACCGGGCTGCGTACACCGGACTCTCGCGGCTCGTCACGCTGCCGGATCCCGCCCTGCACGACGCGCTGTACGACCGGCACATGCTCTCCGCCGCCTGGCAGCCCTACCCCGATGCCGCCGAGGTGCTGCGCGCGCTGCGCGAGCGGGGCATCAAGGTGGGCGTGGTCAGCAACATCGGCTGGGACCTGCGACCGGTCTTCCGCGCACACGGGCTCGATCCGTACGTCGGCGCGTATGTGCTGTCGTACGAACACGGCATCCAGAAGCCGGACCCGCGGCTGTTCAAGACCGCCTGCACGGCGCTCGGTGTCGAGCCCCGGGACGTTCTGATGGTCGGCGACGACCGGCGGGCCGACGGCGGTGCGGCGGCCCTCGGCTGCGCGGTGCACTTCGTGGATCATCTGCCGGCCGCACAGCGGCCCGACGCGCTGCGGTCCGTCCTCGACCTGGTTGACTGACGGACGCGATCGACGCCCGCGAGGGGCACCAGAAAGAAGCGTCCGGAAACCGGGTGGTCACCCCGCGAGAAGGTCGCCCGAGCAAACCATCGGGGCGTACGCTCGCCCACCCTGGACGATCCCCCGCGTCGCCCAGAGCAGGCGGCAGCCCCGACCAGGCTTTTTTCGGGCCGGTCCGGACGCACTGAGTATAGTTGGCTGATAGCCAGTCAACGCAGGAGTTGAAGAATGTCCCCGCGCAGCGCCTCGGTCAACGAAGAGTTGCGCCGCCGTTCCCGCGAGCGGCTCCTACAGGCAGCACTCGAACTGGTCTCCGAGCGCGGTTACGAGGCGACCACCCTCGGCGACATCGCGGACCGGGCCGGTTCGGCGCGCGGTCTGGTGTCGTACTACTTCCCCGGCAAGCGCCAGCTCGTGCAGTCCGCCGTGCACCGGCTCATGCACCGCACGCTGGAGGAGGCACTGGAGCGCGAGCCGCGCACCGAGGACGGCCGGGAACGGATGGCCCGGGCCATCGACGCGATCCTGGGCCTGGCCCGGGACCGGACGGTGCTGATGCGCCAGCACATGGCGGGCATGCTGGACACCGAGGGCTTCGTGCAGTGCCCGGAGCAGCAGCGCCTCGCGGAACTGCTGCGGGACACGATGGAGCGGCACGGTTCGCAGACCGTCGGGACCGACTACCCGATGCTGCGCTCGCAGCTCATGGGCGCGGTCTACGCGATGGTCCTGCCGAACGTCCCGATGCCGCTCACGACCCTGCGTGCCGAGCTGTTCACGCGGTACCGGCTCGACTGGGAGCAGGGCGTCCCGCCGGGCACCGGGGCACCCGACGGGACGTACGACACGGACCTGTCGCGTTTCTTCGAGACGGGCCCGGAGCCGGTGGATCAGTCGAAGTAGTCCGGCTGGGTCTGGACGTTGAGCTCGCCGAGCCGCACCTTCCTGGCCGGGTCCGTGCGCTTGTCGCTGAGCTTGAGGACGTCGAAGCCCTTGGCGATGTCGTTGGAGTAGATGTAGCCGTTGTAGTAGTACGCCGACCAGGAGCCGCCGCCCTGGAGCACCTCGGTGGAGAGCGGACCGCGTTCGAAGTAGGCGATCTCCCTCGGCTTCGAGGAATCGGTGAAGTCCCAGACGGAGACACCACCCTGGTACCAGGCCTGGACCATGATGTCCTTGCCCTTGACCGGGATCAGGGAGCCGTTGTGGGCCACGCAGTTCTCGGTGTCGGCCTGGTGGCGGGGGATCTTGAAGTAGCTACGGAAGACGAGCTTGCGCTGGTCGCCCTTGCCGACGATGTCGTAGATGCCGTCGGCGCCGCGGTTCGGACCGATCTGCTCGTTGCAGGTCGCCGCACCGCCGCCGCCCAGTTCGTCGGTGAAGACGACCTTGTTCGCCTTCTGGTTGAAGGTCGCCGAGTGCCAGAACGCGAAGTTCACGTTGTCCTGCACCCGGTCGATGACCTTCGGGTGCTCCGGGTCCTTGATGGAGAACAGGATGCCGTCACCCATGCAGGCGCCCGCCGCCAGGTCCTTGTCCGGGAGCACCGTGATGTCGTGGCAGCCGGTGGTCTTTGAGACGCCCGGGTTGGTGGGCGCGCCGGGGTTGCCGCCGCCGTCGGGGCCCTCGCCGGGGAAGAGCACGGGGAAGTTGACGACCGCCGCCTGCTCGGGCGCGTTGCGGGGCACCTTGATGACGGAGATGCCGTCGTGCGGCGGCTGGCAGTCCGGGTAGGTCGCGTTCGGCGAGTACGAGGAGACGTAGAGGTAGACGTTCCTGCGCTCGGGCACCAGGGTGTGGGTGTGCGAGCCGCAGGCGGTCTCCACGGCGGCGACGTACTTCGGGTTGCTCTTGTCGCTGATGTCGAAGACCTTCATGCCTTCCCACGACGACTTCTCGGTCGCGGGCTGGGTGGTGCTGCTGCAACTGCTGTCGCTGCGCGAGGAGTCGGTGGACAGGAACAGCAGGTTCCCGGAGACCGTGATGTCGTTCTGCGATCCGGGGCACAGCACCTGGGCGATCGTCTTCGGCGCCTTCGGGTTGCTGATGTCGAGGATGCGGAAGCCGTCGTAGTTCCCGGCGAAGGCGTACCTGCCCTGGAAGGCCAGGTCCGAGTTGGTGCCGGGCAGGGCGTCCTTGGGGATGTTGACGAGGTGCTCGATGTTGTCGGAGTGGACGATCTCGTCCTGGCCGGGTATCTCGCCGTCGGCGATCGCCGCCTTCACCTCGGCCTCGGTGCTCTTGGAGACCCCCTTGCCCGCCGCCGGGCCGTCCCCCGGGTCAGGGGTCGCGGCGGCCGGGCCCGCGGTCAGCAGCGCGGCCAGGAGGCCCACGGCGGCCGCGGCAACTCCCAGTCGTCTGTGCCGGGTTCGGGACTCTTTCAACAGGATCACTGTTTCCTCCCTGTGCCGTTCATGTGGAACGGTGCACGCGTCACCGCAGTATCGTCTTCACCATGCACAGACCAACAGAGGGCAACGAACCTGTAATGAAGGGACCATGGGGGGCCACTGTGCTTTTCCGCCGCGCGCCGTACGCGACAGCCACTCTGGCCGCTCTCGCAGCCCTGGCCCTCGGGGGCTGCGACTCCGGCTCGGACCCGAAGTCCGCCCCGGCGACCGGGCCTTCGGTGCTGGTGCCCGGCAAACCTGGTGAGGCGAACCGCACCCTCTCCGCTCAGGACGCGCAGGAGCAGCGGGCCGACGACGACACCCCCAACTCGGCGGACGTCTCGTACGCGCGGATGATGATCACGCACCACGCCCAGGCCCTGGAACTGACCGAACTGGCCCCGCAGCGCGCCGAGTCGGCGAAGCTCAAGGCCCTCGCCGAGCGGATCTCGGCCGCGCAGGGGCCGGAGATCGAGGCGATGAGGGCCTGGCTGAAGGAGTACGGCCAGTCCGAGAAGAGCGACAGTCATGCGCACGCCACCATGCCCGGCATGGCGACCGAGGCGCAGCTGAAGAAGGTGCGCGCGGCGAAGGGGAAGGCCTTCGACGAGCTCTTCCTCACCCTGATGATCACTCACCACGAGGGGGCGATCACCATGGCGACGGATGTGAAGGGGCAGGGCAACAACATCCGGATCGAGGAGATGGCGGACGACGTGGTGGCCCAGCAGACGAGCGAGATCAACCGGATGCGGGACATGCTCTGAACGTGATGCTCCACCGAACTCGCCTGCTCAGCGCGGTGCGTGACGCCACGTCACGCTCAGCGCCGCGCGTGACGTGGCGTCAGAAACCCCGCATCACGCGCCTGGGAGATGAGCCGGAGCGACTTGCGGCGGCTGTGCCCGGTCGCGCACATCACGGCGAGGACCGGGTCGACCCCGTCCTCCTGGGCGGCCCGGTACTCCTCGGCGATCAGCCGGCGCCCTTCCATGCCGCGCGGCCAGGCGGGGCGGGCACGGCTGCCCAACTGCTCCGCGGCACCGGACGGCGTCACTCCGCAGGCCTCGAAGAGCGGGCCCTCGATCCAGTCGGCGAGGGCGCCCAGGTCATCGAGCGAGAGCGCCGGCTGCGCACGTACGTCCTCCAGGGACACGCCGCCCTCTGCCACCACCGCGAGCGTGTCCACCCGGGCACCGTCGGCGAAGGCCAGCCGGACATGGAACCACGCCATCGCGGCCCCGTTCTCCCGCACTTCCCACGCGGGCCACACGGACACGCTGCCGTCCGTCGGACGACGATCAGAAAGATTAAGAAAGGATGCTTCTAGCACACACGCAACGTAACCGCATGATCACATTCCATACGAACGGACACGCGTACGCGTGCCGCGCGCAGCACCCTGTCAGCGGAACGGTGGCGGTGCGATCCTGGAGACATGCGTGTCGCCGTCGTCGGCTCCGGGCCCAGCGGGTGCTACACCGCCCAGAGCCTCGTGCAGCAGGACCCGGACGTGCTCGTCGACGTCCTGGACCGGCTGCCGTGCCCGTACGGCCTGGTGCGCTACGGCGTGGCACCGGACCACGAGAAGATCAAATCGCTCCAGAACAATCTGCGGACGATCCTGGAGCACGAGCGGGTGCGGTTCCTCGGCGGCATCGAGATCGGCCCCGGCGGGGTGCCGACCGCGCGGCTGCGCGAGCTGTACCACGCCATCGTGTACTGCGTGGGTGCCGCGACCGACCGGCATCTCGGGATCCCGGGCGAGGAGCTGCCGGGCAGCTGGTCGGCGACGGAGTTCGTGTCCTGGTACAGCGCGCACCCCGACTCCGGGGCCGACGGTTTCGTGGCCGGCGCCCGGTCGGCGGTGGTCATCGGTGTGGGCAACGTCGCCGTCGACGTGACGCGGATGCTGGCGCGCGGGACGACCGAGCTCAGCCCGACCGACATCCCGCATCCGGCCCTCACCGCGCTGGCGGCCAGCCGGGTGACGGAGGTCCACATGGTGGGCCGACGCGGCCCTTCCCAGGCCCGCTTCACCACCAAGGAGCTGCGCGAGCTGGGTTCGCTCCCGGACACCGAAGTGGCCGTCCTGCCGGAGGAGTTGGCCCTGGACCCTGCGTATCTCGACCCCGCTGCCCTGCCGGCACCGCAGCGCCGCAACGTGGAGGTGCTGCGCGGCTGGGCGGCCGCGGAGTCACGGCCCTCCTCCCGCAGGATCTCGTTGCGTTTCTTCCTGCGTCCCGTCGAACTCCTCGCCGACGGCGGCCGGGTGGGCGCGGTGCGCTTCGAGCGGACGGTGCCGGACGGGCGCGGCGGAGTGTGTGGCACGGGTGAATTCGAGGAGATCGAGGCGCAGTTGGTACTGCGCTCGGTGGGCTACCGCGGAATGCCGGTGCAGGGGTTGCCGTTCGACGCGCAGAGCGGCACGGTGCCCAACGTGAACGGCCGTGTCGTGCACGGCGATTCCGTCGTCCCGGGCGAGTACGTGGCCGGCTGGATCAAGCGCGGCCCGACCGGCGTGATCGGCACCAACCGCCCGGACGCCAAGGAGACGGTGACCTCGCTGCACGAGGACGCCCCCACCCTCGTACACAGAGAACTGCGCCAGGACCCGCTCGACGCACTGCGGGCTGCGGGGGCCGAAGTGGTGGAGTGGGCGGGCTGGTGTGCGATCGAGCGAGCGGAAGCGGAGCTCGGCGCGTCACTGGGCCGGGGCGTGGTGAAGCTCCCGGACTGGCAGGCTCTGATGAACGCGGTGCACGGCAATGTCTCCTAGGGGCCCGTGCACCCCCTGGCCCGCACCGGGCAACGAACCGGCAACACCCTCG
Source organism: Streptomyces sp. NPDC058307 (assembly GCF_042880295.1). Classification (NCBI taxonomy): domain Bacteria; kingdom Bacillati; phylum Actinomycetota; class Actinomycetes; order Kitasatosporales; family Streptomycetaceae; genus Streptomyces; species Streptomyces sp. NPDC058307. The sequence goes on from NZ_JBHVYZ010000078.1 coordinate 27,099, forward strand.
AAATCAACAAACTGTTCAACACCCCTACGGTTCCGGACATGGCCCAAACCACCCCTGTGCACCCCGTAGACGAAGTACCCCCGGTACGGCAGCTCGCCGCCTTCGGCCTCCAGCACGTCCTCGCGATGTACGCGGGCGCCGTGGCCGTTCCCCTGATCGTCGGCGGCGCGATGAAGCTGTCGCCGGCGGATCTGGCCTATCTGATCACCGCCGATCTGCTGGTGTGCGGCATCGCCACCCTCATCCAGTGCATCGGCTTCTGGCGCTTCGGCGTACGGCTCCCGATCATGCAGGGCTGCACCTTCGCGGCCGTGTCCCCGATGGTCCTGATCGGCACAACGGGCGGTGGGCTCCCGGCGATCTACGGCTCGGTGATCGTCGCCGGTCTCGCGATCATGCTGCTCGCACCGGTCTTCGGCAAGTTGCTCCGCTTCTTCCCGCCGCTGGTCACGGGCACGGTGATCCTGATCATCGGCATCTCCCTGCTGCCGGTCGCGGGCAACTGGGTGGCGGGCGGTGCCGGGTCGGCCGACTTCGGCGCACCGAAGAACATCGCGCTGGCCGTGTTCGTCCTGGCGGTGGTGCTGGGTGTGCAGCGGTTCGCGCCGGCGTTCCTGAGCCGGATCGCGGTACTGATCGGCATCGCGGTGGGCCTGGTGGTGGCCGTCCCCTTCGGGTTCACGGACTTCGACGGGGTCGGGGACGCGGACTGGGTCGGGATCAGCACGCCGTTCCACTTCGGGGCGCCGACCTTCGAGTTCTCGGCGATCGTGTCGATGCTGGTCGTGGCGCTGGTGACGATGACGGAGACGACCGGCGACCTGATCGCGGTCGGCGAGATGACCGACCGCGGCATCGAGCCGCGCTCCCTCGCGGACGGTCTGCGCGCCGACGGCCTGTCGACCGTGCTCGGCGGCGTCTTCAACACCTTCCCGTACACGGCGTACGCCCAGAACGTCGGCCTCGTCGGCATGACCCGGGTGCGCAGCCGCTGGGTCGTCGCCACGGCCGGCGGCATCCTGGTCCTGCTGGGCCTGCTGCCCAAGCTGGGCGCGGTGGTCGCGGCGGTACCGGCTCCGGTGCTGGGCGGGGCGGGCGTGGTGATGTTCGGTACGGTCGCGGCGAGCGGCCTGCGGACTCTCACCCAGGTGGACTTCAAGGGCAATCACAACCTGACGGTGGTGGCCGTGTCGGTGGCCATGGGCGTCCTGCCGGTCGGCGTGCCGACGATCTACGCGAAGTTCCCCGACTGGTTCCAGACGGTGATGAACAGCGGCATCAGCGCGGGCTGTCTGACGGCGATCGTGCTGAACCTGCTCTTCAACCACCTGCCCGCAAGGGGTGGTTCAACGGCTCCCGAGCCGGACGGCCTGGCGGGCGGCGGCGTCGAGCAGGGTGTCGAGAAGCCCCGGGAAGAGATCGTCTAGGTCGTCCCGGCGCAGGCCGTTCATCTTGGCGGTGCCCCGGTAGACCTGGCGGATCACTCCACTCTCGCGCAGCACCCGGAAGTGGTGGGTGGTCGTCGACTTGGTGACGGGCAGATCGAAGTGCGAACAGGAGAGCTCGTCGCCGACGGCGGCGAGCTCTCGCGCGATCCGCAGACGCATCGGGTCGGAGAGGGCGTGCAGGATGCCCTCCAGCCGGATCTCGCCGCGCTCCGGGTGCGGAAGGGTACGACTGCTGACGGCGGGGGAGGTCACGGCGGCTCCACTTCTCCAGGCTTCCCGGGGCTCTGCCGACTCCGGGACCGGCCCTCGGGGACCCCCATTGTACGAGACCCCTCGTAGTTTGACATCCGACGTACTACGATGCCTATCGTACGAGTCGACCAGCACCGGTCCTGTGACGATTGGATCCCGCCGTGAGCGCACTCTTCGAGCCCTTCACCCTCCGCGACGTGACGATCCCGAACCGGATCTGGATGCCGCCGATGTGCCAGTACTCGGCCGCTCCGGACGGCCCCGGGATCGGCGCCCCCGACGACTGGCACTTCGCGCACTACGCGGCCCGTGCGGCCGGCGGCACGGGCCTGATCATCGTCGAGGCCACCGGCGTCAGCCCCGAGGGCCGCATCTCCCCCTACGACCTCGGCATCTGGAACGACACCCAGGTCGAGGCGTTCCGCCGCATCACCCGCTTCCTGGTCTCCCAGGGCACGGTCCCGGGAATCCAGCTCGCCCACGCAGGCCGCAAGGCGTCCACCGACCAGCCGTGGAAGGGCGGCGCACCGCTCGCCCCGGACGCGGGGGGCTGGCAACCGCTGGGCCCGAGCGCGCTGGCCTACGACGAGAACCACCCGGTCCCCACCGAGCTGACGTCCGATCAGATCGCCGAGATCGTCGGTCAGTTCGCGGACGCGGCCCGTCGCGCGCTCGCCGCCGGTTTCGACATCGCCGAAATCCACGGTGCCCACGGCTATCTCATCGGCAACTTCCTCTCCCCGCACAGCAATCACCGCACCGACGAGTACGGCGGCTCGTACGAGAACCGCACCCGCTTCGCGCTCGAGGTCGTCGACGCGGTGCGCGAGGTCTGGCCCGACGACAAGCCCCTCTTCTTCCGCATCTCGGCGACCGACTGGCTGGAGGACGGCGGCTGGACCGCGGACGACACCGCCCGCTTCGCCCAGGACCTCCAGGCCCACGGCGTCGACCTCCTGGACGTCTCCACCGGCGGCAACGCGTCCGGCGTCCGCATCCCGGTCGGCCCCGGTTACCAGGTCCCCTTCGCCGCCCGCGTCAAGGCGGAGACCACCCTCCCGGTCGCTGCGGTCGGCCTCATCACGGACACCGGACAGGCCGAGAAGATCCTCTCCAACGGCGAGGCGGACGCCGTACTGCTGGGCCGCGAGCTGCTGCGCAACCCGTCCTGGGCCCGGCATGCGGCACGCGAGCTGGGCGGAGAGGTGCGGGTCCCGGACCAGTACCACCGGTCGGTCTGACGCAGTTTCCGCAAGGGACCTTCGGCGCAGGGGGCACGGGAAGCAAGCTCCCCTGCGCACGGTCGGTTCGCCGACTGTGACGGGGAACGGGTCCGGCGTCCCTTTCGGGCGCGTCCGCCGAGCGGATCGGTGGCGCGTCAATCGCGACAACTTCACACGCGGCCTGCACACCGGCAGGGCCTCAGTGATCACCGTCGGTTCAGGGTGGTCGGCCTGAGACACCTGCCCTCCTGCCTGCGGCTCACGATCGGTTCGATCGCGGCAAGCGTGGTGTCCGTGTTCCTGTACGCCCTCACCGGACTGCTCGACCAGGTACGGGGTCTGCTGCGCTCCTGGCACGCCGTCCGGCGGGACGCCCGCGCACTGCGCCGGAACGCCCCGCCAGAGGACCATGATGGCCGCTGATTCTCAACCCGACGTGCAGGACGCTCCGTTGAGAGTGAAGCCACCCGGCGCGGCGCTGTTCCCGCTGTGGTTCGCCTGATAGCCGATGCTGACACTCGCGTTCGGCGCGATCGTGCCGTTGTACGCCGCGTTCGTCGCCGTGACCGCCCCGGAGGCCGGGCTGTAGGTGACGCCCCAGCCGTTGGTGATGGTCTGGCCGGTGGGGAGGGTGAAGGCCAGCTTCCAGCCGTTGACCGTCGTCGTGCCCGTGTTGGTGACGGTGACCGATGCGGTCAGACCGGTGTTCCAAGCGTTCGTCGTGGCCGTCACCTTGCAGGCGCCGGGCTGGGGCTCGGGCGCGGGGCCGCCGGCGTTCAGGCCGAAGAAGGTCAGGGCGCGGTCGGCCATGCCCCAGCTGTACAGGTTGTGGCCGACGCCCTGGAGGCTGATCGCCTCGACGGGGGCGCGGTCACCGGTGGCTCCGTAGCGGGTGCGGGTCCAGCCGGAGACGGGCGAGTCGGTGGCGGCGGGCGTCTGGCTGACGCCGAGGACGTTCGTCCACTCCTTGATCTCCTCGCCGAAGTTCGGGTAGCGCAGCACGTCGTCCTCGGTGCCGTGCCACACCTGCATGCGCGGACGGGTGCCGGTGTAGCCGGGGTAGGCGGCGCGGACCAGGTCGCCCCACTCCTGCGGGGTGTGGGTGATCGTGCCGCCCGAGCAGGCGCTGTTCCACTCGGAGCCGTCGGTCGTCGCGAAGCAGCCGAAGGGGACGCCGGAGAAGGCCGCGCCCGCCGCGAACACGTCCGGGTAGTCGCCGAGCAGGACGTTCGTCATCATCGCGCCGGAGGAGATGCCGGTGGCATAGATCCTGGCGGTGTCGGCGGAGTAGGCGTTCACCGTCCAGTCGATCATCGACTTGATGCCGACGGGGTCGCTGCCGCCGCCCCGCTTCAGCGCCTGCGGCGAGGACACGTCGAAGCACTTGCTGGACCGGGTGACCGAGGGGTAGATCACCACGAAGCCGTAGGTGTCGGCCAGTTGGGCCCATTCGGTGCCGTTGTACATGGCGGGACCCGAGCCGGTGCAGTAGTGCACGGCCACGACGACCGCCGGGTGCGCGGTGACGTTCGCCGGCACGTACAGGTACATCTGGAGGTTGCTGGGATTCGTGCCGAAGCCGGTGACCTCGGTGAGGGTCGCCGTGGGGACGGCCTCCGTACGGGCCGATGCGGTGGGAACGGCGGCGAAGAGCACCGCCGCGAGTAAGGCCAGCAGCGCCGGCAGCACTGCACTCAGCGGCCTCCTGGGGATGGTGGACACGTCCTTGCCCCTCTCTTTCGGCAGGATCAGCAGGATGAGTTGAAGGACTCCGGCCGCGGGTCGGCCCGGTCGTCCGCGACCGCCGGTCCACGGGTCGGCGACGTGAGTCCCGGGACGAGCAAGGTGAGCACCAGGCCGCTGACAGACGTACGCATGTGTGGAGTCGCCACCGACTCACCCTCTCGGAAGCTCTCGGAGGTTCTCGGAGGTCTTCGGATATCTCCCGGAAGGGAAGCGTCCGCCGAGCATGGTGGCATGTGCATGGCCTCCATGGAAGCGCTCCCACACGTCGAAAGAATTCGCTCACCAGCGCCACCCCCTCCCCCACCTGGGTGGCCGAATGTCTTCTGCGCAAAGCGTTGACCAGAAAGCGCTTACCCTCTACGTTCCGTTCAGCGATGTGATCGACCCGCCCCACTGGGTCCGCACATTGCCGCTCTGCACTGCGTACATGGTTCAACATGGCGAATGATCTTCACGTACATGACCAATCAGGCGTCAGGCAGGCGCCACGAAGGGACGCACCCGCATGCGTACTCGCCCCCCACGTACACACGCGCAAAGATCCGCTCTGGCCGCCGGTGCGGCCGCGCTCGCGACGGCGGCCGCCCTGGCCGTCCCGCAGCCGGCCGGGGCCGCCGAGACCTCCCCCATCGGTTTCGGCGCCGGAACGACCGGCGGTGGCAGCGCCTCCGCGGTCACCGTCTCCACACTGGCCGCCTTCAAGACGGCCGTCACCGGCGGCACGGCGAAGGTCGTCAAGGTCAACGGCCTGATCTCGCTGAGCGGCACGGTCGACGTCGGCTCCAACACCACGGTGCTGGGCGTCGGTTCGTCCTCCGGGTTCACCGGCGGCGGGCTGCGGCTGAAGAAGGTCACGAACGTCGTGGTCCGCAACCTGAACATCAGCAAGCCCCTCGCACCCGCCGACGGCATCGAGGTGCAGGCCTCGACGAAGGTGTGGATCGACCACAACTCCTTCTCGGCGGACCGCGATCACGACAAGGACTACTACGACGGGCTGCTGGACATCAACCACGGCTCGGACAACGTCACGGTGTCCTGGAACACCTTCAAGGACCACTTCAAGGGCTCGCTCGTCGGGCACAGCGACAACAACGCGAGCCAGGACACCGGCCACTTGAAGGTGACCTACCACCACAACTGGTTCAACAACGTCAACTCGCGCATCCCCAGTCTGCGCTTCGGCACCGGACACTTCTACGACAACTACGTCGTCGGCGCCGAGACCGCGGTGCACTCGCGGATGGGCGCCCAGATGCTCGTGGAGAACAACGTCTTCCGCAGTACCGGAGTCGCTGTCACCACGAACCGGAACAGTGACGTGGACGGCTACGCCAACCTGCGCGGCAACGACCTCGGTGGAGCCGCCACCGAGATCTCCCAGGTCGGCACCTTCACCACCGCTCCGTACAGCTACACCGCCGAGCCCGCCTCCTCCGTCGTCGCCTCGGTGACGGGCGGCGCGGGCGCCGGAAAGCTCTGACCCCCCACACATCCACCCCCAGCATGGAAGAAGGAATCGGGACATGACTTCTTCGGCACGTCCACGCGCGCGTAGCCGCGCGCTGACCGGAGCCATGGCCGCACTCGGCCTCTCGGTTGGCATGATCATGACACTCAATGCGCCGACGGCGACCGCGGCCACCTGGCCCACCGCCAACGGCAGCCAGGCGGTCTCCTCGACCATCGAGCTGTCCGGTACCAAGGACTACGGGATGAAGCGCCTGTACGGCACGGGCGACCTGGGCACCGACAACCAGGACGAGGACCAGGGACCGATCCTCAACCTGGCCGCGGGCACCATCCTGAAGAACGTCATCATCGGCTCTCCCGCAGCCGACGGCATCCACTGCGCGGGCAGCTGCACGCTGCAGAACGTGTGGTGGGAGGACGTCGGCGAGGACGCGGCCACCTTCCGCGGCTCCTCGTCGTCGAACGTGTACACCGTCTCCGGCGGTGGCGCGAAGTCGGCGAGCGACAAGGTGTTCCAGTTCAACGGCGCCGGCACGCTCAACGTGTCCAACTTCGCGGTGCAGGGCTTCGGCACCTTCGTGCGCTCCTGCGGCAACTGCTCGACGCAGTACAAGCGGACGATCAACCTCAACACCATCGAGGCGACCTACTCGGGGAACAAGCTCGTCGGCATCAACACCAACTACGGCGACAGCGCGACCCTGAAGAAGATCACGATCGTGGGCGACACCAACAAGAAGATCATCCCCTGCCAGAAGTACATCGGGAACAACTCGGGCAAGGAGCCGACCACGAACGGGTCCGGACCTGACAGTACTTACTGCAAGTACGCGACCTCGGACATCACCTACAAGTAGCCGCTCGGCAGGTGAAAGGCGGCCGTACGAAGCGTCCCCGCACGGCGCTTCGCACGGCCGCCGTGTCATGTGCGGAGCCGGTGCTGGGGCACGGTGTCCGCCAGTTCCCGCTGATAGGCCGCGTACGCGGAGCGCAACCGCGCGCCGGGCCAGTCGGGTGGCAGGAGGCCGGGCGGCAGCACCGGATCGGTCAGCAGCTGCCGTACGACCGCCGCGAAGCCGGTGAGCCGGTCCGCGGGCCGGTCCGCGCGGGCGACATGGGCGAGCAGCGCCAGGGAGTCGGCCGCCCAGCCGTCGAGGGGCCACAACGCGGCGGCCAGCTCGGGGCCGGAACCGGCCGGGCGAGCCGTGCAGCGCTGGGCGACTCCGTCGAGGTCGTCCGGGAGCGGTCGCAGCAGGTTGGCGGGGCGCAGCCAGACGCCCTCGCGGAGTTCGGCGAGCCGCAGGGCGGTCAGCCGGGCGCGCAGCTCGGCGCGTTCGGCCGGTCCACGGCCCGTCGCGGTGATGACGACCATCTCCCAGTCGCCGTTCCACGCGCGCGTGCGGGGGTGCACGGAGTCGTCCTGACGGCGCTGACGGGCAAGCAGCCGGTCGCTGAGGCCGTAGACGGTGTCGGCGCGCCGCAGGTCGCCGGCGCTGACCATCCTGCTGAGCGCGGCACGCAGCGTGGAGCCGCCGACCCCGAACGGCTCCACCGCGCGGACCAGGTCCTTCACCGCCATCTGAGGCGGATGCGCGCCGAGCAGGAGGCTCAGCACGACCGACCGGGCGGACAGCGGCCGCAGGTCGACCTCGCCGGGCTGCTCCGACACGTTCCTCCGCATGGTCACGTACTGTACGACCGCCTTCTTGTTGTTGCACTATTGCTACGACCGCAGGGTAAGTGCAACATGGACTTCATGGTCTCCCCTCCCGCGCCCGATCAGCCCGCCGCCACCCACGCCGTCACCAACCAGCCCGTTCCCCTGGCCCCCTATGACGCCTCCGACGACCCCGTCCTCCTGGAAGGGCTGCGCCGTGAGGGCGCCGACTGGGCCGAGGAGGGCCTGAGGCGGCTCGGTCTGCGGGCCGGCAGTGCCGAGGCCCAGGAGTGGGCGGATCAGGCCAACCGGCACGAGCCGGTGCTGCGCACGCACGACCGGTACGGCAACCGGGTCGACGAGGTCGACTTCCACCCGAGCTGGCACCACCTGATGCGGACCGCCGTCGCCGAGGGCCTGGCCGGCACGCCGTGGGCGGAGGACCGTACCGGCGCCCATGTCGCGCGCACGGCGGGCGGCCTGGTGTGGGGGCACACGGACGCGGGCCACGGCTGTCCCACGTCGATGACGTACGCGGCGATCCCGGCGCTGCGCAGGGAGCCGGAGCTGGCGAAGGTCTACGAACCCCTGCTGACCGGCCGCGAGTACGAGCCGGAGCTCAGGGTGCCGACCGAGAAGCGGGGCCTGCTCGCGGGCATGGGGATGACCGAGAAGCAGGGCGGCTCGGACGTCCGGACGAACACCACGGCGGCGTCGCCCACCGCGGAGTCCGGGGTGTACACGCTGCGCGGGCACAAGTGGTTCACGTCGGCCCCGATGTGCGATGTCTTCCTGGTGCTGGCGCAGGCGCCCGGCGGGCTGTCGTGCTTCCTCGTGCCGCGCGTCCTGCCGGACGGCAGCCGCAACACCTTCCGCATCCAGCGCCTCAAGGACAAGCTCGGCAACCGGTCGAACGCCTCCTCCGAGCCCGAGTTCGACGGGACGGTCGCCTGGCTGGTCGGTCCCGAGGGACAGGGCGTCAAGACGATCATCGAGATGGTCAACTGCACGCGCCTGGACTGCGTGATGATGTCGGCGACTCTGATGCGCAGGACCCTCGTCGAGGCGGGTCACCATGCCCGGCACCGCAGCGCGTTCGGCGCCCGGCTGATCGACCAGCCGCTGATGCGCAACGTCCTGGCCGACCTGGCGCTGGAGTCCGAGGCCGCCACCACCCTCACGCTCCGGCTGGCGGGCGCCGCCGACCGGGCCGTGCGCGGGGACACCGGCGAGCAGGCGTTCCGCCGTATCGCCACCGCGGTCGGCAAGTACTGGGTCACCAAGCGGGGTCCGGCCTTCACCGCGGAGGCCCTGGAGTGCCTCGGCGGCAACGGCTACGTGGAGGACTCGGGCATGCCCCGGCACTACCGGGAGGCGCCCCTGCTGTCGATCTGGGAGGGGTCCGGGAACGTCAACGCCCTGGACGTCCTGCGGGCGCTGCGCCGGGAGCCGGACACCGCTCAGGCGCTGTTCGGCGAACTCGCCCTGGCCCAGGGGGCGGACGCCCGACTGGACACGGCCGTCGCCCGCCTCAAGGACCTGCTCGTAACGGCTTCCGAGGCGGGCGCGCGCCGGCTGGTGGAGCACATGGCCCTGACGCTCCAGGCCTCACTCCTCGTCCGGCACGCCCCGCCCGCGGTCGCCGACGCGTTCTGCGCGAGCCGGCTCGGCGGCGACTGGGGGCACGCCTTCGGCACGCTGCCCGACGCCGCGGACCTGGACGCGGTCCTCGGGAGGGCCCTGCCCGGCGGCGGCTGAGGCCGCTCGGAGCGCGGTCGGCGCGGGGGCCGGCAGACGCGGCCGCGTGGACTGCTCCCACTCCGACACCCCCGCGAGTCGGCTACGACGGCTCGGCCCTCGGACGTGGAGGGCACGCGGTTGCCGCGGCCCTTGGGCCGCGGGCTCGGTGACCGCTCGACGAGCGGACCGCCCTTCTGAAAGGGCAGTTGACCATTCCGGACGCCGTGGACCGGTGCGCGCCTGACGGTGATGCCGGCTGCCGTCGCTGAGGCCGCCGCAGGGCCGGGTAGCCGCGCGGGGCGGTCCCACCGTTGTTTCGGTCCACGCGCCCCCCTGCCCGCCGGTGCTACCTCCCGTCGGCCCGCCTGCCGCCCCACAACGGTCCGAAGTGCGCCCAGTCCGTGTCCCACTGGTCGAGGCGGCGGCGTTCCATGCGGCCGCGGAGGACTCGGCCACCGACGAAGGGAACGGCAGCGGTACTGACGCCGACCAGGACGCCGATCATCGCGGCGCGGATCCGGGCCTGGTCCTCGGTGGCGGGCTGGGTCATCAGGCGGCCCTGGGCATCGGTCCAGACGGTGACCGCAGTGCCCTGGGCACTGCCGGGATCGACGCGCACCTGGCCCGTGTGGGGCGAACCGTCGGCCCCGGTCCAGGCGACCTCGCCCCACACCCGTTCACCGCTCGACGTGCCCGGATCCGCCACGCCCGGCGCCTGGTCGGCGAGACGGGCCACTACGGGCCGCCACTCGACGCGCTCCAGCGCCAGCTGGTGCTCGACCGCCCGGCTCACCCCCAGACCGGCGAGCACCCCGGCCACCACGGTGAGCAGCCAGGCACCGAGCACGACCCACGCCTCGACGGCGTCGGCGCGGCGTCGGAGCGGATTGCGCCGCCAGCGCCACAGCCAGACCTTCGGACCACGGAACGCCATCGAAGGCATCCTCCTCATGAGCGACGGGCGCACGAACATGCCGGACCGACCTCCCATACGGAAGATCACCCCTCGATGCTCACGGCTCACGGCGACTTCTCCGTCACGACGGTCCCACCGGCCGCCCGTCGCCGCGGGCATCTTGCCCAAAGCCGCCCGTCAATCGCCGCGGCCGGTTACCATCCCCACCCTGACCTGCGGTGAAGCCTTTTCCAGAGGTGACTGTCAGTGGCGGGGTGCAGACTGGCCGGTGTCTGGGACAAAGACGTCACGGAGGTGATCGGTATGGCCGAGAAGCTGCTTGCCGTAGGGACGCGCAAGGGCCTGTTCATCGGGCGCGAGCGCGGCGGCACGTGGGAGTTCGACGAGAGCCCGTACTTCAACGCGCAGGCCGTGTACTCGGTGGCGATCGACACCCGGGGCGAGCGCCCGCGGCTGCTGGCCGGCGGTGACAGCGCGCACTGGGGGCCGTCGGTGTTCCACTCCGACGACCTGGGCCGCACCTGGACGGAGCCGGCCCGGCCCGCCGTGAAGTTCCCCAAGGACACCGGGGCCTCCCTGGAGCGGGTCTGGCAGCTGCACCCGGCGGCGGCCGAGCCGGACGTGGTGTACGCGGGCACGGAACCGGCCGCGTTGTACCGCTCGGAGGACCGCGGGGAGAGTTTCGAGCTGGTCCGGCCGCTGTGGGAGCATCCGACCCGCTCGAAGTGGGTCCCGGGCGGCGGCGGTGAGGGACTGCACACCGTCCTGACCGACAGGCGGGACCCGCGCGCGGTGACGGTGGCCGTCTCGACGGCGGGGGTGTTCCGCACCAGGGACGGCGGCGCGAGCTGGGAGCCGTCCAACTCCGGTGTCTCCGCGGTCTTCCTGCCCGACCCGGACCCGGAGTTCGGCCAGTGCGTGCACAAGGTGGCCCGGGACGCGGCCGACCTCGACCGGCTGTACCTCCAGAACCACTGGGGTGTGTACAGAAGCGACGACGGGGGGACGCACTGGACGGACATCGGCGAGGGGCTGCCGTCCACCTTCGGCTTCGCGGCAGCCGCCCATCCGCACCGCGGCGAGACGGCGTACGTCTTCCCGATCAACGCCGACGCGGACCGCGTCCCGGCCGGTCACCGATGCCGGGTCTTCCGTACGGCGGACGCGGGCAAGAGCTGGGAACCGCTCTCGGCGGGCCTGCCGCAGGAGGACCACTACGGCACCGTGCTGCGGGACGCGATGTGCACGGACGACGCCGACCCGGCCGGCGTCTACTTCGGCAACCGCAACGGCGAGGTGTACGCCTCGGCCGACGACGGGGACAGCTGGCGGCAGTTGGCCTCGCATCTGCCGGACGTACTGTGCGTGCGGGCGGCGGTGGTCGGGTGACCTTGACAGGGCTGACGGGACGGTGACGGGGCTGACGGGAGCACCACCCGTCAGTCGGCGGTTGATGTCATGTCCTGGTTGCCGTAGTAGGCGTCGGGGCCGTGTTTGCGGGTGTAGTGGCGCTCCAGGAGGTGCTGGGGCGGCGGTGCGGTCGGGTTGAGGGACAGGGTGTGCA
>NZ_JBHVYZ010000079.1:0-38231 GCF_042880295.1 Streptomyces sp. NPDC058307
GCCGCGGGGGGCCCCCCCCCCCCCTCCACCCACGGCCCCCCCCCCCCCGGGGGGGGGGGCCCCCGGCGGCCCCCCCCCCCGCCCCCGCGGTCGCGCGCACCGCCGGGACGCTACGCCCATAGAATTTGCGCCATGGGGATAGTCGCCGGGTTGGACAGCTCACCCGAATTCACTCGCATCGTCGTCTGCGACGCGGACACGGGTGCCGTGCTCAAACAGGGGTACGCGCCGCACCCGGTCGAAGGCCGCCCGTCCGACGTCGACCCCCAGGCCTGGCTGCTGTCCCTCGGTGAGGCCGCCGGTGGCGGTCTCCTCGAAGGAGTGCAGGCCATTGGTGTGTCGGCCCAGCAGAACGCCGTCGTGCCGCTCGACGCCCAGGGCAACACCGTGCGCCCCGCCATGGTCGGCGGCGACAAGCGCGCGCAGGTCGCCGCGGCCGACCTGGTCGACGCGCTCGGCGGGCGCGAGGCGTGGGCGCAGGCGGTGGGATGTGTGCCCCAGGCCGCGCAGCCCGTCACCAAGCTGCGCTGGCTGAACAAAACGGAGCCGGACGCCGCTCTGCGCACCGCCGTGCTCCTCCAGGCGCACGACTGGCTGGTGTGGCAGCTGCTCGGCCGGCCGGTGCGAAGGACCACCGACCGCGGCGGCGCCTCCGGGACCGGCTACTGGTCCGCCGCCACCGGCGCCTACCGCTCCGACCTCGTCGAGCTGGCCCTCGGCCACCCGGCGATGCTGCCCGAGGTGATCGGCCCCTCGGACGCGGCCGGTACGACCCCGGAGGGGCTGCTGATCTCCGCCGGGACCGGGGAGACCATGGCCGCCGCCTTCGGTCTCGGGATCGGGCTCGGGGACGCCGTCGTCTCGCTGGGCGCGTCCGGGTCCGTGATGGCCGTGCACCGCGAGGCGCTCGTCGACAACACCGGGATGATCACCTCCCTGGCCGACGCGACCGGCATGCACCTGCCCGTCGTCACCACCCTGAACGCCGTACGGACCCTGCGCGGGGCCGCCGAGATGCTCGGCCTCGGTGATCTGGAGAGCCTGTCCGACCTGGCGATGAAGTCGACGCCGGGCGCCCACGGCCTCGTACTGCTGCCCTATCTGGAAGGTGAGCGGACGCCGAACCTGCCGCACACCGCGGGGACGCTGACGGGCCTCAGGCGCGAGTCGATGAAGCCTGAGCATCTGGCGCGGGCCGCGTTCGAGGGCATGCTGTGCGGGCTCGCCGATGCGCTCGACGTGCTGCGCGGCCGGGGGGTCGAGGTGCGGCGGGTCTTCCTGCTGGGGGCGGCCGCCGAGCTGTCCGCCGTACAGGCCGCCGCGCCCGCGCTGTTCGGCGCGCAGGTCGTCGTGCCGCAGCCGGCGGACTACGCGGCGATGGGTGCCGCCCGGCAGGCGGCCTGGGCGCTCGGGGTGTCGCAGGGCACCCTCGACCCGCGGACCCCGCCGATGTGGCAGGGTCCGGCCGCGCAGGTCCTGGAGCCGGGCGAGGAGCTGGCGGTGGGACAGGCGGTGCGGCAGCAGTACGTGTCGGTGCGGGAGCAGACGTACCCGGGGGCGTTCCGCTAGACCCCGGGCGCCTTCCGCCGGAGCCCGGAAGATGAGAATCCGGTAGGAGTGGGTGGCCGCGGGGACCCGTAAGACGGTACGAGGCACTGCTGTCGGCTTAATCGGTTGAGGTAACACGGGTGGAGTGCCCGACGATAGGGGCCAGGGGCAACCACCCGCCCCGTCGCCGACTCCGAGAGACGTAGCGTGCTCATACGACTTCTGCGGACCTATCTCAGGCCCTACAAGAAACCCATCACCATCCTGGTGCTGCTGCAGTTCCTGCAGACCTGCGCCACCCTCTACCTGCCCACGCTGAACGCGGACATCATCGACCACGGTGTCGTGAACGGAGACACCGGCTACATCCTCAGCTTCGGCGCCCTGATGATCGGCATCTCGCTGGTGCAGGTGGTGTGCAACATCGGAGCCGTGTTCTACGGCGCCCGGACCGCCGCCGCGCTCGGCCGGGACCTGCGGGCGGCGGTCTTCGACCGGGTGCAGTCGTTCTCGGCGCGCGAGGTCGGCCAGTTCGGCGCGCCCACGCTGATCACGCGTACGACCAATGACGTGCAGCAGGTCCAGATGCTGGCCCTGATGACGTTCACCCTGCTGGTGTCGGCGCCCATCATGTGCGTGGGCGGCATCGTGCTGGCGCTCGGCCTGGACGTGCCGCTGTCCGCGGTACTGGTGGCCGTGGTGCCCACGCTGGGCATCTGTGTGACGTTGATCGTACGGCGGCTGCGGCCCCTGTTCCGGTCCATGCAGGTGCGTCTCGACACGGTGAACCGGGTGCTGCGCGAGCAGATCACCGGCAACCGGGTCATCCGGGCGTTCGTGCGCGACAGCTACGAGGAGGACCGCTTCCGGAAGGCGAACAGCGACCTGACAGAGATCTCCCTCAAGACCGGCAACCTGCTCGCGCTGATGTTCCCCGTGGTGATGACGACGGTGAACCTGTCCTCGATCGCCGTGGTGTGGTTCGGCGCCCACCGGATCGACAGCGGCGGGATGCAGATCGGCGATCTGACCGCGTTCCTCGCCTATCTGATGCAGATCGTCATGTCCGTGATGATGGCCACCTTCATGTTCATGATGGTGCCGCGCGCGGAGGTGTGCGCCGAGCGCATCCAGGAGGTCCTCGACACGTCCTCCAGCGTGGTGCCGCCCCTGGCCCCCGTCCGGGAGCTGCGACGGCACGGGCATCTGGAGATCCGGGGGGCCGGCTTCCGCTATCCGGGCGCCGAGGAGCCGGTGCTCAGGGCGATCGACCTGGTGGCCCGGCCCGGCGAGGTGACCGCCGTGATCGGCTCGACCGGCAGCGGCAAGTCCACCCTGCTGGGGCTCGTCCCCCGGCTGTTCGACGCGACCGACGGCGAGGTCCTCGTCGACGGGGTGGCCGTCGCCGAGATCGAGCCGGTGCTGCTGGCCAAGACCGTCGGGCTCGTGCCGCAGAAGCCGTATCTCTTCGCGGGGACCGTGGCGACCAATCTCCGCTACGGCAATCCGGACGCCACCGACGAGGAGCTGTGGCACGCGCTGGAGGTGGCGCAGGCCAAGGGCTTCGTCGAGGGGCTGGAGAACGGCCTCGACTCCCCCATCGCGCAGGGCGGCACCAACGTCTCCGGCGGTCAGCGGCAGCGGCTCGCGATCGCGCGCACGCTCGTGCAGCGGCCGGAGATCTACCTGTTCGACGACTCCTTCTCCGCCCTCGACTACGCGACCGACGCGGCCCTTCGCGCGGCGCTCGCCGAGGAGACCTCGGAGGCGACCGTCGTGATCGTCGCCCAGCGGGTAGCCACCATCCGCGAGGCCGACCGGATCGTCGTCCTCGACGAGGGCCGGGTCGTCGGCACCGGCACCCACCGCGAACTGATGGCGGACAACGAGACCTACCGGGAGATCGTGCTCTCCCAGCTCACGGAAGCGGAGGCTGCCTGATGGCCGGGCCCATGGGGCGCATGATGGCGGGCGGCGGTCCCGAGAACCGGTCGATCGACTTCAAGGTGTCCGGCAGGCGGCTGCTCGCCCAGTTCAAGCCGGAGCGGCTGACCCTCTACGCGATGCTGCTCTGCGTCGTGCTGAGCGTCGGCCTGAACGTGGTCGGGCCGAAGATCCTCGGCGAGGCCACCGACCTGGTCTTCGCGGGCATCGTCGGACGGCAGATGCCCGCCGGCGCGAGCAAGGAAGAGGTCCTCGCGCAGATGCGGGCGCGCGGCGACGGTCAGGTCGCCGACATGCTCCGCAGCACCGACTTCACACCCGGCGAGGGCATCGACTTCACCGCCGTGGGACATGTGCTGTTGATCGCGGTCGGGGTGTTCCTCGTCGCGGGGCTGCTGATGGCGGTGGCGACGCGGCTGGTCAACCGGACCGTCAACCGCACGATGTTCCGGATGCGCGAGAACGTGCAGACGAAGATGTCGCGGCTGCCGCTGTCGTACTTCGACAAGCGCCAGCGCGGCGAGGTCCTGTCCCGGGCCACGAACGACATCGACAACATCGGTCAGACCCTGCAGCAGTCGATGGGCCAGCTGATCAACTCGCTGCTCACCATCATCGGCGTGCTCGCGATGATGTTCTGGGTCTCCTGGCTGCTGGCCCTGGTCGCACTCGTCACCGTGCCGTTGTCGTTCGTCGTCGCCACGCGCGTGGGCAAGCGCTCGCAGCCGCACTTCGTGCAGCAGTGGCGCACCACGGGCAAGCTCAACGCCCACATCGAGGAGATGTACACCGGGCACAACCTGGTGAAGGTGTTCGGCCGTCAGGACGAGTCGGCGGCGCAGTTCG
This sequence comes from Streptomyces sp. NPDC058307, assembly GCF_042880295.1. Classification (NCBI taxonomy): domain Bacteria; kingdom Bacillati; phylum Actinomycetota; class Actinomycetes; order Kitasatosporales; family Streptomycetaceae; genus Streptomyces; species Streptomyces sp. NPDC058307. Next base: position 4,339 of record NZ_JBHVYZ010000079.1, read on the forward strand.
CCGAGCAGAACGAGGCGCTGTACGAGGCCGGGTTCAAGGCGCAGTTCAACAGCGGGGTCATGCAGCCGCTGATGATGTTCGTCTCCAACATCAACTACGTCCTGGTGGCGGTCGTGGGCGGGCTGCGGGTCGCCTCCGGTTCGCTGTCCATCGGTGACGTGCAGGCCTTCATCCAGTACTCCCGGCAGTTCTCGATGCCGCTGACGCAGGTCGCGTCGATGGCGAACCTCGTGCAGTCGGGTGTCGCCTCGGCGGAGCGGATCTTCGAGCTCCTGGACGCGGAGGAGCAGGAGGCGGACCCGATGCCGAGCGCGAAGCCCGAGGAACTGCGCGGGCGGGTCGCCCTGGAGCACGTCTCCTTCCGCTACGACCCCGACAAGCCGCTCATCGAGGACCTCTCGCTGAAGGTCGAACCCGGACACACGGTCGCGATCGTCGGCCCCACGGGAGCCGGAAAGACCACCCTGGTCAACCTCCTCATGCGGTTCTACGACGTCTCGGGCGGCCGGATCACCCTCGACGGCGTGGACATCGCGACGATGTCCCGGGACGACCTGCGCGCCGGGATCGGCATGGTCCTCCAGGACACCTGGCTGTTCGGCGGCACGATCGCGGAGAACATCGCGTACGGCGCCGCGCGCGAGGTCACCCGGGGCGAGATCGAGGAGGCGGCGCGGGCGGCCCACGCGGACCGGTTCGTCCGGACGCTGCCCGAGGGCTACGACACCGTGATCGACGACGAGGGCAGCGGGGTGAGCGCGGGTGAGAAGCAGCTCATCACCATCGCCCGGGCGTTCCTGTCGGACCCGGTGATCCTGGTCCTCGACGAGGCGACGAGTTCGGTGGACACCCGCACCGAGGTCCTGATCCAGAAGGCGATGGCCAAACTGGCGCACGGCCGCACGTCGTTCGTCATCGCGCACCGCCTGTCGACGATCCGCGACGCCGACACCATCCTGGTGATGGAGAACGGCTCGATCGTCGAACAGGGCACGCACACGGACCTGTTGGAGGCGAACGGGGCGTACGCGCGGCTGTACCAGGCACAGTTCGCGCAGGCGGTGGCCGAGGTGGACTGATCACCGCGGGGGGCTGGACCCACCAGGGGCGCGGGGAACTGCGCGACCAGCCCCCACGCACCCGCACCCGGCGTCAATCCAGATAGCCCCTGAGCTGATCCGCGAAGGCGTGGTCCCGCAGCTTGTTCAGCGTCTTGGACTCGATCTGGCGTATCCGCTCCCGGGTCACTCCGAAGATCCGGCCGATCTCCTCCAGGGTGCGCGGGCGGCCGTCGGCCAGGCCGTACCGGAGCTGGACGACCTTGCGCTCGCGCTCGCCCAGGGTCGACAGGACCGCTTCCAGGTGCTCCCTGAGCAGCAGGAACGCCGCCGACTCGACCGGTGAGGCCGCGTCCCCGTCCTCGATGAGGTCACCGAGGGCGACATCGTCCTCCTCGCCCACCGGGGCGTGCAGGGACACCGGTTCCTGGGCCAGGCGTAGGACCTCGCTGACCCGTTCCGGGGCGAGGTCGAGCTGGGCCGCGACCTCCTCCGGGGTCGGTTCGTAGCCGCGTTCCTGGAGTATCCGGCGCTGGACGCGGACGACCCGGTTGATCAGCTCGACGACGTGGACCGGGACCCGGATCGTCCGGGCCTGGTCGGCGAGGGCCCGGGACATGGCCTGGCGGATCCACCAGGTGGCGTAGGTCGAGAACTTGTAGCCGCGGGCGTAGTCGAACTTCTCGACCGCGCGGATCAGGCCCAGGTTGCCTTCCTGCACCAGGTCGAGCATGGTCAGGCCGCGGCCGACGTACCGTTTCGCGACGGACACGACGAGCCGCAGGTTCGCCTCGATGAGGCGGCGCTTGGCCATCCTGCCCAGCACGACGAGCCGGTCCAGGTCGAGCGCCAACTGGCTGTCCAGGTCGGGGGCGTTGCTCAGTTTCTCCTCGGCGAACAGACCGGCCTCGACCCGGCGGGCGAGGTCGACCTCCTCGGCCGCGGTGAGCAGCGGGATGCGTCCGATCTCCCGCAGGTACTGGCGGAACAGGTCCGAGGACGGGCCGCCGGTGTCGACGCGGCGGCGGGGCGGCTCGGGCGGCTCGGCCGGCTCGGTCTCCACGTTCGCGAGGAGTTCGGCGGGCGGGGTGTCCGGTTCCGCCTCGGGGTGGTGCGCGACACGGTTCTGCGGGGGCACCGCGACGAGTACGTCGGGCTCGGCGTCCTGCTCTGTCGTGTCGTCCGTACTGTTCTCGGTCTGTGTGAGGGTCTGGGTCTGCACGGGGGCGACCTCCAGGATGATCGCTGCCAAGGAGTACGGCAGCGGTACTTCGGGGGCGGAGTCGGCGGCCTCGCCGCTGTCCGTCCCGTACGCGATGAGCGGAACCGCGGGGGTCTGGGACCCGTTGGGGACGGATCGGCCGCGCTCCGAGGACTCAGGCACCGGAACCCAGTGTGGAGTACGACACATCGCCGCCACGAGGGGCGTGCGGTGACTTTTTGAGTCCGGTCCGTGACCAGGTGGTTACTACACCCTGCGCGTGCGCGGCCCTGCGGGACTCGAAACCGCTGATGAGGGGTGGCGCACGGGTCAGAGGGCGGAGGGACCCTCGTCCTGGAGGGCTCGGTCGTAGCGGGTAAGGATCATCATCTCGTTCTGGACGGCGGCCGACTGGGCCGGGTCCGAGTGGCCGAGCCGGGTCAGGACGCCCTGGAGTTCGGTGAGCCGACGGGCGACGGCTCTGCGGCGGACCGTGACCAGTTGTTCGCCGGCGTAGTTCTCGTCGACCGTGCGCCGCATGATCGCCTCGACGGCCAGCTCGGTGACCATCGCGCGGACCGCGTCGTCGGGGGCGGCCTCGCGGACCCTCACGAGGTAGTCCTGGGAGTCCTGGACGCCGTACTCCGCGCCGCCCGCGTCCATGATGGCCTGGCGTACGGCGGCGTAGGGCGGGGCGGTGAACTCGTCCATGCCGTACGCGTCGAAGGCCGGGGAGACCAGTTCGGGGCGCTGCAGGGCGAGTTTGAGCAGCTCGCGCTCGGTGGCGTAGACGGGGTTGCGCAGGGTGAGGGCCGGGCCGGAGACGGCGGGGCGGTGGACGGTGTCGTACTGCCGCTGCTGCGGGCCGCGTCCCGAGGGGGCCGGTCCCTTGCCGCCGCGGTCGCGGGCCCACCGGGCCAGCTGGGCCACCCGCTTGACCACGAACTGGGTGTCGAGGATGCCGAGCATGCCGGCGAGCTGGACGGCGACCTCGTGCTGGGCGCCGCTGTTCTTGATGCGGGCGACGATCGGGGCGGCCTCGTCCAGGGCGGCGGCGCGGCCGGCGGGGGTGTCGAGGTCGTAGCGGACGACGATCTGGCGCAGCGCGAACTCGAAGAGCGGGGTGCGGGGTTCGACCAGGTCGGCGACCGCGTCGTCGCCCTTGGCGAGGCGCAGGTCGCAGGGGTCCATGCCGTCCGGGGCGATCGCGATGTAGGTCTCGGCGGCGAACTTCTGGTCGTCCTCGAAGGCGCGCAGGGCGGCCTTCTGGCCGGCCGAGTCGCCGTCGAAGGTGAAGATCACGCGGGCCGAGCCGTTGTCCATGAGGAGGCGGCGCAGGATCTTGATGTGGTCGGTGCCGAAGGCGGTGCCGCAGGTCGCGATGGCGGTGGTGACGCCGGCGAGGTGGCAGGCCATGACGTCGGTGTAGCCCTCGACGACGACCGCGCGGGACGCCTTGGCGATGTCCTTCTTCGCGAGGTCGATGCCGTAGAGGACCTGGGACTTCCGGTAGATCGCGGTGTCGGGTGTGTTGAGGTACTTGGGTCCGTTGTCCGACTCGTAGAGCTTTCTCGCGCCGAAGCCGACGACGTCTCCGCCGATGTCGCGGATGGGCCACATCAGACGGCCGCGGAAGCGGTCGATGGGGCCGCGGCGGCCTTCCTGGGCGAGACCGGACAGGAGGATCTCCTTGTCGCTGAAGCCCTTGCCACGCAGGTAGCGGGTGAGGTGGTCCCAGCCCTGGGGGCTGTAGCCGACGGAGAAGTGCGCGGCGGCGGCCTGGTCGAAGCCGCGCTCGGCGAGGAACTGGCGGCCGGTGTCGGCCTCCGGGCTGGTGGCCAGCTGTTCCATGTACCAGTCGGCGGCGATCTTGTGGGCCTCGACCAGGCGGATGCGCTCGCCGCGCTGGTGGGAGGGGTTGTAGCCGCCCTCCTCGTACCGCAGGGTGATGCCGGCCTGGGCGGCCAGGCGCTCGACCGACTCCGAGAAGGTGAGGTGGTCGACCTTCATCACGAACGTGATGGTGTCGCCGCCCTCCTGGCAGCCGAAGCAGTGGAAGAGGCCCTTGCTCGGACTGACCTGGAAGGACGGCGACTTCTCGTCGTGGAAGGGACACAGGCCCTTGAGGTTGCCACCGCCCGCGTTGCGCAGCTGGAGGTACTCGGACACCACGGCGTCGATCGGGACCGCGTCCCGTACCGCCTTCACGTCCTCGTCGTTGATCCGTCCTGCCACGCGTGAAGTCTACGGGGAGCTACTGACACCTACGGGACGAGGCTGACGAGGGGAACGTGCGGGTCCGCCAGCGCCTCCGTGTCCACCTGAGCCCCGGACCGGATCAGTTCCTGGATCGGCTCCGTGACGTCCCACACGTTGACGTTCATCCCGGCCAGCACACGGCCCTGCTGCACCCAGAAGGCGATGAACTCCCGCTTCCCGGCGTCTCCCCGGATCACCACTTCGTCGTACGAGCCGGGGGGCGCCCAGCCGCTGTACTCCATGCCCAGGTCGTACTGGTCGGAGAAGAAGTAGGGCACCCGGTCGTACGTCACCTGGCGGCCCAGCATCGCGCGCGCCGCCGCCGGGCCGCCGTTGAGCGCGTTGGCCCAGTGCTCGACCCGGAGCCGGTTGCCGAAGAGGGCGTGGTGGAAGGAGGCCACGTCGCCGGCCGCGTAGATGTCCGGGTCGGAGGTGCGCAGTTGTCCGTCCACGGCGATGCCACCGCCGTGCGCCCGGTCGGCCAGTTCGAGCCCGGCCGCCTCGGCGAGAGCGACGCGCGGGGCCGCGCCGACCGCCGCGAGGACGTCGTGCGCGGGGTGCTCCTCGCCGTCGTCGGTCCGGGCCGCGAGGACCATGCCGTCCTGTCCGACGATCTCCGTCAGCCTGGCGCCGAAGTGGAAGCGGACGCCGCGCTCGCGGTGCAGCTCGGCGAAGAGGTTGCCGAGCTCCGGGCCGAGGACGGAGTGCAGCGGGGTCGACAGGGGTTCGACGACGGTGACCTCGGCGCCGTACTCCCGGGCCGCCGCCGCGACCTCCAGGCCGATCCAGCCGGCGCCGGCGATCACGAGGTGGCCGTTGTCCCTGCCCAGGGTGGCCAGGACGCCCTTGAGGCGCTCCGCGTGGGCGAGGCGGCGCAGATGGTGGACGCCCGCGAGGTCGGTGCCCGGGATGTCCAGCCGGCGCGGCTCCGCGCCCGTCGCCAGCAGCAGCTTGTCGTAGCGGACGGCGGTGCCGTCCGCGCCGAAGCGGACCGTCTTCGCCGCACGGTCGATGGCGTCCACGGTCTCGCCGAGGTGCAGCTCGATGTCGTGCTGCGCGTACCAGGCGGGTTCGTGGACGAAGACGCTGTCGCGCTCCTCCTTGCCGAGGAGGTAGCCCTTGGAGAGCGGCGGGCGCTCGTAGGGGTGGTCGCGTTCGTCGCAGATCAGTATCACGCGGCCGGTGAAGCCCTCTGCCCTGAGCGTCTCGGCCGCCTTCGCGCCGGCGAGACCTCCTCCGACGATGACAAATGTCTGATCCGCGTCGACCACTTGATGCCTCCTACGGGGGGTCTGGGGGGCGTCCCCCCAGAAAACACTGCGGGTGCCGCCACAGGGGAGCGTCCCGCACGGAGTGTGATGGGGGAAGAGGGAGTGGCCCGATCAGGCCACGGAGGGTCACATTCGGGCACGATTCATGTCACTCCGGTCCTCTCTGCGTTACTTCTGCCCCGCAAGCATCACAGGTGGTCCGTGAGACGGGCGTGAAGCGAACGTGCCGACGCGTCGGTGAGCGAGGCGATCTGGTCGACGATCACCCGCTTGCGCGCGCGGTCGTCGGACGCCCGGTCGAACAGCGCGCGGAACTGCGGATCGAGGCCGTCCGGGGCGCGGACAGTGAGCGCCTCGGCGAGTTCGGCGACCACGATCCGCTGGTCGGCCCGCAGCCGCTCCTGCTCGGCGCGCTGCATGACGTACCGGTCGGCGACGGCCTTGAGGACCGCGCACTCCAGGCGGGTCCCGTGGGGTACGACGAGTTCGGCGCCGTACCTGGTGAGTCTCCCGGTGCCGTACCGCTCGCGGGTGGCGGCCTCGGCGGACAGGCAGAAGCGGCCGATGAGCTGGCTGGTGGCGTCCTTGAGGCGGGCCTGGGCCACGGCCGAGCCGTCGTAGCCGTGCGGCCACCACGGTTGTTCCTGGAGCCGGTCCAGTGCGGCGGCGAGTTCGGCGGGGTCGGTGTCCTCGGGGACGTACCTGCCGAGGGCGACCTCGAAGACCGCCCGGCGTTCGGGTTCGGCGTGCAGGCAGTTGGGGTCGATGTGGCCCGCGTGCAGGCCGTCCTCGACGTCGTGGACCGAGTAGGCCACGTCGTCGGCCCAGTCCATGACCTGGGCCTCGAAGGTGGTGCGGGTGTCGGGGGCGTCCTTGCGGATCCAGTCGAAGACGGGGCGGTCGTCCTCGTAGACGCCGAACTTGCGGGACGGGTGCCCGCCGCGGGGCCAGGGGTATTTGGTGGCCGCGTCGAGGGTGGCCCTGGTGAGGTTCAACCCCACCGAGCCCTCTTCGGTGAAGCGCTTGGGCTCGATGCGGGTCAGGAGCCGCAGGGACTGGGCGTTGCCCTCGAAGCCGCCGCAGTCGTCGGCGAATTCGTTGAGTGCCTGTTCGCCGTTGTGGCCGAAGGGCGGGTGACCGAGGTCGTGGGCGAGACAGGCGGCCTCCACCAGGTCGGGGTCGCAGCCGAGGGCCGAGCCGAGCTCACGGCCGACCTGGGCGCACTCCAGCGAGTGGGTGAGGCGGGTGCGGGGGCTGGCGTCCCACGCCTGGCTGAGGGTTCCCGGTGTGACGACCTGGGTCTTGCCGGCGAGCCTTCTGAGCGCGGCGGAGTGGAGGATGCGGGCGCGGTCGCGTTGGAAGGCGGTGCGGCCGGGGCGCTTGTCGGGTTCTGGGGCCCAGCGTTCGGTTGACTGCAGGTCGTACGGCATGCCTCGACAGTACGGGCACGGACTGACAATTCGCCTGCTCCCTCAGGCGGCCGCGGTCGCCTGCGAGGCGGATGCCTGGTCGTAGCGGTGCAGGATCAGGTCGGCCATCGCGGGGTGCGTGCCCAAGGGGGCTGCCGCGATCCACGGGGCCTTCTCCGCGCACTGCGTGGCGAACAGGCCGGGGGCCGTGAAGTACGACGCCACCGCCACCTGGTCGCGGCCCCGCGCCGCCAGTGCGCGGATCGCGGTGTCGACCGTCGGGGTCGCCGCGGAGGCGTAGGCCGGGACCACGGGGACGCCCAGGCGGTCCGAGAGGAGGTGCGCCGTGCGGCGGGTGTCCACGGCCGAGTCCGGGTCGCGGGAGCCAGCCGCCGCGAGGACCACCGCGCCGGTACGGCGGGTCTCCTCGTCCGTGCGCCAGCCCGCCTCCACCAGACGGGCGTACAGGGTGTCCACCAGCAGCGGATGCGGGCCCAGCGGAGCCGCCACGCGGGTGCGTGCCGCGGAGGCCGCCGCCATCTCCGGGATGTCGCGCTTCACGTGGTAGCCGCGGGAGAGCAGGAGCGGGACCAGGACCGCCTCGGCGTTGCCGAGTTTCGCCAGCGTGTCCGGCAGCAGCGGCTCGTTGAGCTCGATGTGGCCCAGGTGCACCGGCAGGTCGGGGCGCTGCTCGTGGACCTGGTCGAGGAGTTCGTGAACCGTCTTCAGAGTGCGCGGGTCACGGCTGCCGTGGGCCACCAGGACGAGCGCGGGCGGCTCGGCGCGGCGCCTGTCGTCGAGGGAGACGAGACTGGGCTGGCTGCTGATCCGGTTCATGCTTCGATGGTCGCGGCCGGAGGTTGCCTCCCCGTTTCCTGGCAATCACGCGTGTTTTCCGGCGGATCACCGTGCGGGGCAGCACGGTGTGAGGAGACGTGACCTGCGGCTTCGCGAGCGGCAAGTGAGCCTGGTCACGCGCCGGTGGACGAACCGACGGGCCCGCCGGCACGTCTCTGCTTGTCGAGCGACCGACCGGGAGGACCGTCCGATGCGACTGCCGAGGGTACGCAGACCGCGTCTGCCACGCACGCGTGCCGGGCGGCGCAGGCTCGTGCAGGCCGTGATGGCGGGGTGTGTGCTGGCGCTGCTGCCGTCCACCTGGATGTACGTCGTGACGGACGGCCGGCTGCGGACGACGGCCGACGCGCCCCGCACCGAGGTGGCCGTGGTCTTCGGTGCCGGCCTGTGGGGCGGCGAGCCGTCGCCGTATCTCGCCCACCGGCTCGACGCGGCGGCGGAGTTGTACCGGGACGGGCGGATCAGGGTCGTCCTCGTCACCGGTGACAACAGCCGCAGGGACTACGACGAGCCCGACGCCATGCGCGCCTATCTGACGCGGCACGGCGTCCCGGAAACCCGGATCGTCAGCGACTACGCCGGCTTCGACACCTGGGACTCCTGCGTCCGTGCCAGGAAGATCTTCGGCGTGCACAAGGCGGTCCTCATCAGCCAGGGCTTCCACATCCGGCGCGCGGTCGCGCTCTGCCAGGCGGCGGGCATCACCTCGTACGGCGTCGCCGTGACCGACAGGCACAACGCCACCTGGTACTACGGCGGCACGCGGGAGCTCTTCGCGGCGGGCAAGGCGGCCGTGGACGTGGTGTTCCGGCCTGACCCGCGGTTCCTGGGACCGAAGGAGCCGGGTGTGACGAACGCGCTGGCCTCGGGGCACTGACCTTGGGCAGCCCGCGTTCCTCACCGCTTGGGGATGTCACAGGGGAGGTCGCCGTCTTGGGCGCGTAACACGGAGCCGTCCCCGGCGTAACACGGCCGACGCACGCTGAAGGACATGCAGAACTCCGTGACGCCCACGCACTGCCCGTACTGCGCCCTGCAGTGCGGCATGAACCTGACCCCCGCTCCGGACGGGACCGTCGAGGTGAGCGAGCGCGCGGACTTCCCGGTGAACCGGGGGGCGCTGTGCAGCAAAGGCCGCACCGCGCCCGCGGTGCTCTCGTCCCGGGTGCGTCTGACCTCCCCGTTGGTGCGCTCCGGGGGCACGCTCGTGCCCGCCACGTGGGACGAGGCGCTGGACCGGATCGCCGAGGGGCTGTCCCGCACGCGCACGGAGCATGGCCCGGACGCGTGCGGGGTCTTCGGCGGCGGCGGCCTCACCAACGAGAAGGCGTACACGCTGGGCAAGTTCGCGCGGGTCGTCCTCGGCACCTCGCAGATCGACTACAACGGGCGTTTCTGCATGTCGTCCGCGGCGGCCGGTGGCATGAAGGCGTTCGGCCTGGACCGCGGGCTGCCCTTCCCGCTGGAGGACATCCCGAAGTCCGGCTGTGTGATCCTCGTCGGCTCGAACCTCGCCGAGACCATGCCGCCGTCCCTGCGGTTCTTCACCGAACTGCGGGAGAACGGCGGCACGCTGATCGTCATCGACCCGCGCCGCACCAGGACCGCCGAGCAGGCCGACCTGCATCTGATGCCCCGGCCCGGCACGGACCTCGCCCTCGCGCTCGGGCTGCTGCACCTGGTGGTGGCGGACGGCCTGGTCGACGAGGAGTACGTCAGTGAGCGCACGGCCGGCTGGGAGGACGCGCGGGCCGCCGCGATGGCCCACTGGCCGGAGTACGTGGAGCGGATCACCGGGGTGCCGGTGCCCCAACTGCGCGAGACGGTACGGCTGTTCTGCGAGCCGGAGTCCGCGATGGTGCTCACCGCGCGCGGGCCCGAGCAGCAGTCCAAGGGCACCGACACCGTGAGCGCGTGGATCAACCTGTGCCTGGCGACCGGGCGGGCGGGACGGCCGTACAGCGGATACGGCTGTCTGACCGGGCAGGGCAACGGACAGGGCGGGCGCGAACACGGCCAGAAGGCCGACCAGTTGCCCGGCTACCGCAAGCTGGACGACCCGGCGGCGCGGGCGCATGTCGCCGAGGTGTGGGGCGTGGACCCCGACTCGCTGCCCGGACCGGGCCGCAGCGCCTACGAGTTGCTCGACGCGCTCGGCACGGACATCAAGTCGCTGCTGCTGATGGGCTCCAACCCGGTGGTGTCGGCACCGCACGCCGCGCACATCGAGGAGCGCGTCAAGTCCCTCGACTTCCTCGCCGTCTGTGACGTCGTGCTGTCGGAGACGGCGGCCCTCGCGGACGTGGTCCTGCCGGTCACGCAGTGGGCCGAGGAGACGGGCACCACGACCAACCTGGAGGGGCGGGTGCTGCTGCGCCGGCAGGCGATCACGCCACCGGACGGCATCCGCAGCGACCTGGACGTCCTGCACGAACTCGCCGACCGGCTCGGGGTGGAGAAGGGCTTCCCGACCGACCCCGAGGAGGTCTTCGAGGAGCTGCGCCGGGCGAGCGCGGGCGGCCCGGCCGACTACTCCGGGATCACCTACCGGCGACTGGCGCAGGAGAACGGGGTGTTCTGGCCGTGCCCGACGCCCGGGACACCGGCCGGGGCCGGGGGCGAGGGCAGCGCTGACGTCCACCCGGGCACCCCCCGCCTCTTCCTGGACCGCTTCGCCCACCCCGACGGCCGGGCCCGCTTCGTCCCCGTCTCGCACCGGGCGATCGCGGAGGAGCCCGACGCGGAGTACCCGGTGCTGCTGACGACCGGCCGGGTCGTGGCCCAGTACCAGTCCGGCGCCCAGACCCGCCGCGTGGACGAGCTGAACGCCGCCGCGCCGGGCCCGTTCGTGGAGCTGCACCCGCGGCTCGCGGAGCGGCTGGGGGCGGCCGAGGGCGACCCGGTGGCCGTGGTCTCGCGCCGCGGGCGGGCGGTGGCACCGGCCCGCATCACCCTCGGCATCCGCCCGGACACCGTCTTCATGCCCTTCCACTGGTACGGCGAGGGCCGCGCCAACACCCTCACCAACCCTGCGCTGGACCCGACCTCCCGCATGCCGGAGTTCAAGGCGTGCGCGGTGCGGGTGGAGGCGGTGGAGCGGTAGCTCGTCCGAGCAGCCAGTCGCCGCTCTCGATGAGTCTGCCGTGGGTGCGCAGACGGGCGGCGACGGGGGGAGCCGCCACATAGACCCAGGCGCGCACAGACGTGCTGTCGGCCGTGCGGATCACCTGCCGGGCGACCCGTTCGTAGAGATTGCGCGGTCCTCCCGGGGTGTACTCCTCCAACTCGTCGAGGGCGGCGAGCAGTTCGGCGTAGGCGCCGGTCCGCGGGGTGACGAGTTCCCCCATGACCTCTCCCCCGGCCCCCTCGACGGCGTACGGATAGCCGGGCCCGTCGTACAGCAGCGCGCCGGTGAGGCGGCCCGGTTCCTCGGAGCGGATGCGGCCGCGCAGGAAGAGGTCGTGGTTGGCCTCGCCGGGGCGGAGGGTGCCGTAGACGAAGAACGGGAGTCTCGCGGGGGTCACAGAAACGATTCTCTCCTCCCCTGCATCTGCACATCACGCGCTATGGACACGGCTTGTCATGACCTCTTAAATCTTCGACAACGTCCGCGCCACCCCCCACGCGCCCCGTTGGCGCCTTTCAGAGGAGACCGATGAGTCGGATACGGCCGTACGTCCGAGGTGCCCGTTCCCGTCGTCTCGCCACCGCCGGAGTGGCCGCCACCGCCGCCACCCTGCTGGCCGCCGCCCTCTCCCCCGCCGCCGGTGCGGCGGACCGGCCGACCAGGGCCACCGCGCTCGAGAACGCCGCCTCCGTCCTGGCCGACCGGGCCTCGGCGCTGGGGCTCGGCTCCGCCCAGGGCACCAAGGTCCGTGACGTGATCGTCGACGCCGACGGCACGCAGCACGTCCGCTACGACCGTACGTACCGCCACCTCCCGGTGCTGGGCGGTGACTTCGTGGTCCACCTGGCGCCGAGCGGAGCGTACAAGAGCTCCTCGCGCGCCACGAGGAGTGCGATCTCCCTGTCGAGCGTCACCCCGGCCCTGTCCGCCCCGAAGGCGGCCGGCCTCGCGGCGAACGCGCTGAAGGCGGCCAACCTCGGTGAGACGCTGAAGAAGCTGACCGCCAAGCCGCAGCTGGTCGTCGACGCGCTGCACGGGGCGCCGAGGCTGGCCTGGCGGACCGACGCCGCCGCGCAGGACTCCCTCGGCAACCCGGTCGCGCGCACCGTCCTCACCGATGCCCGCACGGGTGCGCAGATCGACGCGTGGGACAGCATCGAGCAGGCGGCCGGGGACGGAAAGTCGCTGTACAGCGGCACGGTCGCGCTGGAGACGACGCAGTCGGGATCGACGTACCAGCTCAAGGACGCGACGCGCGGGAACACGTACACCGGTGACGCGGCGAACAAGACCGACCTGTGCTTCCTGAACATCTGCTTCAGCCGGGCGCCCGCGACCCTGTTCACCGACGCCGACAACCACTGGGGCACGGGGGCGACTTCGGACCGGGCCACGGCTGCGGTGGACGCGCAGTACGGGACCGACGTCACCTGGGACTACTACAAGAAGGTGCACGGGCGGAACGGGATCGGCGGGGACGGCAAGGGCTCCTACAACCGCGTCCACTACGGCAACAGCTACAACAACGCGTTCTGGGACGACACTTGCTTCTGCATGACGTACGGCGACGGTGACGGGACGCAGCTCGGCCCGCTGGTGTCGCTGGACGTGGCGGGCCACGAGATGTCGCACGGCGTGACCTCGAAGACGGCTGCGCTGACGTACTCGGGCGAGTCGGGCGGGCTGAACGAGGCGACCTCCGACATCTTCGGCACGCTGGTGGAGTTCTACGCGGGCAACTCCTCGGATGCCGGCGACTATCTGATCGGCGAGAAGATCGTCCGCTCCGGCTTCGGACGGGACGCCCTGCGGTACATGGACAAGCCCTCCAAGGACGGCAACTCCGCGGACTCCTGGAGCAGTTCGGTCGGCAACCTCGACGTCCACTACTCCTCCGGCGTCGCGAACCACTTCGCGTATCTGCTGGCGGAGGGCAGCGGTGCCAAGACCGTCAACGGCGTCAGCTACAACTCCCCCACCTCCAACGGCTCCACGGTCACCGGCATCGGCCGCGACAAGCTGGGCGCGATCTGGTACCGGGCGCTGACGGTCTACATGACGTCCTCGACGAACTACGCGGGGGCGCGGACGGCCACCCTGAACGCCGCGAAGGACCTGTACGGCGCGGGCAGCACGGAGTACAACGCGGTGGCGGCGGCCTGGAGTGCGGTGAACGTGAACTGACGTTCCCCGCTCGGCCTTGGGCTGCGGCCGCTCCGGGTTCCGGGGCGGCCGCAGCCGTGGGACGAGGCAGGTCCCCCACCAGGCCGAACGTGGGCGCGAGCATGGTGCGCGGACGGCGGCCTCGGCCGCCCGGACGCTCACGGCAGGCCGGGCACGTCACGCGGTGAGGTCGCGGCGAGGTCACGGCGTGCGGCACCCGCAGTCCGCACCGGGTAGCGACGACGCTCTTCGCCGACGAGATCGAGCGGCTCGGCCGACTGCCGGGTTCGTCCGTCTCTCCCACCGAGGCCCGGCGCACCGCGCGGACCGCGCCCCGGCCGGGCACGCCCTCGCCGGTGTCCAGGGCCGGAACCTCGCCCCGGTCGCTTCCGGCGAGCCCTCAGCCGAAGTCCGGCAACGTCACCGTGCCGTCGTCCGCCAGGGGGAAGCCGGGGTTGTACGCCACCTCCCAGGCGTGGCCGTCCGGGTCCGTGAAGGCGCTGGAGTAGAAGCCGATCTCGTTCACCGCGGCCGGTTTGGTGACGGTGCCACCCGCCTGCGTCACCGTCGCGAGGAGGGCGTCGACCTCCGCCTCCGAGCGGACGTTGTGAGCAAGGGCGATACCGCCGAAGCCGTGTCCCGGCCCAGGCCCCGGCTCCGGCCCCGGCTCCAGTCCGCAGTCCTTCGCGAGCTTGTCCCGGCTCCACAGGACCAGGCCCAGGCCGCCCGCCTGGAAGAAGACCGTCTCCGCGACCTCCTGGCCGCGCCAGCCGAGGGCCTCGTAGAAAGCCTTGGACCGGGCGAGGTCCGAGACGCCCAGCGTGATCAGGGTGATGCGCTGTTCCATGCCCATCGCCCCACGGTAGCGCCGACACGGGACACCGACGCGACGCCCTGACCGGTGCAGCGGCTTGCCGTGGGAGACCGCTCACCCGCCGTACGGCCTCGCCGTCCTCCCCTCCCGCAGTACCTTCCCCCACCACACCAACTGGTCCAGCATCGTCTTCGCCACCGCGTCCGGGCCCGACGGGTCCTTCAGGCGGCCGTCGGTGAAGGAGCCTCCCGCGTTGTGGAAGCTCACCGTGTCCCTGACCGTCACCGCGTGGAGTTCGGCGAAGACCTGGCGCAGGTGCTCCACGGCTCGCAGGCCGCCCGAGATGCCGCCGTAGGAGACGAGGGCGACCGGCTTGGCCTGCCACTCCGTGAAGTGCCAGTCGATCAGGTTCTTGAGGCCGGCCGGGTAGCTGTGGTTGTACTCGGGGGTGAGGACGACGAAGGCGTCCGCCGAGGCGAGTTTCGGGGTGAGGGAGGAGGGCGGCGAGAGGGTCGGGGCCATGGACATGGGCAGGTCGGCCTCGGCCACGTCGACGACGTCCGCGACCAGGTCGTCGCGGTCGCGGAGGCGGTCGAGGAGCCAGTCGGCGACCACGGGACCGAAGCGGCCGTGGCGGTTGCTGCCGATGACCAGGGTGACGCGGAGAGGTGCGGTGTCTGTCTGCATGAGGGACAGCCTGATACCTCGACCAAAGTTGAGGTCAAGCACGGACCGCGGCCGCCGGATCACCCGTTCACACGCGTACCCTGCACCCTTCGGGTTCTCTTCGCCGGCCCGCCCGCCGCACGGCGATGACCTGCTGAAACTCCGGCCGAACCGGCCCGTGTCAGAGCGATCTGACACCCATTCACCGCATTTCTGACGCGCCCTCAGGAAGCGGACTCGGCCCACTGCCACTTACCTCGAAGGCACAGGGACCCACCGAGAGCTCGAAGGAGCACCATGCGCCCCACCACCCGCCTGCTGACCGGCAGCGCGCTCGCCGTCGCCGCCGCGGGCCTCCTCTGTACGCCCGCGTACGCCGGGGACACGGACGGGCTCGAGGTGGTCCCGTCCTCCGTGGTGCCGGGCGGGCAGGTCACCGTGAACACGGCGGCGTGCGGGGACGGCGGCACGGCGGCGGGCGACGCCAGCGCGGTGGGCGCGGGCACCTTCACGCTGGCGCCCAGCACGCACGAGGGTGACGCCATCGGGCAGTTCCGGGTGCCGCCGAGCGCGCAGCCGGGGACGTACGAGATCGTCGCGACCTGCGCGGCGGGCGACCGGCGGGTGACCGGTGACCTGGTGGTCACGCTGACGTCCCAGCGGCAGCCGGTGTATCCCAGGGGAAGTGTGAAGACGGGGGTCGGTGGCGCTCTGGGCCCCGATCCCGTGCAGACCGCGGCCGGCGTGGCGGCTCTAGCCGTCGCCGCCGCGGGCGGTACCTGGCTCCTGCATCGCCGGGCGAGAGGCGACGGGATCTGACGGACACCCTCCGCTGTCCGTCCGCCGGTACCGCATGTCCCCTCCCCCTCCGGGTCCGACGCCCCTCGCGGCCCGGAGGGGGACGGGCAGGCCGACCGTAGAGGAGGTTCCTGTGCGCAACCGCAACCGCAACCGCTGCTTCGGCAACACCGCCATAGCGGGCGTCACCGTGGTGGCCCTGTGCTCCGGCGCGTGGCTGCTGCGCAGCGGCGCCGAGACGCACCCCCCGCCGCAGCCGTCCGCCGCCGAGGCGCGCGCGGACGGGGACAGCGGGCGGTCCGCCGCGCCCGCCCTGCCGCCGTCCCCGCCCGACCGCGTCCGCATCCCCGCGATCCATGTGAACGCGCCGCTGATGGGCCTGGCCCTCACGCCCAGCGGCAGCCTCGATGTGCCGCCCGCCTCGAAGAAGAACCTCGCCGGCTGGTACGAGGCCGGCACCACCCCCGGCGAGACGGGCACCGCGATCGTCGCCGGGCATGTCGACAACGCCGACGGACCCGCCGTCTTCTACGACCTCGGTGCCCTCCGGAAGGGCAGCGCGATCGAGGTGGACCGGCGCGACGGAAGCGTCGCGGTGTTCACGGTGGACGCGGTCGAGGTGTACGACGCTAGGAACTTCCCCGACGAGAAGGTGTACGGCGCCGCGAAGCGGCCCGAGCTGCGGGTGATCACCTGCGGCGGGGGCTACTCGCGCTCGACCGGTTACCGGGGCAACGTGGTGGTGTTCGCGCACCTCACGGGTGACCGCTGACGACCGCCTCGGCGATGATGCGCGCGCAGTCCGGGGACTCGGTGCGGGTGGTGTCGACCTCGATGTCGTAGACCACGCCCTGGTGGACGCTCTCCGCCTGCTTCTCGGCCATCCCCGGCACCCGGTCGCCCCGCGCCGTCTCACGTCCCGCGGCGACGGCGGCCTCGCAGCGCACACCGACCCACAGGACCTCCAGTCCGGCCAGGGCGTGTCGCCAGCGTTCCTGGGAGCGGGGGCCGCCGAGGAAGACGTCGTCGACGACGACCCGGGCGCCGGCGCGGGCGGTCGCGGCGAGGCCCGCCATCCAGGCCGCCTCCAGCCTCGTGAAGTCCGCCCCCACGCTCACCCCGCCGTCCGCGGTGACCTCCAGGCCCGCGTCCGACGCCTGGAGGACCGGGGGCATCGAGTCGACGAAGTCGTCGATGCCGAAGGCCAGCCACGGGTCGGGCAGCACGGTCTGAAGGCAGCGGGCGAGGGCTGTCTTGCCGGAGCTGGAGCCGCCGTTGAGCACGATCACCTGAGTCGTCACGGCGTCACGGTAGCGCCGGGCGAGCCGTTGTTCGTACGCAATATCCGCGCCCCGCGCGGAGACGACGGCCCCCAGGACGGCCGGCGCGGCGGCCGACTGCCATCGGACGGCACTTGGTCGAGCGGACATCGTCGGTCCTCCCGCGTCGGTATGGCAGCCGACGATCCGGGCGGCCGGGAGGCCGGGCATTGGGACCGGATCGCGGTCAGCGGCCCGTCGGGCGTGATCGCGGCCCCGCGGGACGGGATACATGCAGGTCCCACCCACCATGCCCGCCCGGGGGACGAAGTCCTCACAGCGCAGCCCCGCCGCCCGCCCCGAACCCTCACACCCGCCCCCGGCCCCAGCTGAGGGCAGCGTTCCCCGCGGGAAACAGAGGTGATGCGGTCGGGTAACACCCGCAACGCACGCTCGTGGACATGACCTCGAATACGCGTGTGGTGGTGATCGGCGCCGGGCTCGCGGGCGTCCGGCTCGCCCGGCGGCTCGGAGAGCTCGGCACGCCCGTGACGCTGATCGGCGAGGAGGAGCACCGCCCGTACAACCGGGTGCTCCTCGCCGAGGTGCTGGCCGGGCGGTACACCCCCGAGGTGATCGCGCTCCCGGCGCCGGCCGCGCTGACCCGTGCCCGGGTCACCGGCATCGACCGCGGGGCACGGACCGTCGAGTGCGCGGACGGTTCGAAGATCGCATACGACCGACTGGTTCTGGCCACCGGCTCGAACCCGGTGCTGCCGCCGCTGCGCGGGCTGTTCACCCCCGACCACGAGCTGCCGCGGGGCGTCCACGCCTTCCGCACCATGGACGACTGCCTGGGCCTTTCCGAGGCGGTCCGGCCGGGAGTGAAGGCGGTCGTGATCGGCGGCGGGCTCCTCGGGGTCTCCGCGGCCCGCGCGCTCGCCCAGCGCGGCGCCCAGGTCATACTGGCCCAGCAGTCCGAGCGGCTGATGGAGCGCCAGCTCGACCCGAGCGCGTCCAAGCTCGTCCGGCGCCACCTCGGGGACCTCGGCGTCGAGGTCCACACCGATCTGCGCGTGCGGGACGTGCGCTGCGTCGGCGGGGCGGTCCGCTCGGTCGAGATGGCCGACGGATACGCCCTGGACGCCGAGATCGTGGTCCTGGCCTGCGGGGTCCACCCCCGTGTCGGCCTCGCGCAGACCGCGGGCCTCGAGGTGCGCAAGGGGATCGTCGTGGACGACGAACTGCGCACCTCCGACCCGTACATCCACGCGATCGGCGACTGCGCCCAGCACGACGGCAACGTCTACGGGCTTGCCACCCCGGCCCTCGAACAGGCCGACGTGCTCGCCGAGTTCCTGGCCGGCCGGACGAACGCCCGCTACACCGGCACCCGTTCGCTGACCCGGCTCACGCTCGCCGGGCAGACCGCCTTCGACCTGGCCGCGTTCGGCGAGACCGAGGCGCTCCCGGGCGACGACGTCGTCCAGCTCGCGGACGCCACCCGCGGCACCTACCGCAAGGTCGTCGTCCGCGACGACCGCCTGGTCGGCGGGGTCCTCGTCGGCGAACTCGGCACCGTCGGCGCGCTCGCCCGCGCCTGGGAGGGAGCAGAGCCGCTGCCCTCCGACGGCGGACCGCTGCTCCACCTGCTCACCAACGATGGAGGCTCCTGATGACCGCCCACCCGGAGGCCATGGAGGCCACCCCCACGATCGTGCTCGTCGGCCACGGCATGGTCGGCCAGCGCTTCCTCGAAGCCCTCGCCGAGCGCGGCATGACCGCCACGCACCGCGTGGTCGTGCTGTGCGAGGAGCCGCGTCCCGCGTACGACCGCGTCGCGCTCACCTCGTACTTCTCGGGCAGGACGCCCGAGGAACTGTCCGTGACGGACATGGAGTTCATCGAGACGCACGGCATCGAGCTGTACGTCGGCGACCCGGCCGTCGCGGTCGACCGCGAGGCGAAGAAGGTCACCGCCCGGTCCGGGCAGGTCTTCGGGTACGAGACCCTCGTCCTCGCCACCGGCTCCTACCCCTTCGTGCCGCCGGTCCCGAACAAGGACGCCGAGGGCTGCTTCGTCTACCGCACGATCGAGGACCTCCTCGCCATCGAGGAGTACGCCAAGACCCGCACCACCGGTGCCGTGGTCGGCGGCGGTCTGCTCGGCCTGGAGGCGGCCGGTGCCCTGAAGGGGCTCGGACTCACCTCCCACATCGTGGAGTTCGCGCCGCGGCTGATGCCGGTGCAGGTCGACGAGGGCGGTGGCGCGGCACTGCTGCGGACCATCGAGGACATGGGCCTGAGCGTCCACACCGGGGTGGGCACGCAGGAGATCGTCGTCGACGAGAGCGGTGCCGTCACCGGCATGAAGCTCTCCGACGGCAGCGAACTCGCCACCGATCTGGTGGTGTTCAGCGCCGGTGTCCGCCCCCGCGACCAACTGGCCCGCGACTGCGGCCTCACGGTCGGCGAGCGCGGCGGCATCGCGGTCGACGAGCAGTGCCGTACCGTCGCCGACCCGCACGTCTTCGCGATCGGCGAGTGCGCGCTGGCCGCCGACGGCCGGGTGTACGGCCTGGTGGCCCCCGGTTACGAGCAGGCCGAGACGGCCGCGGCGACCATCGCCTCAGACGAGGCCTCCTTCCTGGGCGCCGACCTCTCGACCAAGCTCAAGCTGCTCGGCGTGGACGTGGCGTCCTTCGGTGACGCGCACGGCACCGCCGAGGACTGCCTGGACGTCGTGTACTCCGACTCCCGCTCGGGCCTGTACAAGAAGCTGGTCATCGGCCGGGACGGCACGCTGCTCGGCGGCATCCTGGTCGGTGACGCGGAGGCGTACGGCACGCTGAAGGCGTTCACGGGTTCGGTGCCGCCGGTCGCGCCCGAGTCGCTGGTGCTGCCGGCCGGGGCCGGGGAGTCCGTCCAGCTCGGCCCGACCGCGCTGCCGGACGACGCGATCATCTGCTCCTGCAACAACGTCCGCAAGGGCACGATCCGCGCCGCGGTCACCGACCACCAGTGCACGACCGTGCCCGAGGTGAAGAAGTGCACCAAGGCCGGTACGACCTGCGGCAGTTGCGTCAAGGTGCTCGGCCAGCTGGTCACCGCCGAGCTGGAGGCGTCCGGCGTCGAGGTCGACAAGGGCCTGTGCGGCTGCTTCTCGCAGACCCGCGAGGAGCTCTACGAGATCGTCCTGGCCCTGCGCATCAACACCTACCAGGACCTGCTGGACCGCTACGGCCGCGACGGCGCCCGGGGCGGCGACGGCTGCGAGATCTGCAAGCCGGCCGTCGGTTCGATCATCGCCTCCCTCGCCCCGACGATCGGCGCGAGCAACTACGTCCTGGACGGCGAGCAGGCGGCCCTGCAGGACTCCAACGACCACTTCCTCGCCAACATCCAGAAGAACGGCTCCTACTCGGTCGTCCCCCGCATCCCCGGCGGTGAGATCACCCCCGAGGGCCTCATCGTGATCGGTGAGATCGCCCGCGACTTCGGCCTCTACACGAAGATCACCGGCGGTCAGCGGATCGACATGTTCGGCGCGCGGGTCGAACAACTCCCCCTGATCTGGACCCGGTTGGTGGACGCGGGCTTCGAGTCCGGCCACGCCTACGGCAAGTCGCTGCGCACGGTGAAGTCGTGTGTCGGCCAGACCTGGTGCCGCTACGGCGTCCAGGACTCGGTCCGCATGGCGATCGACCTGGAGCTGCGCTACCGCGGTCTGCGCTCCCCGCACAAGCTCAAGTCGGCGGTCTCCGGCTGCGCCCGCGAGTGCGCCGAGGCCCAGTCGAAGGACTTCGGCGTGATCGCCACGGCGAGCGGCTGGAACCTGTACGTCGGCGGCAACGGCGGCGCGACCCCGCGCCACGCGGACCTGCTGGCCCAGGACCTCACCGACGCCGAACTGATCAAGCTGATCGACCGGTTCCTGATGTTCTACATCCGCACCGCGGACCGGCTGGAGCGCACCTCGACCTGGCTGGAGCGCATCCCCGGCGGCCTGGACCACGTCCGTGACGTGGTCGTGGAGGACTCCCTCGGCATCTGCGAGGAGCTGGAGTCCCTGATGACGGCCCACGTGGCGCACTACGCCGACGAGTGGGCGACCACCATCAACGACCCCGAGAAGCTCGCCCGGTTCGTGTCCTTCGTGAACGCCCCGGACACCCCCGACCCGGTCGTCGGCTTCGTCCCCGAGCGCGAGCAGATCAAGCCCGACCTGCCGCTGCTGACCATCGGCCACCGTCCCCTGGAAGGAAGCGCCCAGCGATGACCCTGGCACCCGAGACCACCGATCTGAAGGTCGAACTCCAGCTGAACGGCGACTGGTTCGCGGTCTGCGAGCTGGCCCGGCTGCTCCCCGGCCGGGGAGTGGCGGCCCTGCTGCCCGACGGCCGCCAGGCAGCCCTGTTCCGCGACCGCGCGGGCAATCTGTACGCCGTCGACAACCGCGACCCCTTCGGTGGGGCGGCGGTCCTCTCCCGCGGCCTGACCGGCACCCACCAGGGCCGCCCGTTCGTGGCCTCCCCGCTGCTGAAGCAGCGGTTCGACCTGGAGACCGGGCAGTGCCTGGACGACGAGTCGGTGCGGATCACGACGTACGAGGTGCGGGCGGCTTAACACCGGACGCGGAAGGGGCGGTCACCGTTCGGTGACCGCCCCTCGCCCGGATCCGTGCCGTCGCCGTCCCGTCAGGACGGCGGTGTCTCCCGGACCACGAGCGGGCCGACGATCGCGTCCAGTTCCGCGTCCGTGAGGGCGCCTCCGGTGCCCAGGCCCTCCCAGCGTTCCATCTCCCGCAGGCGTTCCACCGGGACGTGGCAGGCGCTGAAGAAGTGGACCATGAGCTGGAAGATCTTGAAGTCGTCCCCCGTCTCCCGCATCACCCAGCGCGCGGCCTCGGAGGCCGGACGGCCTTCCTCGCCGAGCCGGCGCAGTCCGGCCACGATCTCCGTACGGTCGGTCACCTACTCCTCGTTCCTCGGGAGACCGTGACGAGTGCGGCGGCACCCCGCCTCGGGGTACGTCGGCGGAAATCCGCTGGAGGGCGTGAGCCCCCCGTGCTTGCATGGGCCGCATGCTGCCCACCGACCGTCTTCTCGCCTTCGCGGCCATGTCGTTCCTGCTGATCGTGATCCCCGGACCCAGCGTGCTGTTCGTGATCGGCCGGGCGCTCGCGCAGGGCCGCCGTGCCGCCCTGACCACGGTGGCCGGGAACACGGTCGGCGCGTACGTGCTGGTCCTCACCGTAGCGTTCGGGGTCGGCTCGGTCGTGGAGCGCTCGGTGCTGGTCTTCACGACCCTCAAGCTCGCCGGTGCCGCCTACCTGGTGTACCTGGGCGTCAAGGCGTGGCGCGGACGCGGGTCGCTGCGCGCGGCGTTCGCCGAGGACGTGGCGGCGGCCGCGGCGGGCCACGGCGGTCTGCGCACGTTCGGGGAGGGGTTCGCGGTCGGTGTGACCAACCCCAAGACCATCGTGTTCTTCGCCGCGGTACTGCCGCAGTTCGTGGACCGCGGCCAGGGACACGTGGCCGCGCAGATGCTGCTGCTCGGGCTGGTGTTCAACGTCATCGCGCTGGTCTCCGACGCCGTGTGGGGGCTGGTCGCGGCGACCGCGCGGGGCTGGTTCGCCCGCTCGCCGCGCCGTCTGTCCCTGGTGGGCGGGGCCGGTGGACTGACCATGATCGGGCTGGGTGTGACGGTCGCGGTGACCGGCCGCAAGGACTGAAGGGGCTGAGGGCTCAGACGTCCGCTCCGGTCGGGAACGTCCTCGGCACTCCAGCCCGACATGGACCCACCCTACGAGCGCCAACCCGTACAACACCCAGCCCACGCCGCCGTGGCAGCCGACGCCACCGGCGCCGCCGTCCGCTTCCCGGCCCGCCCCCAAGTGGGCTCGCAAGCGGTACGTCCTGCCCGCCCTCGCGCTCGCCCTCTTCCTCGGCGTCGGCATAGGCGGCGGCGACCAGGACAGGACGACGAACGACGCCAAGCCGGCCGCCGCCAAACCGCAGCCGACCGTCACCGTGACGACGACGGCGACGGCGACGGCAACCCCCAAGGCGGAACCCGCACCCACCGTGACCACCACCAGGACGGTCAAGGTCACCAGGACGGTCACGGCACAGGCCGAGGCGGACATCGGCTCCGGGTCCGACCCGGGCTCGGACAGCGTCTCCTACGCCAACTGCTCCGAGGCGCGCGCCGCCGGTGCCGCCCCGATCCACCGCGGTGAGCCGGGGTACGCCTCCCACCTGGACCGGGACAACGACGGGGTGGCCTGCGACAGCTGAACCGTCGGCACCGGGCCTGCGGAGAGCTACCGTCCGGTCACGTCACGTTCGCATCACGGGTTTCTCATGTCGCCGACACGGCATCCGCGCCTCACTAGGTTCGTCACCTCATATCCGGCTGATCGTCACTTCTTGATCATGCACGCGGATATCACCATGAACCCGGAGGAACCTGCTGTGAACCTGCTCCGCAAGCCCGGCGCCGTCGTCGTCGCCGCGCTGGCGCTGGCCGTGCTGCCGGGCGCCGCCTCGGCACACGACGGTGACCACCCGTTCGAGAACTGCACCGAGGCGTACGCCGCCGGCCACGCGAACATCCCCAAGGGCGACGAGCACTACGGCAGCCATCTCGACCGGGACGGCGACGGCATCGCCTGCGACCGGCCGCCCGCGGGGTTCAGGGCCCACGACGACAAGGCGGCCGCGGACACCGGCACGAAGGGGACGCACCTCGCCGAGACCGGCGGCGGGGGCGACACCACCGTGTACGTCGCCGCCGCGGGCTCGGCCGTCCTGCTCACCGGCGGTGCGCTGGTCGCGTCGGCCCGCAGGCGCCGCGCCACCCGCTGAGGCGCGGACACGGGAGAGGGGGCGGCACCCCCGCACAGGGTGCCGCCCCCTCTCTTCGTGATCCGGAACCGCCGCCCATCGGATGAGGGTCGGGGACGGGCGGCGGATCCGGGGTTCCAGGGGCCGTCAGTGGTCCTCAGCGGTCTACCGGTGGTCGCTTCCGTTCGCCGTGATCGCCGCGCGCCCCGCCTCCAGGCGGGCGACCGGGATACGGAACGGCGAGCAGGAGACATAGTCCAGGCCCACCTCGTGGAAGAAGTGGACCGACTCCGGGTCGCCGCCGTGCTCACCGCAGACGCCGAGCTTGAGGTCGGGCCGGGTCTTGCGGCCCGCCTCCGCGGCCAGCTTGACCAGGGAGCCGACGCCGTCCTTGTCGATCGTCTCGAAGGGGCTGACGCCGAAGATGCCCTTCTCCAGGTACGCCGTGAAGAAGCTCGCCTCCACGTCGTCCCGGCTGAAGCCCCACACCGTCTGGGTGAGGTCGTTCGTGCCGAAGGAGAAGAACTCCGCCGCCTCCGCGATCTGACCGGCGGTCAGCGCGGCGCGCGGGAGCTCGATCATCGTGCCGATCGCCAGCTTCAGCTCGGTGTCCGTGGCGGCCTCGACCTCGGCCACCACCTGGTCGGCCTCCTCGCGGACGATCTCCAGCTCCTGGACCGTGCCCACCAGCGGGATCATGATCTCCGCGCGCGGGTCGCCCTTCGCGGCCTTGCGCTCGGCCGCGGCCTCGGCGATCGCCCGGACCTGCATGGTGAACAGGCCGGGGATGACCAGACCGAGGCGTACGCCGCGCAGGCCCAGCATCGGGTTCTGCTCGTGCAGCCGGTGCACCGCCTGGAGCAGGCGCAGTTCGTTCTCGTGCGGTTCCTGACGGGACTCCGCCAGGGCCACGCGGACCGACAGCTCGGTGATGTCCGGGAGGAACTCGTGCAACGGCGGGTCCAGCAGCCGTACCGTCACCGGCAGGCCGTCCATCGCCGAGAACAGCTCCACGAAGTCCTGCTTCTGCAGCGGGAGCAGCGCCTTCAGCGACTCCTCGCGCTCGGCCTCCGTGTCGGCCAGGATGAGGCGCTCGACCAGCTCGCGGCGGTCCCCGAGGAACATGTGCTCGGTACGGCAGAGCCCGATGCCCTGCGCGCCGAAGCGACGGGCGCGCATCGCGTCCTCGGCGTTGTCCGCGTTGGCCCGGACCCTGAGGCGGCGCTTGCGGTCCGCGAACGCCATGATCCGGTGCACGGCCTCGACCAGCTCGTCGGCGTCGTTGGCACCGGCGTGCATCCGGCCCTCGAAGTACTCCACGACGGGCGAGGGGACGACCGGGACCTCGCCGAGGTAGACCTTGCCGCTGGAGCCGTCGATGGAGATGAGGTCGCCCTCCTCCACCACGTGTCCGCCCGGGACCGTCATCCGGCGCCGCTTGGTGTCGACCTCCAGCTCCTCCGCGCCGCAGACACAGGTCTTGCCCATGCCGCGCGCGACGACCGCCGCGTGGGAGGTCTTGCCGCCGCGCGAGGTCAGGATGCCCTCGGCCGCGATCATGCCGTCGAGGTCGTCGGGGTTGGTCTCCCGGCGGACCAGGATGACCTTCTCGCCCGAACGCGACCACTTGACGGCGGTGTACGAGTCGAAGACCGCCTTGCCGACGGCCGCACCCGGCGAGGCCGCGATGCCCCGGCCGACCTGGGCGACCTTGGTGTTCTCGTCGAAGCGCGGGAACATCAGCTGGGCGAGCTGGGCGCCGGTGACCCGCTGGAGCGCCTCGGCCTCGTCGATCAGGCCCTGGTCCACCAGCTGGGTCGCGATCCGGAAGGCGGCGCCCGCCGTGCGCTTGCCGACCCGGGTCTGGAGCATCCACAGCTGACCGCGTTCAATGGTGAACTCGATGTCGCAGAGGTCCTTGTAGTGGTTCTCCAGCGTCGCCATGATCTGCATCAGCTGGTCGTACGACTTCTTGTCGATCTGCTCCAGCTCCGCGAGCGGGACGGTGTTGCGGATGCCCGCGACCACGTCCTCGCCCTGGGCGTTCTGGAGGTAGTCGCCGTAGACGCCCTGGTGGCCGGAGGCGGGGTCACGGGTGAAGGCGACACCGGTGCCGGAGTCCGGGCCGAGGTTGCCGAAGACCATCGAGCAGACGTTGACGGCCGTGCCGAGGTCGTGCGGGATGCGCTCCTGACGGCGGTAGAGCTTGGCGCGGTCGGTGTTCCAGGAGTCGAAGACCGCGTGGATGGCGAGGTCCATCTGCTCGCGCGGGTCCTGCGGGAAGTCCCGGCCCGCCTCCTTCTTGACGATCTTCTTGAAGGCGGTGACGAGCTTCTTGAGGTCGGTGGCCTCCAGGTCGGTGTCGACCGTGACCTTCTTGGCCTCCTTGGCCTTCTCGAGGGCCTCCTCGAAGAGGTCGCCGTCGACGCCGAGGACGGTCTTGCCGAACATCTGGATGAGGCGCCGGTAGGAGTCCCAGGCGAAGCGGTCGTCGCCGGACTGCTGGGCGAGCCCCTGGACCGACTTGTCGGAGAGCCCGATGTTGAGGACCGTGTCCATCATTCCGGGCATGGAGAACTTCGCGCCGGAGCGGACCGAGACGAGCAGCGGGTCGTCGGCCTGGCCGAGCTTCTTGCCCATGCGCTGCTCCAGCGCGCCGAGGTGCGCACTCACCTCGTCACGCAGTGCCGCCGGCTCCTCGCCGCTGTCGAGGTAGACCTTGCAGGCTTCGGTCGTGATGGTGAAGCCGGGGGGAACGGGGAGTCCCAGGTTGGTCATCTCGGCGAGGTTCGCGCCCTTGCCACCCAGGAGGTCCTTGAGGTCCTTGTTTCCCTCGGTGAAGTCGTAGACGAACTTCGCTACGTGAGGTTCTTTGTTTTCCGACACGGGTCTCGACTCCCTCGAGGACGCGGTGGCTGCCCTGACGGCGAGGAACATACCCAGTTCGAAGGCGTCTGGGGAGGTCTGATCGGGCGTCATGCGCCCGTAACCAGCCGTCCGCCAGCGGATCGAAAGTCAAAGCTTGGCAAGCGACAGGCCTCCGGTGTTTTCACTTGTTGAACGCACGGTCCCTCATAACCTGCCTGGGGCGCTCACGTGAGCGGCTATTCGCACGCTTGATTTCGATCGATGAACGATCAAGGGGTGGCACTCAGTGCCACCCCTTGGAGAAGTGCAGTCGCTCATGATCCGCTCATCCGAGCGCCTCCCTTCTCAAGGGTGGCGAGAATCACGCTGCCACAGGCGCACGGATTTCACCATGCGGACGGCTCTTCGGACAGAAACGCGGACGTCATACGCCCATGGCGAGCAACCGCTCCTCGACCCGCTCGGGCGCGTACAGATGCTCCACGACCAGCGCGCCCGCACCCACCAGCCCGGCCCGCTCCCCGAGCCGTGAGGTGACGACCTCGAGGTGGGCGGTCGAGCGCGGCAGCGCCCGCTGGTACAGCAGCTCCCGGACCCCCGTGAGGAAGGAGGTTCCGGACAGATCCCCGGCGATCATCAGGACGCTGGGGTTCAGCAGGGTCACGACCGTCGCCAGGACGTCCCCGACCTGCCGCCCCGCCTCCCGCGCGAGCGCCGCCGCCTCGGGATGCCCGGACGCCAGCAGGTCCCGCACATCCGATCCGGAGGCCGCGGGCACCCCGGCCGCCGCCAGCCTGCGGGCCACGGCACCGCCGCTCGCGACGGCGGCGAGGCAGCCGTAGGACCCGCACCGGCACAGCGCCTCCGCGCCCGCCGGCACCCGGATGTGGCCCAGGTCGCCGGCGCCGCCGTCGATGCCCCGGTAGAGCGAGCCGTCGACCACGACTCCGGCGCCGATGCCGGTCGAGACCTTGACCAGCACGAACGCCGAGCAGTCGGGGTAAGCCGTGCGCTGTTCGCCGTATGCCATGAGGTTGGCGTCGTTGTCGACGAGCACGGGGAGGGGACCTGCCCCGGTGTGCTCGGTGAAGGCTCGCGCGAGGCGGCTCCTTATGTGGTAGCCGTCCCAGCCGGGCATGATCGGCGGCTGGACCACCCGGCCGCTCTCCAGGTCGACGGGGCCCGGCACGGCGAGCCCGATCCCGCAGACCTCCTCGGCCCGGTGCCCCGCCTTCTCCACCAGCTCGGCGAACCAGCGGCCCAGCTCGCCGAGCACGGCGTCCGGGCCGTCCTCGATGGCCAGGGTGCCGCTGTGCTCGGCGAGTATCTCGCCGGTCAGGGACAGCACGGCCGCGCGGGCGTGCCGGGTCTCCAGGTCGGCGGCGAGGACGATCGCGTGGGCGTCGTCGAACTCCAGGGTTATGGAGGGGCGGCCGCCCAGCGGGGAGTCCACCGGGCCCCCGGCCCCCTCGCGCAGCCAGCCTGCGCGGAACAGCCGGTCCAGGCGCTGGCCGACGGTCGCCCGGGACAGTCCGGTGGCCTGCTGGAGCGCTCCGCGCGTGACGGCTCGCCCGCTGCGGACCAGCTCGAGCAGATCTCCGGCGCCGGTCAGACTCCGTCCGGTCATGCGCACCCCCTTGTGTTTCTCAACTCTGCATTACATTCTGGGTTTTGCGTGTTAAATAGACGTAACCCTACGGTAGCCATGACCGAACCGGTCAGCCATACGTCTTTCGGGGAGCCCCGAGTGGATCGCACTGCCCAGCTCATCACCCGTTCCGCGGCGCGTTCGATCGCATACGATCCGCCGGGTTCGTCACATTCCCTGCACGTCGGGGCGGCGAGGGTGCTGAAAGGCAACTGGACCGGCGCCTCCACGGTGCCCTCGCGCGGCCTGTACCCGCACCAGTGGTCCTGGGACTCCGCGTTCATCGCGATCGGCCTGCGCCACCTCTCGCCGCTGCGGGCGCAGACCGAGCTGGAGACCCTGCTGGCGGCCCAGTGGGGCGACGGACGTGTCCCGCACATCGTCTTCAACCCCTCCGTCCCGCTCGACGCGTACTTCCCGAGCCCCGACTTCTGGCGCTCCTCGACCGCGGGGCGCACCGCGGGCGCCCCGCGCACCGTACAGACGTCCGGCATCGTGCAGCCACCGGTCCACGCCCTGGCCGCGTGGCTGGTGCACCGCGCCGACCCCGGTCTGTCGCGGTCGCGCGGCTTCCTGGCCCGGGTGTACCCGCGCCTGGCCGCCTGGCACCGCTATCTCCTGCACCGCCGGGACCTGGGCGGCGGGGGCCTCGCGTCCGTCGTGCACCCCTGGGAACAGGGTATGGACAACAGCCCGGCCTGGGACCTCCCGCTCTCCCGCGTCACACCGGCCCCGGCCCGCTCCTTCCGCCGCGCCGACCTGGACCACGGGGCGGCCGAGGACCGGCCGACGGACCTGGACTACGGACGGTACGTGCGGCTGGCGACGGACTACCGGGACGCCGGGTACGCCGACGGCGGCGGCTCGTTCGCCGTCGAGGACCCCGCGTTCAACGCCCTGCTCATCGCCTCCGAGCACGCCCTCGCCCGGATCGCCGAGGAACTGGGCGCGCCCGGCACGGCCCGGCACGCGCGCGCGGAGCGGCTCACGGCGGCGCTGGTGGAGCGGCTGTGGGACCCGGCGAGCGGGATGTTCCTGTGCCGGGACCTGCGGGCGCCCGCCGCGGACGGGCGCGGAGCCCTGCTCCCTGACCGCACAGTCTCGGGCCTGATCCCGCTCCTGCTCCCCGGCCTCCCGCGGGACCTCGTCGCGACGCTGGTGCGGACGGTCTGCGGCCCCCACTTCGGGCTGGGCACCACCACCCGCCTCGTCCCCAGCCACGACCTCCTCGGCGAGGCCTTCGACCCGCACCGCTACTGGCGCGGCCCGGCCTGGTTCAACACCGCCTGGCTGCTGGAGCGAGGGCTGCGCACCCACGGGAGGCACCGACAGGCCGACACGCTGCGGGAGTCGGTCCTCGAACTCGCCGAGGCCACCGACTTCGCGGAGTACGTCGACCCGTACACCGGCGAGGCCTGCGGGGCGACCGGCTTCAGCTGGACCGCCGCGCTCGCGCTCGACCTGCTGCACAGCGACACCGCGGTCACGCACGGCACCGCAGGCACGCACGGCACCGCGGTCACGCACGGCACCACAGTCTCGGCGGACAGGGAACTCAAGGGAGGGGACCGGCGATGACGGATCGGCATCATCTGCTCGTGCACGGTGGGACGTTCGCCGCCGTGGGCGACGGCGGGGACATCAGCGGCGTCCGGAACGGCAGCTCACCGGACGGGTTGTTCGTACGGGACGCCCGGCATCTGAGCCGCTGGCAGCTCACGGTCGACGGGGCGGTCCCGGAGGCCCTGTCGCCGGTCGCCGACGGGGACACCGCGCGCTGCGTCCTCGTCCCGCGCGGCGGCCGTCAGGAACCCCCCGCGCACACCCTGTTCCGCGAACAGGCGGTGGGGGACGGCTCGTTCGTCGAGTCCCTCCGGGTCACCAGCAACCGCCCGGTACCGACGACGGTCCGGCTCGCGGTCACCGCGGACGCCGACTTCGCCGACCAGTTCGAACTCCGCTCCGACCACCGCACCTACCCGAAGACCGGCGCGACCCGCTTCCGCGAGGTCCGCGAGGACGGCGTGGAGTTCAGCTACCAGCGCCGCGAATGGCGTTCCTGTACGACGGTGACATCCGACCCCGTCCCGGACGGTGTGGAGGAGACCGGCACCGGAGCCAGGCGCCTGGTCTGGACGCTCGACCTGGAGCCGCACGGCACGGCCGAGCTGACCCTGCGGGTGATGGCCCGCCCGCACGGCGACAGGCGGGCCCGCCGGGTGCCGAGCTCCCCCGCCGCCCTGAACCGCGAACTCCTCGCGATGGAGGGCGAGTTCGTGGAGGGAGTCGCCTTCCCGACCGGCTGGCCGGAGCTCGCGGCCGCCTGTGCCCGAGGTCTCGCCGACCTCGCCTCGCTCCAGGTCCCGGCGACCGGCCCGGACGGCGAGGAACTGCGCGTCCCGGCCGCCGGAGCCCCCTGGTTCCTCACCCTCCTCGGCCGTGACGCCCTCCTCACCGCGCTCTTCGCCCTCCCCTACCGCCCCCAGCTGGCCGCCGCGACCCTCCCCGCGCTCGCCGCGACCCAGGCCACCGAGACCGGCGCGGCCTCCGTGGCCCAGCCCGGCAAGATCGTGCACGAGGTACGGCACGGGGAGCTCGCGCACTTCGAGCAGGTGCCGTACGGCCGCTACTACGGCTCGGTCGACGCCACGCCCCTGTTCCTCGTCCTGCTCGGCGCGTACGTGGAGCACACCGGGGACGTCTCGCTCGCCCGGCGCCTGGAGCCGCACGCCCGTGCCGCGGTCGGCTGGATGCTCGACCACGGCGGCCTCACCTCGCGCGGCTACCTCGTCTACCGCTCCGACCAGGGCGGCCTCGCCAACCAGAACTGGAAGGACTCCCCCGGCGCGATCTGCGGCGCCGACGGAACGCGGGCGAGCGGGCCGGTGATGGCGGCGGGCGCCCAGGGCTACGCCTACGACGCGCTGCGCCGGACCGCGTCGGTCGCGCGCACGGTGTGGGGCGACGAGACGTACGCGGCGCTCCTCGAACAGGCCGCGGCGGATCTGCGGGACCGGTTCCAGCGGGACTTCTGGATGCCGGACCGCTCGTTCCCGGCGCTGGCCCTGGACGGGGAGGGCCGGCAGGTCGACGCGCTGGCCTCCGACGCCGGGCATCTGCTGTGGTCGGGCCTGCTCGACAAGGAGTACGGCGAGCTGGTGGGGCGGCGGCTGCTGGCGCCGGACTTCTTCTCCGGGTGGGGGGTCAGGACACTGGCGGCCGGACAGGCGGCGTACCACCCGTTGTCGTACCACCGGGGCTCGGTGTGGCCGCACGACAACGCGCTGATCACGCTCGGTCTCGCCCGCTACGGACTGCACGACGAGGCGCGGGCGGTGGCGCACGGGCTGGTGGACGCGGCGACGGCGACCGGCCACCGCTTGCCGGAGGTGCTGGCGGGCTACGGCCGGGACACCCACGGCGAGCCGGTGCCGTACCCGCACGCGTGCGTGCGCGAGTCCCGGTCCGCCGCGGCACCGCTGGCTCTGCTGACGGCGGTGGGAGGCGCGTGAGCGAAGGGACGGGCCGAGGGCCGGCATCCGGCCGTTGACCAAGCGTTGGTGCGGTGTTTGCCCCGACCGGTGAACTCCGGGCCCGAGCCCTCCGTACGGGACGGTGGCGGATCCGAGACCCCATATCGGATCCGCCTTCTCCCAGGACCCGTACGGAAGGACCCTCGGGTGTCCGAGACCCTTGCAGAGAGCACGTCACCCGAGGCCGAGGCGACGGGTACGGACGGTCCGCCGGCCGGGAAGCCGTCCTGGCGCACCGCGCACCCCACGGCCGTACGCAATATCCGCTGGGCCCTCAACATCCTCGCCGCCCTTCTCGTCCTCGGGGCCCTGCTCCTGCCGAACAAGCTCACCCATCTGCACCTGCGGGAGTTCGTGCGGATTCCGGCGGAGGCGATCCTCGGGGCGGCGGTGATGCTCGCGGTGCCGCGTCGGCCCCGCGTGGTGGTGGCCGCGGTGTCCGGCGCGGCGCTCGGGGTGATGACGATCCTGAACCTGCTCGACATGGGGTTCAACGACTACCTCGGGCGGCCCTTCAACCCCGTCCTGGACTGGGAGCTGCTCGACGACGCGCAGTCGTACGTCGCGGACTCGATGGGCCGGGCCGTGGCGGTCGGAGCCGTGATCGGCGTCATCGTCCTCGTACTCCTGCTGCTGTCCCTCATGACGCTGGCGATGGTCAGACTGAGCGGCCTGCTGGTCCTGGACCGCCGGATCGCCACCCGCGGAACCCTCCTCGCCGCCACCGTCTGGGTCACCTGCTCCGCTCTCGGCCTCCAGATCGCCGGCGTCCCGCTGGCCTCCCAGCACACCGCCGCGCTCACCGCGCGCGAGGGTCAGCAGGTGCTGCAGACCGTGCGGGACGAGGCGGCCTTCGCGAAGGTGGCCAAGGTCGACGCCTTCGGGAACACACCGGGCTCCCAGCTCGTGCCCGACCTGCGCGGCAAGGACATGATCTTCACCTTCATCGAGAGCTACGGCCGCAGTGCCGTCGAGGACCCGGCCATCGCGCCCGGCGTGGACAAGACCCTCGACACCAGCACCGCGGCCCTCGCGAAGGCCGGCTTCCACGCGAAGAGCGGCTGGCTGACCTCGGCGACGTACGGCGGCAGCAGCTGGCTCGGCCACTCGACGACCCTGTCCGGCCTCTGGATCGACAACCAGCAGCGCTACCGCACGGTCATGGCCAGCGACCACCTCAGCCTCACCAAGGCCTTCAAGAAGACCGGCGACTGGGACACGGTCGGGGTGATGCCGGGCGTCCAGAAGGGCTGGCCCGAGCAGAAGTACTACGACCTCGACAAGGTCTACAACGCCTTCCAACTCGGCTACAAGGGACCCAAGTTCAGCTGGTCGACGATGCCCGACCAGTACGCCCTGGAGGCCTACCAGCGCCAGGTCCACGGCAAGAAGCGCGACAAGCCGCTGATGTCCGAGATCATCCTGACCTCCAGCCACCAGCCGTGGGCGCCCATCCCGAAGATGGTCGACTGGAACGAGCTCGGCGACGGCTCGATCTTCAAGGCCATCCAGAAGGCGGGCAACAAACCGTCCGACATCATCGCCGACTCCACCCGCTCCAAGCAGGAGTACGGCAAGTCCATCTCGTACTCGGTCACGTCACTGACCCAGTGGCTGGAGCGCTACGGCAGCGACGACACAGTCCTCGTCTTCCTCGGCGACCACCAGCCGATCGCCCGGGTCAGCGGGGAGAACGCCAGCCGTGACGTGCCGATCTCGATCGTGGCCAAGGACCCGAAGGTGCTCGACAGGATCGCGTCCTGGAACTGGACGGACGGCCTGAAGCCGGCGCACAACGCCCCGGTCTGGAAGATGAGCTCCTTCCGAGACCGCTTCCTGACGGCGTACGGCTCTACTCCGCACCCGTCGAAGGGGTGACGCTTCACGGGGTGCGAGGTGAGGCTGTCGTGCGAGTGCGGGCCGGTGGGGGCTGGTCGCGCAGTTCCCCGCGGTGCCGCTGCGCTGGGCTTGGACGGGGCGCCTGAGGGGGTGCCGGGTGAGGTTGTCGGGCGGGTGCGGGCCCGTGGGGGCTGGTCGCGCAGTTCCCCGCGCCCCTAGGGGGTTGCAGTCACCTGCGCCACGATGGGCCGCAAGCCGCGTACGGCGAGAAGGG
>NZ_JBHVYZ010000080.1:0-37178 GCF_042880295.1 Streptomyces sp. NPDC058307
CCTACATGGTCGTCGGCGGCCTCTCCGGCTACTTCGAGGACAAGCTCGAAGAGGAGGAGGAACGCGAACACGAGGACGAGGAACGGGCCGAGCGCGAGGGCAAGCCCAAGTCGGCGGTCACGCTGGCCGGCCAGGCCGCGTTCTTCATGTTCCTGTACCTGGAGGTCCTGGACGCCTCCTTCTCCTTCGACGGCGTGATCGGCGCGTTCGCCATCACCAACGACATCGTCCTGATGGCGCTGGGCCTGGGCATCGGCGCGATGTACGTCCGTTCCCTGACCGTCTACCTGGTCCGCCAGGGCACCCTCGACGACTACGTCTATCTGGAGCACGGCGCGCACTACGCGATCGGCGCCCTCGCGGTGATCCTCATGGTCACCATCCAGTACGAGATCAACGAGATCATCACCGGCCTCGTCGGGGTGATCCTGATCGGCTGGTCCTTCTGGTCCTCCGTACGCCGCAACAACGCGCTCGCGGCCGCCGAGGGGAAAGCCGCGGGGTCGGACGAGAAGACTGAGGTCTCGTCCGGGGTGTGACACCCTCCCCGGTGAGGAACGCTCTGAGCGGGGCGGCCGGCCTCCGGCCGCCCCGCCGGCTTCTCCAAAGTGAACATGGGGGCGGGAATGGGCTTCTTGGACGGACTCCGAGGCGGCCGCGAGGTCGACTTCGACTCGGGCAGCGCGGCCAGCAACGCGATCGAACTGACCAAGCGGCACAACCGGGTCTCGCTCACCAAACAGGGCGCGGCGACCGGGAACCTCCGCGTCAACCTGACCTGGCGGATGCGGACCTCCGACATCGGGGGCTCACAGCGCGAGTCGCTGCTGCGGCACCCCTTCAAGGCCCTCAAGCCGCCGGAGGTCCTCGGCCACAGCCAGAGCATGGTCAACGTCGACCTCGACCTCGGGTGCCTGTACGAACTGGCCGACGGCACCAAGGGCGTCGTCCAGCCCCTCGGCGGCCTGCTGGGGGACGTCAACGCGCCGCCGTACGTGAAGCTCAGCGGGGACGACCGGTTCGGGTCGGCGTCCGGCGAGACGATGTACGTCAACCTCGACCACCGGGACCAGATCAAGCGGCTGCTGGTCTTCGTGTACATCTACGACCAGACCCCGGCGTTCGACCGTACCCACGCCATGGTGACGCTGTATCCGAGCAACGGGCCGCGGATCGAGATAGGCCTCGACGAGCGGCACCCCCAGGCCCGGTCCTGCGCGGTCGTGATGATCGAGAACATCAAGGGCGAGCTCGTCGTGCGCCGCGAGGTGCAGTTCGTGTACGGCTTCCAGGGCGAGCTGGACCGGTTGTACGGGTGGGGGCTGCAGTGGGGACGGGGCTACAAGGCGAAGGCCGACCGGTGAGCGCCGCTACCGCCCGATGAACTGCGGGCCCTGGGGAGGCAGGCGGAACTCCGCCGCCGGGGCCGGAGCCACCGGGGGCGGATAGCCGTAGCCCGACGCCGCCACGGGAGCCGTCACCGGGGTCGCCTGCTGGGGGTAGCCGTAGGCGGGCTGGGTGGGGACCGAGGAGGCCGACTGCGCGGGCTGCTCCGGGGGGAGGGGGAACGACGTGTGCTCGGCCTGGGGCGTGGTCTGCGCGGAGTCGGACTCGTCCACCACGATGCCGTAGTCCGTGGCCAGGCCCTGCAGGCCCTCCACATAGCCCTCGCCCAGGGCGCGGAACTTCCAGCCCTCGCCGCGGCGGTACAGCTCGCCGCAGATCAGGGCGGTCTCCTTGCCCGTCTCCGGCTTGATGTCGAAGGAGAGCAGCGGCTCGCCGTCGGGGACCGAGGCGTCGTACAGCAAAATGCACAGGCCCCGTACGCGGCCGAAGGTGGCGTTCTCCACCGACGCCTCGTCCACCGAGGAGTCGTCCACCGACGCGACCAGGAGAATCTGGCTGACGTCGGGCTCGACACCGGCGAGATCTGTCTGGATCGTGTCGGTGGGACCCTCGGCGACGCGCTTCTTGCCGAGGAGCCAGACCTTCCCGGAGGGGTGCCGGGGCTGGTTGTAGAAGACGAAGTCCTCGTCGGACCGCACCCGACCGCCGGGGCCGAGGAGCAGCGCCGAGGCGTCGACGACCGGGACCCCCTGCCCGGGCGCCCAGCGCAGCACGGCGCGTACCGTGGTGGTTTCCAGCGGGACGTTCGACCCCTTCAGCATGGCGTGCGTCATGCGAGTCATCCTGCCCTCTCGGTCCTGGTCACGACAATGCGGGGGTGCGGGACACCGGCTCATGTCGTACCGGTGTCGACATGGGCGTGTTTGTCTGCGTTACCTGAAATTCATGCCCGGTGGGAACCTCGGACACGGGTACCTACGTACTATTACCGGCCACCTGTGAACCCTTCACAGGCGGCACAGCTACCACGGGGGAGTCGTATGCGGCATTTCGGGCACATCACCCCGGAGGTGCGTCAGCGCCTCTTCCACCAGGAGCCCTGCGAGTTCACCTCGGACTCCCCGGCCCGGCTGCTCTCCGCGGCCCTGGGCGCCACGCTCTACAGTCCGGCCACGCGGCCGCGCCTCGCCGACGACATCGTCAAGCAGGCTGGGCTCGGCGTGGTCTCGATGGTGCTGTGCCTGGAGGACTCGATCGGTGACGACGACGTCGCCGAGGGCGAGGAGAACCTCGTCCGGCAGTTCACGGACCTCGCGGAACGCCGGGTGGACCTTCCTCTGCTCTTCATCCGGGTCCGGCACCCCCAGCAGATCCCCGATCTCGTACGGCGGCTCGGTCCCGCGGTCCGGCTGCTGTCCGGATTCGTGCTCCCGAAGTTCACCGAGGAGCGCGGCATCCCCTTCCTGGAGGCACTCTCCGGCGCCGAGGCCGCGAGCGGACACCGGCTGTTCGCCATGCCGGTGCTGGAGTCGCCGGAGCTGCTCTACCGGGAGACGCGCGTAGAGACCCTGGAGGGCATCGCCCGCGCGGTCGACAAGTACCGCGAGCGGGTCCTGGCGCTGCGCCTCGGCGTCACCGACTTCTGCTCCTCCTACGGCCTGCGCCGCGCCCCCGACATGACCGCCTGGGACGTCCAGATCGTCGCCTCCGTGATCGCCGACGTGGTGAACATGCTGGGTCGCGCCGACGGCACCGGCTTCACCGTGACCGGGCCGGTCTGGGAGTACTTCCGCGTCCAGGAGCGCATGTTCAAGCCGCAGCTGCGCCGCAGCCCCTTCCTGGAGGGCCAGGCCGAGGAACTGCGCGAGGCACTCATCGAGCACGCCATGGACGGCCTGCTCCGCGAGATCACCCTCGACCAGGCCAACGGCCTGCTCGGCAAGACCTGCATCCACCCCACCCACGTACTGCCCGTGCACGCGCTGTCCGTGGTCAGCCACGAGGAGTTCAGCGACGCGCAGGACATCCTGCGGCCCGAGCGCGGTGGCGGCGGGGTGCTGAGGTCGCAGTACACGAACAAGATGAACGAAGTGAAGCCGCACCGCGCCTGGGCCGAGCGGACCATGCTGCGCGCCGAGGTCTTCGGGGTGGCCAACGAGGACATCGGCTTCGTGGAGCTGCTCGCCGCCGGAATCTCCGGCTGACCATCCGTGGACACCAAGGGACGCATGAACAAGGCAGTGAACGACGGGACGCCGGGCGGAATCTGGTCGGGGACGTGGGTCGCCGACCGGCTCGGCGTCGAACTCGTGGGCGACAGCCGGCTGACCGACCTGCTGGGACTGGCCCTGCGCCGCAACCCCAAGCGGGCCCACCTGCTGGTCTCCAACGTGCTGGGCAAACACGTCCCGCAGTCGCCGTCGGTGGTCTACGGCCACGGCTTCGCACTGGGCCGCAGGGTCCGCGACCTGCTGGGCGACGAGGAAGCGGCCCGCGCGGTCGTCCTCGGCTACGCGGAGACGGCGACGGGCCTCGGCCACTGTGTCGCCGACGGCATCGCCCTCGCCCCCTACCTCCACTCCACCCGCCGCCCGGTCCCCGGCGTGACCCCCGCGGGCGGCTTCGAGGAATCCCACTCCCACGCCACGAGCCACCTGCTCCTCCCGGAGGACCAGGCCCTGCTGGCCGGCGACGGCCCCCTGGTCCTGGTCGACGACGAGTTCTCGACGGGCAACACGGTCCTGAACACGATCAGGGACCTGCACGAGCGGTACCCGAGGGACCGGTACGTGGTGGTCGCCCTGGTGGACATGCGGTCGGAGGAGGACGCGGGGCGGCTGTCCGACTTCGCCGGGGATATAGGCGCGAGGGTGGATCTGGTGGCGGCGGCTTCGGGCACCGTGCGCCTGCCCGAAGGGGTCTTGGAGAAGGGCCAGGACCTTGTGGCCAGGTTCGAGGTGACTGACCCAGGGGCGCGGGGCTGTGTTGAATCTGCGGCTACCGCCGCGCGGGCGCGACCAGCCCCCACCCGCCCGCACCCGGCACTCGACCGCGTAGACCTGTCGTGGCCCCGAGACCTCCCAGACGGCGGACGCCACGGCTTCACTCCAGCCCACCGAATACGCCTGGAATCCGCGCTCCCAGCGATGGCCGCAAGGCTCGCCGAGGCCCTGCCCCAAGACGCGCACCGCGTGCACATCCTCGGCTTCGAAGAGCTGATGTACGCCCCCCTGAGACTCGCCC
The DNA here is from genome assembly GCF_042880295.1 of Streptomyces sp. NPDC058307. Lineage (NCBI taxonomy): Bacteria > Bacillati > Actinomycetota > Actinomycetes > Kitasatosporales > Streptomycetaceae > Streptomyces > Streptomyces sp. NPDC058307. The sequence continues at coordinate 4,591 of NZ_JBHVYZ010000080.1, forward strand.
GCGAGCTGGAACAGGTCGCTCAAGGCGTCGAGGTGACCTACTCCACCACCACCCGCTCCCCGGTACTGGCCGTCGACGACCCCGGCTATGCCATCCGCAGCCGGATCGTCTTCCCCGCCCACGACAACCCCGCCGACGGCCCCGGTGACCGCTACGCCTACAACGTCGCCGGAGCCGGTTTCGACGCCGTGATCGCCGTGGTCGACGACACCGCCGACACCCCCGAACTCCACGCACCGGACGGCCTCCTGGCCCAGCTGGCTCCGCACACCCGGCAGACAGTCCTCGCGGTGATCCCCAGCTACACCCCCGAAAGGCCCTCCATGCTCCCCGAGCCCCTCCGCGGCCCCGCCTTCTCCTCGTACGCCCCCGAGGAGGTCGGCTGGCTGCTCCAGGACCTCTCGGACGTCACCCTGGAGGCGCCGACCGAGGAGCGCGAGGAGGCCATCCAGAGCGGCGGCGCGCACTACGCGGAGTCGCTGCCGGTGGAGTACCAGCCGAGCGACCAGTACCAGCAGTTGTTCCACACCGCCCTCAAGGAATCCTCCGCGCGGCTCGCCCAGGCCGTCGGCGCCGTCACGGAGCTCGTGCTCCAGGAGCGCTCACCGCGCCCCGTCCTCGTCTCCCTGGCCCGCGCCGGCACCCCCGTCGGCGTCCTGATGCGCCGCTGGGCCGGGTTCCGCCACGGTCTGGAACTGCCGCACTACGCCGTCTCGATCGTCCGAGGCCGCGGCATCGACGCCAACGCCCTGCGCTGGCTGGCCGAACACCACGACCCCGCCGACGTCGTCTTCGTCGACGGCTGGACCGGCAAGGGCGCGATCACCCGCGAACTCACCGAAGCGGTGAGGAAGTTCGAGGCCGAGGGCGGCGCCGCGGGCTTCGACCCGGAGATCGCCGTACTCGCCGATCCGGGCTCGTGCGTGCGGACGTACGGCACCCGTGAGGACTTCCTCATCCCCTCCGCCTGTCTCAACTCCACGGTCTCCGGGCTGATCTCGCGTACGGTCCTGCGCGCGGACCTGGTCGGCCCCGACGACTTCCACGGCGCGAAGTTCTACCGCGAACTCGCGGGCGCGGACGTGTCGGTGGACTTCCTGGACGCCGTCGCCGCCCGGTTCCCCGAGGTCGTGGACGCCGTCGACGCCACCGTGAAGGAACTGCTGGCCGGGGACCGCGAGCCCACCTGGGAGGGCTGGGCCGCCGTCGAACGCATCAGTGAGGAGTACGGCATCCACGACGTCAACCTCGTCAAGCCGGGCGTCGGCGAGACCACCCGGGTGCTGCTGCGCCGGGTGCCCTGGAAGATCCTGGCGCGGGCCGGGGCGGGCGCGGACCTGGACCACGTACGCCTGTTGGCCGAGCAGAGAGGTGTCCCGGTGGAAGAGGTCGCCGAACTCCCTTACACCTGCGTGGGGTTGATCCACCCCAAGTACACGCGGGGCGCGACGGGCGCCGACGGCCGGGCGGTGGCCCTCTGATGCCGGCTCCAGCTCAGGCCCAGCCTCCGGTGCTCGTGGCGAGCGACCTCGACCGCACGCTCATCTACTCCGCCGCCGCCCTCGCGCTGACCATGCCCGACGCGCGGGCGCCCCGGCTGCTCTGTGTCGAGGTGCACGAGAGCAGACCGCTGTCGTACATGACGGAGACCGCGGCCGGGCTGCTCTGCGAACTCGGGGACGCGGCGGTCTTCGTGCCGACGACGACCCGCACCCGCAAGCAGTACCAGCGCATCAACCTGCCCGGCCCCGCGCCCACGTACGCGATCTGCGCGAACGGCGGCCACCTGCTGGTCGACGGCGTCACCGACCTCGACTGGCACGCGCGGGTCACGGCCCGTCTCGCCGACGAGTGCGCACCTCTGGAGGAGATCAGCGCGCACCTCCAGGAGACGACCGACCCCCTGTGGGTGCGCAAGCACCGGATCGCCGAGGACCTCTTCGCCTACCTGGTCGTCGAGCGCGAACTGCTGCCCGAGGACTGGGTGAAGGAGCTCGCGGTGTGGGCCGAGAGCCGCGGCTGGACGGTCTCCCTGCAGGGCCGCAAGATCTACGCCGTCCCCAAGCCGCTCACCAAGAGCGCGGCCGTGCGCGAGGTGGCCCGGCGTACCGGGGCCACCCTGACGCTGGCCGCGGGTGACTCCCTGCTCGACGCCGACCTGCTCCTCGCGGCCGACCGGGGCTGGCGGCCCGGGCACGGCGAGCTGGCGGACGAGGGCTGGACCGCTCCGGCGATCAGCGCGCTGCCGGAGCGGGGGGTCGCTGCGGGGGAGCGGATCCTGCGCGAGCTGCTCAGGACGGCCCGGACGCCTCAGTAGACGAGGGCCGCCGCAGCAGTCGTACGGCGACGAACGCCACGACCGCGAGCGCGGCGGCCACCAGGACGACCTTCGAGTACGCGGACACGACCTCGGTGACCTGGGCCCAGTTGGCGCCCAGGGCGTGGCCCGCGAGGACGAACGCCGTGTTCCACAGGGCGCTGCCCAAGGTGGTCAGCGTCAGGAACACCGGCAGCGGCATGCGCTCGACACCGGCCGGGATCGAGACGAGGCTGCGGAAGACCGGGATCATCCGGCCGAAGAACACCGCCTTGGTGCCGTGCCGCGAGAACCAGGCCTCGGTCTTCTCGATGTCCGAGACCTTCACCAGGGGCAGCCGGGCCGCGAGCGCCACCGTGCGGTCCCGGCCGAGGAGCGCGCCGACGCCGTACAGCGCGAGGGCGCCGATCACCGAGCCCGCCGTCGTCCACAGCAGCACGGCGGCCAGGCTCAGCCGGCCGGTGCTCGCCGCGAAGCCCGCGAGCGGCAGGATCGCCTCGCTCGGCAGGGGCGGGAACAGGTTCTCCAGGGCGATGGCCACCCCGGCGCCGGGCGCGCCGAGGGTGTCCATGAGGCCGTTGACCCAGTCGATGACTGACATGGGCCCACGCTAGGCAGGTCGACCTGAAGGCAGGCTGAAGAGGCTTCCGGTACGGCGGTCAGCCGCAGCAGCCTCCGCCGCAGCAGCCGCCTCCGCCCCCGCCGCCCGACTGGGGGGCCGGGGCGGCCGACGCGGACGCCGAGCCGCCCACCGCCACCGTCGACAGCAGCTTGACGGTGTCGTCGTGGCCTGACGGGCAGTCGGCGGGGGCGGCGGACTCGGCCATGGGACGGCTCAGTTCGAAGGTGTCGCCGCAGGTGCGGCAGCGGTACTCGTAGCGAGGCATGAGCACAGGTTAACCGGCGCTCCGACCGGCCTGTCCGAATTCTGAACTTTGTCTGGTTAACATGCTGGGGTTCTCCGCCGATGATCAACCGTGGGAGGAACCCCTTGGCCCTGCGACACGACCCCGAACTGCGTGCGGCCGCACGGCACTTCGGGCGGCGCCGCTTTCTCACGGTCACCGCGGCGGCCGCCGCCCTGGCGTTCGGTACCCAACTGCCGGCCCGGGGTGCGGCAGGCTCCAGCGAGCTCGACGCGGCACGGATCGGCAGCGACCCGTTCACGCTCGGCGTCGCCTCCGGGGATCCGCTGCCCGACTCCGTGCTGCTGTGGACCCGGCTCGCCCCCGCCCCGTTCGAGCCGGACGGCGGCCTGCCCCAGCAGTACGTCTCCGTCGACTGGGAGATGGCCCTCGACGAGAGCTTCGGCGCGCCCGTCCGCAGTGGCGTCGCCCTCGCCTACCCCGAGTACCACCACACCCTGCACATCGACGTCGACGGCCTCGAACCCGACCGTGTCTACTACTACCGGTTCAAGACCGGGACCTGGATCAGCGAGACGGGCCGTACCCGCACGGCGCCGGCCACCACCGCCGAGGCCGCGTCGCTCACCTACGCCGCCGTCTCCTGCCAGGCCTACCACGACGGGTACTACACGGCGCACCGCCATCTCTCCCAGGACGACGTCGACGTGGTCCTCCATCTCGGCGACTACCTGTACGAGTACGCCGTGAACTCCGTGGGCGGCCAACGCGCCTACACCGACCGGAAGCTGCCGGCCCTCTTCAACCGCGAGACCATGACGCTGGAGGACTACCGGCTGCGCTACGCCCTCTTCAAGAGCGACCCGGACCTCAGGGCCGTGCACGCGGCGCACCCCTTCGTGGTCACCTGGGACGACCACGAGACCGAGAACAACTACGCGGGCGCCATCAGCGAGAACGACGATCCGCCGGAGGAGTTCCTGCTGCGCCGCGCCGCCGCCTACCGGGCCTACTGGGAGAACCAGCCGCTGCGCGCCGCACAACTGCCGAACGGCCCCGACGCCCAGCTCTACCGCCGGCTCCAGTGGGGCACCCTCGCCCAGTTCGACGTCCTGGACACCCGGCAGTACCGCTCCGACCAGGTGTACGCGGACACCAAGCACTCCGGCGGTCCCCTCCAGGACGACCCGGCGCGCACCATGACCGGGGCGGCGCAGGAGAGCTGGCTGATCGACGGCTGGCGTGCCTCGCAGGCCCTGTGGAACGTGGTGCCGCAACAGGTCTGCTTCTCCCAGCGCAAACTCGACCTCACCGCGGAGCCCCTGATGTCCATGGACGCCTGGGACGGCTACCGGGCCTCCCGGCGCAGGATCCTCGACGGCGCGAAGTCGGCCGGGGTGGAGAACCTGGTGGTGATGACCGGGGACGTGCACGTCGCGTACGCCTTCGACATCAAGGACGACTTCGACGACCCGGCCTCCAGGACGCTGGGCACGGAGTTCACCGCCACGTCGGTCACGAGCGGACGGGACGGCGCCGAGCGGCCCGCCACCTGGGACACGTATCTCAAGGCCAACCCCCATCTGAAGTTCTACGACGGGCGCCGCGGCTATGTGCGGGTCACCCTCGACCGCCGGCAGGCGCGGGCCGACTTCAGGACCGTGTCCGCCGTGACCACCCCGGGCGCCCCGGTCACCACCGCCGCGTCCTTCGTGACGGAGGCGGGCAACCCCGGCCTCCAGCCCGGCTGACGTACCCCGCCTGTCGGCCTGCCGGCATCCGGCGCTGCGCCGGGCGGGCCCTTCATGTCCTCCGATGCGCGGAACGAAGGGGGATACGGACATCCGTTGGGTCGCTTTCGGCAAAACCTAGGGATTCGAGGCCTTTGTTCCCCTATCCGAGGAGACGCCTGATGGTCCACAGACCCGCTTCAGCCGCTTGTGCCGCATTGACGGTACTCGGCGCACTCGTGCTCACCGGGCTGCCCGCCGCGGCGGCCGTGGAGCCCCCCGCGCCGACGCCGGCCGCCTCCGCCGCCGAGACGCTCGGCGCGAACAGCCCCTCATCCGTGGTCCTGCGGGCCCTGGAGCGCGACCTGCGCCTGACCGAGACGCAGGCGAGGACGCGCCTGGTGAACGAGGCCGAGGCGGGCACCCGGGCCGGCCGGCTCCAGAACGCGCTGGGCAAGCGGTTCGCCGGAGCGTGGGTGAGCGGGGCCACCTCCGCCGACCTGACGGTCGCCACCACCGACGCCGCGGACGGCCCGGCCATCGAGGCCGGGGGAGCTCGGGCGGCGGTCGTCAAGACGCCGCTGAGGACCCTGAGGAAGGCCAAGACGAAGCTGGACCGGTCCGTGACCGGCAAGGCCCTCGACACGCCGGTCCGGTACATCGACGTACGGACCAACCGGGTGACGGTGCAGGCGACGAGCCGCGCCGCCGCGGACGCGCTCGTCAAGGCCGCCGGCGTCGACAGCGCCCTCGTGGACGTCAAGGTGTCGGCCGACAAGCCGCGCGCCCTGTACGACATCCGGGGCGGTGACGCCTTCTACATCGACAACACCGCCCGCTGTTCGGTGGGGTTCGGCGTCACCAAGGGCGACCAACAGGGGTTCGCCACGGCCGGGCACTGCGGGAAGGCGGGGGCGACGACCACCGGTTACAACCAGGTCGCCCAGGGCACGTTCCAGGCGTCCGTCTTCCCCGGGCAGGACATGGCATGGGTGGGCGTCAACAGCGACTGGACCGCGACAGCCGCCGTCAAGGGCGAGGGCGACCAGGACGTTCTGACCGCCGGCTCGGTGCAGGCGCTGACCGGGGCCGCGGTGTGCCGGTCCGGTTCCACCTCGGGCTGGCACTGCGGCACGATCGAGCAGCACGACACGAGCGTCACCTACGCCGAGGGCACCGTCGACGGCGTGACCCGTACGACGGTGTGTGCGGAGCCGGGTGACTCGGGCGGTCCGTACATCTCGGGAGTCCAGGCGCAGGGCGTCACGTCCGGGGGCTCCGGCGACTGCACGAGCGGCGGCACGACCTTCTACCAGCCGATCAACCCGGTGCTCAGCACCTACGGCCTGACGCTGGTGACCAGCACGAGCGGGAGCGGCACCTCCGCCCCCGAGGACGGCCAGCAGGGCACCTGGGCCGCGGGCCGGGTGTACGAGGTCGGAGCGCGGGTGACCCTCGACGGTGTCACGTACGTGTGCCTGCAGTCCCATCAGGCGCAGGCCGCGTGGCAGCCCGCCCTCGCCCCGGGGCTGTGGCAGCGCGTCTGAGGACGCGGTGACGTCCGGCGATGCCCGAGACCGTCGGCCCGCTACATCTCTGCCAGCAGGGTGTACGCGGTCGGCACGAAGGCATCGCCGGCGCGGAAACGGCGGGTGCACACGGCGGCCAAGGCCGTGCCGATGTCGGGGCGGAAGCCCAGGAAGGCCTGCTGACCGAGGGTCGCCCCGCCGTGGAAGTACATCGGACCGCACTCCGTGGGGTGCTGGAACCAGGCCACCGTGTGCACATGCCGGTGCCCGAGACCGCGTCGGAGCACCGGGCGGCGTACCGCGCGCAGCGCGTCGGCCAGCGGGCGGCCCGCCGGATCCAGATGTGCTTCCAGGAACGTGAGCAGGTCGTGCGGGGTGGCCCGGACGGCGCCGGCCGCCTGGAAGCCGCCGACGATCAGCGGGGGCACGGGCGTCGTGCCGTCCTTGCGGTGTCCGGTGGCGTCGGTGTCCGGGCCGCCCGGGCCGAGGGTGGCGCCGCTGAGCCGGAGCGGACCCAGCACCTGACCGGTGAGCAGCTCGTCCCACGGGGTGGCGGTCGCCGCCGTCAGGGCGTGACCGAGGACGGCGACACCGAAGTTGGAGTAGTGCCAGCGGGTGCCGGGCCGGTGGCGTCGCCGGTGGCGCAGGAAGGCGTCGACCACGCGCTCGGCGGGATAGCGGGCGTAGGGGTTGGTGCGCCACGCGGGGAGCGCCCGGACGAAGAAGTCGGCGGGCAGGGCGGGCAGTCCGGCGGTGTGGGTGATCAGGTGGGCGAGGGTGACGGGGTTTTCGCCGGGCCGCCGGGCCGGATCCAGCAGGGCGGCGGCCGGCTCGCCCGCGGACAGCAGGCCCGTCTGCGTCAGCTGGGCCAGCAGCAGCCCGGTGAACGTCTTGGAGGCCGAACCCATCTCGTAGCGCAGCCGCTCGCGGGGGGCGGGCGGGGGCGGTGCGGTGCCTCCGGTGCGCACGGTGCGGTGACCGTGCCGGGACAGGGCGAAGACGACGTCGGGCGCGTCCACGGCGTCTACGGCCGCGTCGAGTCGCCGCCGCACCGCCTCGTCGTCGACGGGTGCCTGCTTCGACGTCACGCGGGTGACGTCGGGTGGACCGCCCGGCCAGGGTGCGGGACGCGTGAGGCGTGCGGCGGCTGTCATGACGGTGTGTGCGCCAGCTGGGTCAGGGCGCGGGACGTGGCCAGGACGGAGGCGAAGGCGGCGACCAGCGTCGGGTGGTAGACGAGGTCGAAGACCTCGTCGGGTCCGCCCGGCGGCATCGTGCGTACCACGGGCATCGCGCCGTCGGGCTGCTGGGCGGCGGCGAAGCCCTCCCAGGCCCGCTCGTCGAAGGTGGGGCGGGGCAGACAGGCGTCGACGACGAGCAGTTCACCGAGCAGGTCCCAGCGCTGCAGGTCGAGCCAGTCGTCCAGCCAGACCGGCAGCCACGTCGTGAGGTAGTCGGCGATCTCGCGCGGCAGACCGGCGGGGTTCTCCCCCCAGTCGGTGAGGTGGAAGACGGTGTGGGTGATGTCGTAGGCGATGTGCCCTTCCACCGTCCAGGGTTCGGGTGCCCGTCCCAGCCAGGTCGCGCCGACGAGGTCGGCCTCCGGTATCCGGGGCGGCAGGCCGAAGCGGCGCTGGAAGGCGGACAGGCCCAGGCGCCGGACCGGTGACATCTCCAGGGCGGCGAAGCTGTCCAGCCGCTGGTTGAGCCGGAAGGCCCGCTCGGCCTCGGGGCTGCGGTAGCCCAGCTCCCTGAACGGCAGGTACACCTCGAAGGGGATCGGCGATATGGGTTCGGTGCGCTGGCCGTGCACCAGCATCCGACCGCCGTCCAGGGTGTGGCGCCAGGCGTGGTCGACCAACTGCCGTGCCAGCGTGGCCTGTCGGGACCCGGCCACACCCTCGCGGAACAACACCTTGCAGATGAGCGCCAGTTCGCCGACCGGTTTGAAGCGTTCCAGGAAGCCGATCTCCGGGTCGACGTCCAACTCCAGCCGGAATCCGTCGCGGTGGGCGTGCAGCCACTCCAGGGCGCCGAGCCCGACCTGGTGCATGAGACGCGTGGGGGTCATCCCGGCACTCCCTGTCCGTCGGTCGCCGTCCCCGCCTCCGTGTTCTCCGTGTCGTTCCCGGCCGCCTCACGCAGCCGGTTGACGGTCAGCACGGCGGCGAAGGCCGTCATCAGCGTCGAGTGGTAGCAGTCGAGGAAGGCGGGCGCGGTCGTACGGCTGCCTCGTGCGCCGACCTCCGGGACGGCACCGGAGTCGTCCTGGGCCACCGCGAGTCTCGCCCACGCCTCCTGGAACAGCGCGGTCTCCGGCGGGCCGGGCAGGCTGCTCGCCACGGCCAGCAGTTCGCAGCCGAGGTCCCACTGCTCGTCCTCCAGACAGGTGTCGAGCCAGGGGGCGAGCCAGTGCCGCAGGTAGGCCGCGACCGGTGCGGGGACTGCCTGCGGGGTCAGGCCCCAGTCGGTGAGATGGAAGATCACATGGGTGAGCGTGTAGCCGGCGGCCAGCTCGAACGTCCACGGCTCCGGCAGGCCGGCGAGCCAGGTGCGGTCCAACGCCCGCGCCACGTCGTCGTGTTGCGCGAGACCGCTGCGGCGCTCGGAGTTGAGCACGCTCAGACGCCGGTTCGGTTCCTGCTCCGTCACATGCCAGCCGCGGGTACGGGCCACCGTCGCGGTGGCGCGCTCGTAGCCGGCGTGGCGCAGGCCCGCCGACGCGAACGCCGCGTACACCTCCAGCGGATACGTCGCGAAGGGTTCGAGGCGCTGCAACTCCGTGAACAGGGCGCCGTGCCCGGTCTGTTGCCACGCGAACGACAGCAGGTCGGACGCCATGACGTGGAGCGGGTCGGCCGGGTCGGTGTGCCGTCGCACGCAGACGCACACCTGGGCCAGCTCGCCGAGGGGCTTCCAGGTGGTGTTCACGTTGCCGTGCTCGGCGAGCGCGTCGTCGCCGAGCGCGAATCCGTCGCGGTGGGCGCACACCCAGGCCAACGCGGCCTCGGCCAGAGCGCGGATCTCGCGCGCCGCCGGGATCTCCTGCGCCGCTGGGATCTCGCGCGCCGTCACACCAGCACTCCGGTGCGCATCAGCTGGGTGGCCTCGACCTGGAACGCCACGCGGGCGTCCTCGCCGCCCATCTGGGCCACGAACTCCAGCCCGGTGTCCAGGCCCAGCGTCCGCGGCACGTCGTCGAGGACGGCCAGCCAGCGTCCCGCTCCGGCTGCCTGGAGCCAGTCGCGGCGGCGGACCGCCCGGACGAATCCCCGGGCGACGTCGACCGGGCGGCGGCGTGCCGCACGGGCCACCGCGCAGTCCTCGCCGGGCAGCGCGAGGGGGGCGAGCACGGCGAGTTGATGGGTCAGGAACTGCCACGGCGTGTCGTCGAGCCATGCCGTTTCGGGCTCGGCGTCGTCGTCCCACGCGCCGTCGAGGGAGGCGTCCAGCCGCAGCAGCGCCCGCCTCATGGCCCAGTGGCTCCACACCGAGGTGGGAGGCGCTTCGGGGGGTGGCGGGTAGGCGTGCACGGCTCGGCTGAACACGGCGAGGTCGTCCGCATCCGGGGGCGGGCAACGCGACAGGACGCTCGGCAGGACGACATCGGCCCCCACCACCCGTACGGCGGCGAGGAACGGGTCGGCGGTCGCCCCGGGGCCCTGCCCCTGCGCGACCGTGCCCGCCAGCCGGAAGCGGTCTCCGCTCCGAAGAGCGGAGACCAGTTCCGACGTGAGGCCCTGCACCGCGCCCGCGAGGCGGGTCGAAGTGCCTGACTGCTCCATACGGATTCTCCCGTCAGCCCTTCTTCGGCCGTGGCGTCGGAGGCGACAGCAGGAGGCTGGTCGACGAGGACGTCAGAGCAAGTGCCGCGCACTGGCGGCTGTCGCGGTAGTAGCCGTCGGCCTCGACGGGGTCGAGAGCCGCTTCGACGTCGGTGCCGGGAACCTCGGTGAGGTCCTCGAGCTGGAACTCGGTGGAGGACATACCACCATCTCCTTTTGCGAGAGATATGCGGGTCTTAGTCCATGTCACCGGATTGGGGCGATCTATGCAAAAAAGGGCGATTTGTCTAGTTCGTGCGAGATTCAATTTCCCGCTCGCGAGTAGGTGACGCATGACGCACCCTCAGTGCGCGCCCCCGCGCTCCTCACGGATCTGCGAGACCACCCGGGCCACCGTCTGCCGTACCGCTTCGGTCTCGGTGAGGAAGTGCCAGTAGTCGGGGTGGCGGCCCTCCAGGGTGGCGATCGCCCGGTCCAGGCGGGCCACCGAGTCGTCCAGGGGGCGCGCGTGCCGTGGGTCGGGGGTGGTGCGGCCGCTCATGGCGAGGCGCTGCGCGTCCCGGATCGCGAAGCGCGTGCGGTCGATCTCCTGCTGCGGGTCCTTCTGCACGGCGTTCAGCCGGCGCAGCCGGTCGCCGGCGGCGGAGACCGACTCGTCGGTGGTGTTGAGCAGGGCGCGGACCGTGGAGAGCAGGGAGGTCGCGTCCGGCCAGCGCTGTTCGTCGCGCGCGGCACGGGCTTCGCGGAGCTTCTGCTCGGCCTGCCGGACGTTCTGCGCGGCCTGGTCCGGGACGTGTTGCAGGTCCTGCCAACAGGCGGCGGTGAACCGTCGGCGCAGTTCGCTCAGGACCGGGTCGACCTGGCCCGCGCGGGTGGTGAGGGCCTCGGCGCGGGTGCGCAGCGAGACGAGCCGGTGGTCGATCTCCGCGGCCCGCTCCGGCAGCCGCTCGGCCTCGACCCGGATCGACTCGGCCTCCCGGGCCACCCGTTCGGCGCGCTCCAGGGTCTCCGGTACGCCGTGCTGTCCCGCGCCCTGGTTGAGCTTGGTCAGGTCGGGTCCGAGGGCGGCGAGCCGGGCGGCGAGGTCGTCCGCCTTCAGCCCCGACTGCCGTACGGCGTCCAGGGCTTTGGAGGCGGCCAGCAGCCCCTGCCGGGCCCGCTCGACGGCCGGGGCGACGCGGGCGAGCTGGGTCTCGGCCTTGCCGAGCAGCGGGCCGAGGCTGTCGCCGAAGCGGTCCAGCTCCTTCTTGACGTTGCCGAGGTCGTCCTTGGCCCGGGTGAGCTCGGTACGCGCGTGGGCTGCGACCGACGCCTCCAGGTCGTCCCGGTCGAGGTCATGGGCGTCGACGGCCTCGATGTAGCGCAGGCTGGCCTCGTCGATCCGCCCGCTGATCGCCTGGAAGTCGGCGACCGCCCGCCGGGCGGCGGGGGAGTCGTCGACGGCCGTGATGGTCTCTATCGAGATCCGCAGATCCCGCTGGGCGGTGTCCAGTTCGTAGAACGCGGCCGCGGCGGCGTCCTTCGCGGCCTGCGCCTCGGCCCGCTGGCTCTCCGCGCGCCCACCGAACCAGCGCCGGGTGCCGCCGCCGGCGAACGCGGCCGGCAGCACGAGGGCGGCGAGCAGGGGCAGGCCGACGAGAGTGAGGGTGTCCTTGAACGCCTGCCGGTGTGCCCGCGGCACCGAGGACTGTGCCCGAGGCACCGACGACGACGAGTACGGCTGCGATGGTGTCGCCGTCACATCCCTCTCCCGTGCTGTGGTCCGTCCTGGCGGTGCCCGGTGTCATTCTCCCACCGGTAAGGGACGAACACACGGCCCGGTCAGTTCGCGGTTCGCACCGTGATCTTCCCGTCTCCGCTCTGGGCGGACACGACGTGGTCGCTGGAGTCGGACCGGGGCACGGACACGTCGACCCCTCCGTCGCCGGACTTCGTGTCGACGCGGTAGGTGGCCTTCGGCAGCTCGACGGTCACCGAGCCGTCGCCGCTGCGGGTCTGCACCCGGTCCGGTACGGCACCGAGTTCCAGGTGGACCGAGCCGTCGCCGGTGCGGGCGGTGACGCGGCGGGAGGTGACCTCCACGCGCATCGACCCGTCGCCGCTGTGCAGCTCCAGCGGCCCGCTGGAGTCGGTGACCCCCACGGAACCGTCCCCGGTGCTGATGCTCAGCGGCCGGGTGAACCCCCTGGCCCGCACACTGCCGTCGCCGTCCTGCACCTTCACGCTGACGTCCCGCGGCACCTCGATACGGTGCTTGGCCGCGCAGTCGGCTATGACGCCGCTGCACTTCATCCGCAGCACCAGCCGGTCACCCTTCATCGACCAGGTCACCTCGGGGTCCTTGCCGACGGCGACGGTCCCCTGGAACCAGCGGGTGACCTCGACCGTCCCCGACTTGTTCGAATCGGCGGCGACGATCTCCAGCGCCGAGTCGTCGGAGTCGACGGTCAGGGTGCGGCCCTGGAGCGCGAAGGACTTGTGGTCGGGGGTCTTGTCGTCCCCGGCGGAGGCACCGCAGGCGGTGGCCCCCGCGACGACGAGCGCGACGACCCCGGCCGCGGCGGCGGCACGTGCGGGAACGGAACGGAACATGATGATCTCCCCCTGGATCGAGCCCTTGTCGAGCCCTCGTCGAGCCCTGGACGGGCGGCCGCGGTCACTCCGCGACCCTGCTTCGACCTTAGGGACCGGGGCGCCCGCGGGGGATCCGGGCCGCTCCCGGATCGGGGGTGGGGTTTTCCCCAGTACCGACCCTGACGTCCCCGCGTCCCCCGAGTAAGGGTTTGCAGGGCAGGGCCATGGGCAAGGTAGGCTGTCGACTCGTCTCGGGTGCGTAGCTCAGGGGTAGAGCGCCTGCCTTACAAGCAGGATGTCGGCGGTTCGAAACCGTCCGCGCCCACATCAGGAGAGGACCCCGGCCGATCTCGGCCGGGGTCCTTCGTCGTTCAGCCCGCTTCCCGCGTGCCGGTCGCGTGCTTCAGCCCGGTCCGGGCGTCCACGCGGTCCGGTGTCTCCACTTCCGTCCAGAAACGGTGCGTGGTGACGAAGACCGCGAGTTCGTGTTCGCGTCGCCGGAGCTTCTCCACCTCGGCCTGTTCGTCGGGGGTCCAGCCGGGGGAGGCGGGGCGCTCCACCTTCCGCCAGCCGTTGTCGTCACTGAAGCCGTCCAGAGGCGCGACCGACCAAGGGAGCCGCTTGAGCAGGGCCGACAGCTCGGCCCGGACCTGATGCAGCTCCTCCTGACCGGCGAGGAGGTCACTCGGAAAGTCATAGGTCTTAGCCACGACACAATGCTACGCCTGTTCGATTTTGAGGCGCGAGTCGCTTCCGGAGGTTCATGCGAACGGGCGGCGTCCGCCCGCCCGGGACGGCGATTCAGGGACGCGTGGGTCCTGTGCGGAGCTCGGACGCGGGATCGGTGTGGCCCGCCGCTACCGGAAGCGTCCGGCCCAGGCGGGCGAGCGGGGACAGGGCCATCAGGACCGGCGACAGCAGCATGCCCGCGGCCGTCACCAGGAGGCTGGTGCGCAATCCCCACTCCTGTGCGAGGTATCCGCCGAGCAGGGAGCCGAGCGGGGTCAGCCCCATCCCGACGAACGTGATCGTGGCGGCCGCGCGGCCCTGCATCCCGTCCGGGGTGACCGCCTGCCGCACGGCCATGACCGTCACGTTCACCAACTGGCCGCCCGCCCCGAACACGAAGCCGACCACGAGGAGCGCGGCAACCGTCACCGCGGACGAACCGCGCAGCGCCGGCACCCACAGGAACGCGCCGTCACCGAGCGCCGCCGCGGACACCAGCACCACGCCATGACCGAACCGGCCCGGCAGTCGGGCGGCCAGCAGGGAGCCCAGCAGCGCGCCCGGCCCCGTAGCCGCGAGACACAGTCCGACGACGGCGCCCGACAGATGCAGTTCCCGGGGCAGGAAGAGCAGATAGACGGTCATCAGCGCGGCGAAGGAGAACTGGAAGGCCGCCGAGGCGAGGCACACGGTCCGCAGCGAGGTGTCGCGTGCGACGAAACGCAGACCCTCACGAATCCGCCGGCCTGTGCCCAGGGGACGTCCCGAGTGCTCCCGTATCGACTCGCGGCGACGGATCCGTCGGATCGACAGGAACGACAGCGCGAAGAACAGCGCGCCCGCCGCGGCGGCGATCGGTGCCGACAGCCAGGACACCAGCGCCCCACCGAGGGCGGGACCGCCGATCTGCGCCGCGGACCGGCTGCCCTCGAGCGCGCTGTTGCCCTGAACCAACTGGTCGCGCCTCACCAGCCGCACGAGAGACGACTGGTAGGCGACGTCGAAGAACACGGACAGGACCCCGACGGTGAAGACGACCACGAACAGCGCGGGCAGACCGAGCAGCCCCAGGAGCCCGGCCACGGCGGCGGCGCCCAGTGCCAGCGCCCGGCCGGCGTCGGACAGGACCATCACCGTGCGGGTGCGCCACCTGTCCACCCACGCGCCGACGAAGAGCGAGAGCAGCAGGATCGGCGCCTGCCCCACCGCGCGCAGGAGGCCCAACTGGCCGGCACCGGCGTCGAGGGTCAGGACGGCGAACAGCGGCAACACCAACAGGCTTGTCTGTTCGCCGAGTTGGGAGGCGCTCTGGCCCACCCAGAGGCTACGGAAGTCGCCGTTCCGCCACAGGCTCGACGGGGCGGGGCGACCGGAATCGGACATGACGGAGGAAGTGGACGGCACGGAGATCCTCGGATCGAAGGCTGCTGTGCCACACCGTCAGGGGCGGCACGCGATGACAGGCCGGACGGCCTACGACGTCAACGCGCGCTCGGAAGACCGGGCATGTCCTCACTCCTTCGGGGTCACTCACCGAACCCGAACATTAGCCGGGGAAGGCGGGGTAAGGGGAGGTCGTTCTGCCCCTGGTGTGAAGGAGCCGAGGATGACCGACGACGCCTATCTGTTCCTGCTCGACAACGCGTCCGCGCGGCTGGGCGTGGCCCCCGCCGCCGTCGGCGAGCTCGCGTGCATGGAGACGCCCGCGGTCCGGGCGTGGCTGGACGCCCAGGGAACCACGGCGACCTCCCCGCATCTGCGTCTGCTGCCGCCGGAGGAGACCGCCGCCGTGCCCGAGGGGGCCGAACGGCTGCCCGTGCCGCTGAGCGAGGAGGAACTGAGCCGCGTCCGCCACCACTTGGCGCCGGAGTCCCTCGCCGGGGTCGAGGAGGAGCTGCTCACCTACCGCGACTACGCGGACGGCCGGGACGGCCTGATCGGCCGCGCACTGGCCGCCGGCGTGCCACCGCACCGCATCGTCGAACTGACCGGCGTGGACCCCGCGACGGTCACGGCCGCGGCGGAAGTCTGACGGCGGGGACCGCCGGGCGGACTCCGGCTCACCCCCCGGCCGGGCGACGGCGCTGCCGGGCGGCCTCACTCCCCGGGGCCGGGATCCGGATGGACGGCCGACTCGATGCCGGCGCGGGCCGCTTCGAGCTGGGCGGCGAACGCGATGCCGAGGAACAGGGCGACGGCGGTGAGGTTCGCCCACAGCAGCAGGGCGATGAAGGCCGTGAGCGGCCCGTACACGGCACCGAAGGCTCCGCTCTCCTCGACGTACAGCGCGAGCAGCCAGGTGGCCGCCACCCACAGCAGCAGATGTACGGCCGAGCCGAAGGCCAGCCAGGTGTAACCCGGCTGCACCCGGCGCGGAGACCAGCGGAAGATCACGGCGGAGGCCACCCAGGCCAGCGCGAGCCCCACCGGCAGGTCCAGCACACCCCACCAGCGCGGCCCGCCGCCCTCCCGGCCCGCGGACTCGGCCACCGCGTCGCCCACGGCCTCTCCGGCGACCAGCACGACGAACCCCAGCACCAGGGGCAGACCGGCGGCGAGCGCAAGCACGATCCCGCGCGCGTACTTGCGCGGGAAGGGACGGTCGCGCTCGATGCCGTAGATCCGGTTCGCGCCGCGCTCGATCTGGCCCATGGCCGAGGCGAGGTTCAACAGCGCGAAACCCAGACCGAGCCACAGGGCGAGCGTGCTCCAGACACTGCCGTGCGCGGTGCGCCGCGTCCCGTCGAAGGCGTCCTTCACGACGTCGGCGCTCGCGCCCGGCACGATCCGGCCGAGCGTGAGCTCGATGATCCGGCCCACGCCCTCCGTGTGCACCGACGTGGCCAGACCGACCAGCGCCACGGTGCACGGAACCAGTCCGAGCACCACCTGGAAGGCGAGGGCCCGGGCGTTGGTGAAGCCGTCGGCGTAACGGAACCGCGCGAAGGAGTCGGCCAGCAGCCGCAGCCCGCCGTAGTGGCGCAGGGCGGTGAACGCCTCGTCTCCGGAGAGCTCGTCCCCGATCATGTCCCGGGTCTGCGGGACGCGGACGGCGGTACCCATCGCGTGGACACTCCTTGTTCGTGCGGCTGGTCCCTGTGCGGTTGCCCCGAGAACGGGCTGTCAGCGTCGCCCGCCGAACTCCCACTCGTGGACCTCCACCGTGGCCGTACCGTCGGGTTGCGGCTGACGGAATGGGCCAGCGCCTTGATGCTGGACTGCCCGGTGAGAGTGTCAGCCGCAACTACTCCCCGTGGCGGCTGTCGTCGTGCTCGGCTACTGCGAGAGCGAGCGGGCCGCGACCAGGCAGCGGATCGCGTCCAGCATCGCGCGGTGGCAATAAGCCTCCGGTTGCCCGCTCCGCCCCGGCCCCGCAGCCAGCCCGGCACACCGGCAGCAGTGACCATCGCCCACTCGGCAGAGATGCGACAACAGGGCCTCCTGGACCGCACGTTGGCTTCGAGACGGCAGTTGCGTCGCTTCTCGTGATCGCTGGGACGGACAAATTCGCACTGCCATCCAGGTAGACGGTCGGCTTGGTGACGCCCCGAGGCCGCCTCGCGGGTTCGAGCCCGGTGCCGCGACTGACGAACCTGGCGAAGAGTCGTGTCCTACCGGCTCGAGGCGCGGCCAACCGCCCCCGCTACGTCCTACTTCTCCTCCGGCTCCCAGGCGCGGAGCAGGTCGAGCAGCCCTGCGTCTCCGTCAACGTGCAAGGAGTCGGCCTGGATCCGGTCGTACAGGTAGAGGACCAGCTCACTGGCCGTGCCGTGGACGGAGGCGCCGGCTGCGTCCGAGTCTTCGCCGGTCGCGGCGGTGGGCGCGGGGATGCGGGTGGTGCGTGCGCCGTCGCCGTCGACGGTGAGGCGCCAGGAGCGGCCCTCGGCGGCGTGGAAGTCGAAGGCCGTGGGCTTGTGCGGCCAGGCACTCGGCGTTGCGCAGACGGTGAACAGGAACTCCTCCACACCGTCGAGTGCCAGCTCGACCGGCAGCGGCTGCGGGGCGCCCCCGGCGAGCTGGGCGTCGTAGGTGTGCACCGCGGTCTCCTGGACCCGGTGCCGGGCGGTGCCGCCGGCGGTCTGCGGTGACTGCGACGCGGGCCACCACGTCCAGCAACCGCTCTCCGGTCCCGCCGCGCGCAGGGCGTCCAGCAGAAGCTGCGTCGACGCGTCCAGCCAGGCCAGCAGGGCCTCACGCTCCTGCGGCACTTCCAGCGCGGCGCGCGCGGCGACGGCCTCGGCCGGGGGAGCGTCGGCAGACCCCGCGCCGACGATGGCGGCCCAGAAACGGTCTCCCCCACCCAGGTGCTTCACCAGATCGAACAGCGTCCACCCGGGGCAGGTCGGCACCTGCGCGTCGAGACCGGGAGCGGCGGCGACCACGGCGCGGAAGGCGGTCGACCGTTCATCGATCAGTCGCAACAGGTCAGGGAAGTCAAGATTCTTTTCCACGCCGGATGTCTATCACCGTGTTCCGATGATCGGACAGCGATTTTCACAAGTCGCCGCCGGTTGGCCATTGCGGACGTCCTCGCCTCCCACCGCTCGGGTGACAAGCTGCGCACTGCTGCGAGGACGCTGGTGGTGGCGGTACGCCAGGCGTCGTACCTGTGGGTGCTCTGGCCTCGCCGTGCGGCCGGACACCTCGGCGACGTGACGCCCACCCGGTGCGCGCGGTCATGCTGCCGCCCGATGTGATGGACGCGGAGGTCACGACGGCGGGGGAGGACCGGTCGGGTCGGGAGTTCAGGTGACTCCCGTTCGACCAGCACTCCTCACGTTCGGAACAACAACAGCCACTCAGCCGACCGGTTCCCTCACCATGAGAGGCCGTACCGCCGGTTCAAGCAGCGACAGTGTCCGCTGCTGCGCATCGAGGCCGACGCGGATGCCGACCGGCATCGGCAGATTCGGGCCGGCATGTCCGAACTCGACGTTGCCCAGGACGGGGATGTCGCGGTCGCCGAGGACGTCGAGAACCAGCTCGGGGAGGGTCGGGGACGTGTCGGGCGAGTCGAGGCCGTCGATCGCGTGCGGGACGCCCACGACCATGCCGGAGATCCGGTCGAGGATGCCGGAGTGCCGCAGTACCTGCAGATAGCTCCACACATGCGATGCCTGGCCGCCCGCCTCCTCCCAGAAGAGCACCGCGCCGTCGAACTGTTCGAGCGGCAGCGCGAAACGTGTTGCCTGCGACAGCGCGATGCGATTGAGCAGCCCGCCGATCAGCCGGCCTTCGGTGCGACCGGCACGCCAGCACTCCCACGACGGGGTGGCCGGCAGCGCACCGATCGCCTCGCCGCCGGTCAGCAGCGTCGAGTAGAGCTTTTCAAGTTCCGCTCTGCGTCCTGCTGACGCGGCCTGCCAGTGCCCGCCGAGTCCGGGGGTGGCCACGTCGGCATGGAATCCGACCAGACCCGTGCGCGCATAAAGCACCAGATGCAGCAGTGAGATGTCGCTGTAGCCGAGGATCGGCTTGGGGTCGGCCGCGATCGCCTCGACGTCGATCAGGTCGAGGTAACCGAGCGCCGTCTGGCCACCGTCATGCGCGATGATCGCGCGCACCTCAGGATCACGCAGTAGTCCATTGAACTCCTCTGCGATCTCCGCCGGCCGCGTCGCGCTCCACCAGTGGTGCCGCCCTGCTTCGAGGAGCGGTGCCCGACGCACGCGGAATCCCATCCGCTCGATCACGACCACCGCCTGCTCGAGGTCAGGCTCGTAAGCAGCGTGGAGCGGCCCGGACAGCGATGCGATAACGACGAGATCTCCGGGCCTCAGGGCACGAGGGCGGAGCAGTTGAGGCAGTGCAGAACCGGTCACCGACGAAGTGTCCCAACAACTCGCAACGTCACGCTGACCATTTACCGATCGGCGCCCTCCCAGGTTGGAAAAGTCTCCGTGGAACGGAATTCCGTGACTTTCCAAACCCTCCAGGCGAAATTCGGCGGCCTCGAATCCGCACGCAAACGACTACGCCGGCACACGCCGAATTCACCGAACGAAACGAGATCTGTGCCCAAGGCCTCTCCCGTGCCGAGACCGAGCACCAGATACCGGTCGCCACCGGTCGGGGCAACCGGTCCGGCCGCCGGGGACGGCAGGTCGACGATGTGCACGCTTCCCGTCGGTGTCTCCCCGTCGGCGGCGAAGGTCGAACTCCATGAGGAACATCGTCCCCGCTTTCGTCCAAGCATCGTCGCTGCTTTGTCCATGGACCGGTCAGTGGTCGGGACGCGAAGGTCGGTTCATGAAAGCGGATCTTGAGGATTGTCGTGCATAGCCCGGCGATCGAACGGCGACGGATGCCAAGTGGGCTTGTCGCCTTGGCCGTCGGTGGGTTCGGCATCGGGCTGACCGAGTTCCTGATCGCGGGACTGCTGCCGCAGGTGGCGTCGAGTTTCGCGGTGTCCGAGGCGGCCGCGGGACGGCTGATCTCCGGATACGCGCTGAGCGTCGCGGTCGGCGCGATCGCCCTGACCGCGGCGACCGCGCGGCTGCCCCGCAAACACGTCCTGGTCGGCCTGGTGGTCCTGTTCGTCCTCGGCAACCTGCTGTCCGCCGTCGCGCCGAGCTACCCGGTGATGCTGCTCGGGCGGATCGTCGCGGCGCTGTGCCATGGTTCGTTCTTCGGTATCGGCTCCCTCGTCGCGCGCAGCCTGGTCGCACCGGAGCGCAAGTCCCGCGCGGTGGCCGTCATGTTCGCCGGGCTGACGGTCGCGAACGTGCTCGGTGTGCCGTTCGGCGCGCTGGTGGGGGAGCGCTGGGGCTGGCGGGCCGCGTTCTGGGCGGTCACCGCGGTCGGCCTGCTCGCGCTCGCGGGGATCGTCGCGTTCGTGCCGAGCGGTGACGGGGAGACACCGACGGCTCCCACCGCCCTGCGCGCCCAACTGGGCGCGTTCCGTTCCGAGCAGGTCTGGCTGACCCTGGCGGCCAGCGCGCTCGGCTACGGCGGGATGTTCGGCGCGTTCAGCTACATCGCCTACACGCTCACCGAGGTCGGCGGCTTCTCCCCGGCGGATGTCGCCTGGCTGCTCATGGTGTACGGCGTCGGCCTGGTCGTCGGCAACCTGATCGGCGGTCGGGCCGCCGACCACGACCGTGACCGTGCGCTGCTCCTCGCCCTGGCCGGTCTCACCGTCACCCTGGCCCTGTTCGGGCTGCTCGCCGCCGGTGCCACGGCGTCGGTGGTGCTGCTGTTCCTGATGGGCGTGTTCGGGTTCGCCGGAGTGCCCGGCATGATCACCCGCGTCACCGACCACGCCCAGGGCGCGGCACTGGCCGCCAGTGCCAACGTGTCCGCGTCCAACATCGGCAACGCGCTGGGCGCCTGGGCCGGAGGCGTCGCGATCACGGCGGGCCTCGGCTACACGGCTCCGCTCTACGTCGGCGCATGCATCACGCTGACCTCCCTCGCCGTCATGGCCGTCGCCGCGCATCGGGCGAGGTGATGACTTTCGGGCACGGGGCCGGTCTCAGGGAGCAGGGAGCGCCCTGAGAGAGGACCAGTCATGGAGAATCCGAAGACCCCGGAGAACCCTCGGAACGTGGACTCGACGTCGGCGGCGGACCCGGAACCGCAGACCGCCGCAGGCAAGGTGCTCTGGCACTTCACGATGTCGTTGGACGGGTTCGTGGCGGGTCCCGGGCACACGACGGACTGGATGGCGGGGGTCTCGTTCCGGCCGGGTCTCGTCGAGGAGTACGCCGGAACGACCGGGGCGGTGCTGGGCGGTCGGGACGGCTGGGACGCCTTCCCCGACGCCGGTGCCATCTATGGCGGCGCGTGGCAGGGACCGCTGTTCGTCCTCACGCACCACCCCGAGGACGCGCCGCCCGCCGCCGACGGCCGGCAGCTCCTCGAACGCGGACTGATCGACGAGACCGACCTCCACATCGCGCCGGTCCTGCTCGGCGACGGGATCCGGCTGTTCGACAACCCCGGCGGCGCTCCCGTGCGCCTCGAAGCCGTCGAAGCCGTCGAAGCCCTCGACGGCGGCGACCGCAGGGCCGCGGTGACCGTGCGCTACCGCCCGCTCCCGACCGATCCCAGCCACTCGGTCAGGTAACGGCCGACCTCCTCGGGACGTTCCTGCTGGATCCAGTGGCCGCAGTCGTCCAGGAGGTGGGCGGCGTGCAGACCGGGAAGCGTGCTGGGGAAGGCGTCGATGGCGTCGGAGAGCCAGGTGGTGGAGGCGTCCAGAGTGCCGCCCAGGAAGAGGGAGGGCTGGACGACCGGTGCGCCCGCGTAGGCGGCCAGGTCCTTCCAGTCCCGGTCCATCGCGCGGTAGCGGTTCAGGGCACCTGTCAGGCCCGTGCGCTCGAACTCCCCGGCGTAGACGTCGAGATCGTCCTCGGTGAGCCAGGCCGGAAGGCGGTCGGCGGGGAAGCGGTCGCGCAGCCGCCCGCCGGGGGCGACGAAGTGGGGGTCGGGGGACGCGGGGTGGGCGTCTGCTCTTGGCATGGTGTCGGCGGAGAGCGCGGCGTAGAAGCCGGCCAGCCAGCCGCGTACGTCCGGTTCGATCTCGCGCTCGGCCCGGCCGGGCTCCTGGAAGTAGGAGACGTAGAACTCCTCGTCACCGCCGAGCCGCGCGAACACCTCGCTGGGGCGTGGGCCGCCCGGCGGGGTGTACGGCACGCTCAGCAGGGCGACCGCGTGGAAGACGTCCGGCCTGAGCAGCGCCGAGTGCGCGGCGATCGTCGCGCCCCAGTCGTGCCCGACGACCACCGCGGAACGCTCGCCGAGCGCCTCGACCACGGCCGCGTTGTCCTCCACCAGCTCGGTCATCCGGTACGCCGCCACCGCCTCCGGCTTCGAGGAACGGCCGTATCCGCGCACGTCGACGGCGACCGCGCGGTACCCGGCCGCGGCCAGCACCGGCAGCTGGTGGCGCCACGAGTACCAGGACTCCGGGAATCCGTGCAGCAGCAGGACGAGTGGCCCGGTGCCCTGCTCGACGAGGTGGATCCGGCCTGCGGGACCGGGGACCAGGCGGTGGGTGGCGTGCGGCATGAGTCCTCCATACGTAACGTACGTCTGCACTGCGGCTCGTACCTCCTACGTGATCCTCCGTCGTAGCGGCGAACACCGCGAGGTCTGTTGCCGGTTCGGCAAATCCGCAGGCCGGGGGCGTTGTCAGACCTGCCGCCCAAGGTGGCTGGCATGGATACGGAGCAGGTGCGGCTGGTGCCCTGGGCGGAGGGTGACTTCTGGCTGCTGGAGCGGACCAACAGCCCTGAGATGACCGACCACCTGGGCGGGCCCGAGAGCGAGGAGAAGCTCGTCGCGCGGCATCGGCGGTACGTCGGGCTGTTCCAGGGGCTGGGGCTGGCCGCGCAGGCGGCCCGTGCCGTCGTGCAGGAGGCACGGGCCGCCGGTGGACACCGGTATCTGCACGCGTTCCCGAGCGTGGAGCACACCGCGTCGAACGGCGTCTGCCGCCGGGCGGGCTTCACGCTGCTCGGACAGGCCGAGTTCGAGTATCCGAAGGGGCACTGGATCAGGTCGAACGACTGGCGGTTCGACCTGACGGGCGGGGACGGCGGCTGATGAGGCGCGCGTGAGGGCGGGGGGTGGCGGTCGGGGTGGACCGTCAGCCTGCGGTGTCCGTCAACTCCCGTACCACCCGGGCCGCGACGGGCACCTTCACCCCGTGCCGGTCCGCCGCGCGCAGCAACGCCCCGCCGATCGCGTCCAGTTCGAGGGGGCGCCCCGCCTCCGCGTCGCGCTGCATCGAGGACTTCATCCCGGGCGGGAAGGCGTCGTAGCGGGCGAGGGCCTGGACGGGGTCGGCGGGGCCGCCGCAGGCCGCGCTGACCGCGGCGGTCTCCTCGGCCAGCGCGGCCAGCTCCTCGCGGTGGCGGGTGCGCACCTCGCCGAGGGGGCGGGCGTGCAGGGTGGTGAGGAGGGCGAAGGGAGCGAGGAAGGACATCTTGTCCCACAGGGCGGCTGTCTCGTCGTCCAGGACACGGGTCGCGGGGCCCGCCGCGGCCAGGGCGGAGGCCAGTGCGTCGAGGCGCTCGCGGGGGACGCCGTCGCCGGTCAGGTCGAGTTCGGCGAAGGGGCTGCCGTGTTCGATGACGCCCGGCGCGATCCTCGTCGACTCGACGCGGATCACCGCGGGGGCGACCCGGTCCGGGCGGTAGCGGGTGCGCAGGGTCGCCGGGTGTTCGACGCCGTTCAGGAGGGGGACGACCAGGCCGTCGCCCAGGGCGGTGGGCGGGACGCGGTCGAGGGCGGAGTGCAGGGAGGTGTGCTTGACGGCGATCACGCAGGCGTCGACCGGTTCGCGCAGCTCGGTGTCGGCCTCGACGGGGGTCGTGAAGTCGCCGAAGGTGCCGCTGCGGACCTGGATGCCGGCCGTGCGCAGGGTGTCTGCCGTGTCCTCGCCGGCCAGGCAGATCACTCGGTGTCCGGCGCGGGCCAGGAGGGCGGCGAGGAGGCCGCCGGTGCCGCCCGGGCCCAGGACGGCCACGGTGGGTTTCCGGTGCGCGGAGTCGTGCGCCATGTCGGGTTGTTCCTCTCGTCGGTCGGCCCCGGGGTCGGTGGCCGCCTCGGCGAGGATCATGGCATTCGGAACGGGCGGGCGGAAGCGCCGATCCGCTCGGGGAGGGAGACTGTCGGTATGTGCCGCAGTATCAAGACGCTTCGTCCGCCTGTGTTGCCCGAGGAGGCGACGGAGGACGAGATCCGGGCCGCCGCGCTTCAGTACGTGCGCAAGGTGTCGGGTTTCCGGGCCCCCGCCGCCCACAACCGCGAGGTCTTCGAACGGGCCGTGGAGGTGATCGCGGAGGCGACGGCGGAACTGCTGGAGGGGCTGGAGATCCGGGGAGCGACTCGCCGCGAGGCGAGCTGACCCGGCCCGGCGTCGGGGACGCACGCTGGTGCGGGGCGGCCGGGGCCAGGCCTTGCCGCCGCAGCCGCACCTACGGAGGTGCGGGCCGTGTCGATACCCGCTCCCCGAGTGAGCGCGACCAGTCCCCGCCGCCCCCCAACCGACGCATGTCCTGTCGCCCCCGTCGCAGCGCCGGTCACCGCCGCGTCCCCCGCCTCCGGATGTGGCCGCGTCACCGGCTAGCGGCTGAGGCACGTCCGGCGATTGCCGTAGCAGTCCCAGTCGTCGCCGCGGTCGTCGTCACCGCGCCTCCGGACGTGGCCATATCACCGACCAGCACCCGAGACACGTCCCGCCGCCGTAGCACTCCCAGCCGCCGTCGCGGCCGTCGTCATCGTGCCTCCGCCGCCCCTGGACGCGGCCGCCTCACCGGCCCGCACCCGACAGACGTCCCGCCGGCGCAGCCCCCGTCACCGCGCCTCCGCCGCCCCCTGACGTGGCCGCATCACATACGCCGCCGCCGCGCCCGCGCCGAAGAGTGCCGCCACCGATACCCCCGTCGCCAGCCAGGTCGCTCCCAGCCAGTGGGCGCCGAAGTAGCCGAGGGCCACGCTGTAGGCGGCCCAGGACAGGCCCGCGAGGGCGGACCAGGGGAGGAAGTCGCGGGCTCGGCGGTGGGCGGTGCCGGCCAGGAGGGAGACCACCGAGCGGCCGGCGGGTGCGAATCGGGCGAGGACCACCAGGGCCCCGCCGCCCGCGGAGAGCGCGTCGCCGAGACGTTCCTGCGCCGTGGTGAGTCGACGCGAGCGGGCGATCGCGCGGTCGAGGCGCTCACCGCCCCGGAAGGCGAGGCGGTACGCCGCCAGGTCGCCCAGCACGGAGGCGGTGGTCGCGCAGAGGATCAGGGTCATCACATCGGGGACTCGTCCGGTCGCCGCGCTGCCCGCGGCCGCGGCGGTCGCGGCCGTGATGACCAGCACCCCGCTGGGCAGCAACGGCACGAACACGTCGAGGAGCACCGACAACGCGACCATGGCGTAGATCCATGGACTGCCGGTCAGTGACCCCAGGCTCTCCAACACCGCGACTCCCCGTGATTCCCCCGTAGACAGCCATACAGCGTACGCGTGGGCCGGTACAGGAGATTCACGGGGGGCGCATGGGACGAACTCGCCATGTTCACCCGGCTGCTTCGCCTCAGACGGCTCAGACAGCTCAGACGGCCACCGGCTCCGCCGCCGGGTTCCGTCCGCCCGCCGAGCGCTTCGCGAACAGCCGGTCCAGGCCGAACGCGCCGGACCCGGTGAAGACGAGCAGCAGGAAGGCCCAGCTGAACATCGCCGCTGCCTCGCCGCCGTTCTCCATGGGCCACAGGGCCACCGGCTGGTGAACCTTGAAGTACGCGTACGCCATGGATCCCGCGGCGAGGAACGCGGCGGCGCGCGTGCCCAACCCCAGCAGCACGAGAGCGCCGCAGACGAGCTGGATCACGGACGCGTACCAGCCGGGCCAGGTGCCCGGTTCGAGGGTGCCGCCGTCGGTGCCCGCGGCACCGCCGAGGACACCGAAGAGGGAGGCGGCGCCATGACAGAGGAAGAGCAGGCCGACGACGATGCGGTACAGGCCGAGGGCGTATGGCTGGGCGCTGTTCAGGCGTCCGGTCATTGTGGGGGACTCCTTCGGTCGGGTCGGTCCCACAGGGGGGTCGCCCCAGGGGGATGGGACCGAATCAGCCCTCCACGGTAGGGGCGCCCCAGCAATGCTTTCAAGTTCAACATTTAGCCATCAGTTTGCCTCTGCAGTCCCTTCCGTTCCACCTCCAGCCGCATGTGGAGGGGCTCTGGGGACCTCGCACCGGCTTCCGAAAGTGTGTCCGAATCCACACGGGTGCCGGCCTGTCGGGGCCCGGTCACCTGGTGAGCCGGGACGCCTCGCGTCCGCTCTTCCCGGTGAGTTCGGACTCCGAGACCGTCACCAGCCGTGTCCGGCCCTCGCCCGAATCCCGCGCATGGTCCAGCCGCAGCCGCGCCGAACGGCCGTTCAGCGTCAGGGTCATGAGCTGGTTGCCGAACCAGGGGCCGCCCGTGTGCCGCCAGGAGACCGGCGGTCGCGCACAGCGTCCGTGCCGGGCGAGCCCCCGCCCGAGCGCCCGCGCCGCCGCGCTCCAGCCGAAGCGGAAGCCGAACCGGATGTAGCCGGGCACGGAGTTGTGGACGGGCGAGCAGGTGAGCTGGAGGACGCGGGCGTCCGGTCCGCCGGAGTGCCACGTCGGCTCGGCCACGTACGCGTGGTGCACGTCCCCCGACAGCACCAGCACCAGCACCGTCGCCGGCGCCTCGGGCCCCGAACCCACCTCGGCGATCAGATCCGCCAGCGCCGCGAAGGACTCCGGGAACGCCGCCCAGTGCTCCAGGTCCGCCTTGCGCCGCAGATCCTCCCCGAACCGGGCCCAGCGTGCCCCGCGGTCTCCCCGGCACAGCGCGGCGTCCCAGGCCTCGGCGTCGTGCACCAGATGCGGCAGCAGCCAGGGCAGCGAGGTGCCGATCAGGAGGTGGTCGTAGGAGGCGCGCTCCTCCAGCGCCTGTCCGCGCAGCCACTCGGCCTCGCCGGGGTCCAGCATCGAGCGGTTCTGCTCGTCGAGGACGCGGGCCGCGCGGGAGTCCACCATGAGCAGCCGCGTCCGGCCGAAGTCGCGCCGGTAACTCCAGCGCACGGAGGCCGCGTCGGCCTCGGCCCGGCAGGCGAAGGCGCGCAACTCGTCGGTGCCGTCCGGGGATCGGCGTACGGCGGCGTAGAGCGGGTCGGCGGCCAGTTCGGCCGGCGCGAGGTTGCCGATGTGCTGGTAGACCCAGTACGACATCAGCCCGCTCAGCAACCGCTCCCGCCACCACGGGAGGGCGCGCATGTCCTCGACCCAGGCGGCGGAGGTGTTCCAGTCGTCGATGACATCGTGGTCGTCGAAGATCATGCAGCTGGGCACGGTGGACAGCAGCCAGCGCACCTCGGGGTCGAGCCAGGACTCGTAGTAGAGGTGGGTGTACTCCTCGTAGTCCGCCACCTGGCTGCCCGGCGCCTCGCTCAGGTCACGGCGCGCGGCCAGCCAGCTCTGCGTGGCCCGGGAGGTCTCGTCGGCGTAGACCTGGTCGCCCAGCAGGACGAGGACGTCCGGCCGTTCGCCCTCCGGCTCGGCGGCGAGACGGGCCGCGAGGGTGTCGAGGGCGTCGGGGCCCACGGGGTCCTTCTCGCCCTTCGGGGGCGCGGCCCAGCGGCAGGAGCCGAAGGCGACGCGGACGGGCGCCTCCTCGGTGGGCGTGTGGATCAGGGAGGGCGGGAAGGGCGAGTCGGGCGGCGGCCACACGCGTGTGCCGTCCAGGAACACCTCGTACGACCGCTCGGTGCCGGGGGAGAGGCCGTCGACCGGGACGAGGGCGTAGTGGTGGCCCGCGATCTGGAAGCTGGGGGCGTCACCCCCGGTCCCGTCCGAGCAGCGCACCTCGGCGGTGCACGGACGGCTCGTCTCGACCCACACGGTCGCGGACGAGCCGTCGACGTACCTGAGCAGTGGTCCCACCCGCAGATCCGCCACGTGATCCTCCTCCGTCGCCCCGTACGGTACGGAACGACCGAGGCCTGCGGGGAGATTCCGGCGCGGAATCGGTCAGCAGTTGGCGAGGTAGCTCGTGAGCGCGCTCTTCTCGGCGGAGTCGACGGAGAGGTCGTAGTAGTACTTCACCTGGACCCAGGCGCGGACGTAGGTGCAGCGGTACGAGGTGACCGACGGCATCCACTCGGCCGGGTCCTGGTCGCTCTTGGACTGGTTCACGTTGTCCGTGACGGCGATCAGCTGCGGGCGGGTGACGTCGTTGGCGAAGGCCTGGCGCTGGGCGGTGGTCCAGGCGCTCGCGCCGGAGTCCCAGGCCTCGGCGAGCGGGACCAGGTGGTCGATGTCGAGGTCGGAGGCGGCGGTCCAGGTGGCGCCGTCGTACGGGGAGTACCAGCTGCCGCTGGTGGCGGTGCAGGCGGAGTTGGTGACGACGTTCGAGCCGTCCCGCTTGAGGATGTACTCCCGGGTGTTGCAGGTGCCGCTGATGGTGATCCACGTCGGGAACAGGTCCCGGGCGTAGCCGGTGCGGTTCTCCGTCGCCACGGTGAGCGAGGCGAGGTAGGTGCGGGCGGTGGCGGCGCTGACCGGGGTGGGGAGGGCGGCGGAGGCGGTCGGACCGTTGAAGAGTCCGACGGAGGCTATGAGACCGGTCAGCGCGGCGAGTATGCTCAACCGTCGACGCGCGTAGAACTTCGGCATGCGAACTCCCTTGGGGGGCGGGGGCGTTGGAGTGCGAGCGGTCGAATGCTCGCGGCTGTGTGTTGCGGGGAGATGTGCGTACGGTGAGAAGTTAGTGACGCGTACATGACACGACAAGGGGTACGGCAAGGTCGTGCGCCAAGATGTGCCACGAAACGATCACGTACGATGGAGGGCGTTGAAGGGGAGTAGCTCTTCGCCGGACCGTCGACATACTGCTCAGCTCGTCTGAGCCGGCGCCCGGAGGCAGGTCTTCAGGGATCGGCCAGCGAGACCTTCGGCCAGTAGTGCACTGACTGTGTGCTGCCGTGCCGAGGCGTCGTTTCGCAGGAACACTCTCGGTGGGGCGGCCCCGACCGATTGAGGACCCTTGATCAGCCTGACCGTGACGGCCGTCGTGTTCGGCGTCGTCTTCCTCGCCGAACTGCCCGACAAGACCGCGCTCGCCGGCCTCGTCCTCGGCACCCGTTACCGAGCCTCCTACGTCTTCGCCGGCGTCGCCGCCGCCTTCGCGCTGCATGTCGCGCTCGCCGTGGCGGCCGGCAGTGTGCTGACCCTGCTGCCGCAGCAGATCGTGCAGGCGGTGACCGGCGTGCTCTTCCTCGGCGGCGCGGCCGTGCTGCTGTTCAAGAAGGACGACGGCGACGAGGAGATCCGCAAGCCCGAGGACCAGTCCTTCTGGAAGGTCGCCGGGGCCGGGTTCATGCTCATCCTGGTCGCCGAGTTCGGGGACCTGACCCAGATCATGACGGCGAACCTCGCGGCCCGATACGACGATCCGCTCTCCGTCGGCCTCGGCGCGGTGCTCGCACTGTGGGCGGTTGCGGGTCTCGGGATCGTCGGCGGAAAGGCGCTGATGAAGCGGGTTCCGCTGAAGCTGATCACCAAGGTCGCGGCGCTGCTCATGTTGGCGCTCGGGCTGTGGAGCCTGTGGGAGGCCGTGTCCGGATGAGCTGAACGGTGAGTGAACTGTGCCGGGCGGTCTCCGGGGGATCTGCGGGGGATGGTGGCGGGAACCGGCCCGGTTTTGTACCGTAGAGAAACAAAGTGGCTCCCGCTCGTTCTCCCTGACCGGCGGGCGGGGCCACCTTGTCCCTCCGGGGGATGCGGGGAGACACCGCCGCCACCTCCGAAGCCCCCGTCCCGCGTCCTGGAGCTGCCGATGACGGCCACCGCCGCCCCCACCGTGCTCACCGCCCGCGCCCTCCTGCTCGACATGGACGGAACCCTCGTCAACTCCGACGCCGTCGTGGAACGCATCTGGCGCCGCTGGGCCGCACAGCACGGGCTGGACGGCGACGAGGTCATGAAGGTCGTCCACGGCCGCCAGGGGCACGCGTCGATGGCGGTCCTGCTGCCCGACCGGCCCGTGGAGCAGAACCTCGCGGACAACGCGCGCATGCTCGCCGAGGAGACCGCGGACATGGACGGCGTGATGGCGATACCGGGGGCGCCGGAGTTCCTGGCCTCCCTGCGCGGGCTGCCCCACGCGCTGGTGACCTCGGCCGACGTCCCGCTGTCCACGGCCCGGATGGCGGCCGCGGGTCTCGAACTGCCCGACGTCCGAGTCACCGCCGAGTCCGTCGGGGCGAGCAAGCCCGACCCCGAGGGGTTCCTCAAGGGTGCGGCGGAGCTGGGCGTGGCACCTTCGGAGTGCGTGGTCTTCGAGGACTCCGGGGCGGGGATCGCGGCGGGCAAGGCGGCCGGGATGCGGGTCGTGGGAGTCGGCCCACGCGCGGGCGTACACGGACCGGACGTCGTGGTGCGGGACCTGACCCGGGTGAGGGTGGAAGCGCGGGAGGACGGCACGCTGGGGATCCACGTCGGGTAGATGTGTGTTCCCGGGGGGCCGGGTCCGGTGCGGCTGCCGCCGCCTGGGCGCGACCCCCACGGTCCCCGGCACCACCGCGCGTGCGCGACCACGTTGTGCGCCGGCCTCCACCGGACCGTGCCCGCGGAACGGCCTACGGCTGCGGCTGTTGGTGGGTGGTCAGGTGGGGCCCGCCTCTACGTATGCGGGGGTCTGTTGCAGCTGCGGCTGCGGGACCGGCCTCCCCGGATCCGTGCCCGAGGACGACCTACGGCTCGGTCGTCTCCGATTCCAGGCGCTGCCGGGTCGTCAGGTCGTACACCCCGTGTTCCGGCACCTGGATCCCCCGCTGCCACTGGTACGCGGAGACCGCGTCCTCGACCCCCTCGTTGTAGTGCCCGCTCGCCTTGCGTGAGTACAGCCCGACCTGGGTGAGCCGCAGTTCGAGTTCGACCACCTCGGGGCCCTCGGAGCCCCGCCGCAGGACCGGTGGGTTCCCCTCGCGCGCCGCGTCGGACCCGGCCACCGGAGCCGACGTGGCGGGGGCCGACGGGGTCGCCGAGGGGCCGGCCGACCGGGACGGGCTGGGGGAGGCGCTGGACCTCGACGGGGACGGGGAGGCCGACGGGCTCGCGCTCGCCTTGGCGGGCGGGGGCGCGGAGGACGGCCGTAACGACGCCGTCGCCGTGGACGGGGGCGCCGACGCCGGGGTCGTCGTCGCGTCCGGGACCGCCGGGCGTACGTCCTGCGGCGCGGCCTCGTCCCGCGACGGCGACTCGTACGCGAACAGCCCGCTGGCGAACCCCGCCGCGGCGACCACGGCCACGACCGCCCCGGCGGTGGCGAGAAGGGCGACACGGCGTCGGGTGCCGCGCGGCGGCGCGGGGGTGGTCGGGCCGGGTGCGGAGGGCTCGGCCTCCACCTCGAACAGGTTCAGATCGGTGGCATTCGGGGTGACCGGTGGCGGTGCCAGCGAGCGCAGCGGCATCGTCGCGTCCGATCGGGGCACCCTTCGCACCGGTGCGGTCTCGTCGTCCAGCTCCACGTACGGCCGTATGCGCAGCGGATCGAAGTCCTCCGCCGCGGCCGCCTCCGCCGTACGCGCGTCCCGCAGTGCGTCCGACGCGCGCTGGGTGCAGCCGCAGGACGGGGTGTTGTCGGGCCCTCTCGGTGCCCCGCACTCCGGGCACAGATGGCCGTTCGACTCCGCCATGTGTTCGTCCCTCCCCTCAGAATCTCCAGAGATTATGCAGACCCCGCCCACAGCCGACTTTCGGAAGCCCCCGGAATATCGGCTTCCAACAGGACTCAACAGGCCGTAAACGGTCACAACGACCACGATGGGGAAGTAAACGAGAGCCACGGGAGGTCTTCATGGCCGCGGATGCGCACGGTATGACGGAGGATGTGCGAGACACGAGAGAACGCCATGTGTCCGGAAACGTCCTCGTCTCGATCGGGGCCCTGCTGCTCGGCATGCTGCTCGCCGCGCTGGACCAGACGATCGTGTCCACCGCGCTGCCCACCATCGTCAGCGACCTCGGTGGCATGGAGCATCTGTCCTGGGTGGTGACCGCGTATCTGCTGGCGTCCACGGCCGCCACGCCGCTGTGGGGCAAGCTCGGGGACCAGTACGGGCGCAAGCGGCTCTTCCAGACCGCGATCGTGATCTTCCTGATCGGGTCGGCGTTGTGCGGCATGTCCCAGGACATGACCCAGCTGATCGCCTTCCGGGCGCTGCAGGGGCTGGGCGGCGGCGGACTGATGGTGCTGTCGATGGCGATCGTCGGCGATCTCGTCCCGCCGCGCGAACGGGGCCGCTACCAGGGGCTGTTCGGAGCGGTGTTCGGGGCCACGAGCGTGCTCGGACCGCTGCTGGGCGGGCTGTTCACCGAGCATCTGAGCTGGCGGTGGGTGTTCTACGTCAACCTTCCGGTCGGTGTGGTCGCGCTGGCCGTGATCGCCGTGGTGCTGCGCATTCCCCGCAAGTCGACGAAGCACGTCATCGACTACCTGGGGACCTTCCTCATCGCCGCCGTCGCCACGTGTCTGGTGCTGGTGGCCTCGCTGGGCGGCAACACCTGGGGCTGGGGCTCGCCCCAGATCGTCGG
>NZ_JBHVYZ010000081.1:0-8841 GCF_042880295.1 Streptomyces sp. NPDC058307
CGCCCACGCCTACCGCGACTGGCTCCAAGCCGCTTGACAGGCAATAGGAGCATCACCGGCCCCGCTGACACCGCCTCGGCCGCCCGTCGGCCCTAGGCCGACCGGGCCGCCGCGCTCTCAGGCGGTGACGCCGGTCTACGGCCTGGCGCGGGGCGAGGCCGGCGACTCCGGACCCGGGGCCAGGCTCTCCGCCTTCCGTACGGCGCCGACCGTGCCCGTCGTCATGGTGGCGCTGGGCCTCGTGATCTCCCTCCTGGCCGTCCGCGCGGTGCGCAGGGCGTCCCAGGTGAGCAGCGTCAACGCCAGCCAGACCAGCGCGAACCCGGCCCAGCGCTCCGGCGGCATGGCCTCGTGGAAGTAGAAGATGCCGAGCAGGAACTGGAAGACCGGGGCCATGTACTGGAGCAGTCCCAGCGTGGACAGCGGCACGCGGATCGCCGCCGCGCCGAAGCAGACCAGCGGGAGCGCGGTGACGACGCCGGTCGAGGCGAGCAGCGCCGCGTGCCCCGGGCCCTCGGAGGCGAAGCTGAGGTCGCCCCGCGAGCCCAGCCACAGCAGGTAGCCGAGCGCGGGCAGGAACTGGATCGCGGTCTCGGCGGCCAGCGACTCGACCCCGCCGAGGTTGACCTTCTTCTTGACCAGGCCGTACGTGGCGAAGGAGAAGGCGAGTGTGAGGGAGATCCACGGCGGCCGGCCGTATCCGACGGTCAGGACGAGCACCGCGGCGGTCCCGATCCCGACCGCCGCCCACTGCACCCGCCGCAGCCGCTCCTTGAGCAGCAGCACACCCATCGCGATGGTGACGAGCGGGTTGATGAAGTACCCGAGGGAGGCCTCGACCACGTGACCGCTGTTGACGGCCCAGATGTAGACGCCCCAGTTCACGGTGATGACGGCGGCGGCCACGGTGATCAGCGCCAGCTTCCGGGGCTGCCGCAGCAGCTCACCGGCCCAGGCCCGGCGCCGTACGACCAGGAGCGCGACGGCCACGAAGAGCAGCGACCACACCATCCGGTGGGCGAGGATCTCGGCGGCCCCGGCGGGCTTGAGCAGCGGCCAGAACAGGGGCACGAGCCCCCACATCCCGTACGCGGCGAAGCCGTTCAGCAGACCTATGTGCCGCTCGCCCCTCGACTTCACGGACTCTCCTCCTCGCGCTGTCCTCGCCTGCCCGAAGGTAACGCCGAGTACCCCCGGCTGTCATGCCCGTATCGCTATACGGTCATGACAGCCGGGGGTGGAGCGCCCAAGGGCCCGTTGGGGGAGTATCAGCCCTTGAGCGCGGCCTCGATCGACGCGGCGATCGGGGTGGCCGGGCGGCCGGTCAGCCGGGCCAGGTCGCCGGAGGTGACGACCAGTTCGCCCTTCTCGATGGAGGCGTCGACGCCGGCGAGGGTCGCGGCGAAGGGGGCGGGCAGTCCGGCACCGGTCAGGATCCCGATGTAGTCGTCGACGGACACGGCGTTGTAGACGATCTCCTTGCCGGTCTGCCGGCTCAGCTCGGCCGCGTACTCGGCGAAGCCCCAGGGCTCGTCGCCACCGAGCTCGTACGTCGTGTTCTCGTGCCCCTCGCCGGTCAGCACGGCCACGGCGGCGGCCGCGTAGTCGGCGCGCGAGGCGGTGGAGACACGGCCGTCACCGGCGGCCTGGACGACGGCGCCGTACTCCAGGGCGGGGGCGAGGTTCTCGGTGTAGTTCTCGTTGTACCAGCCGTTGCGCAGCAGCGAGTAGGTCACGCCGGAGGTGAGGAGGGCCTCCTCGGTGGCCCGGTGGTCGTCCGCGAGTGCGGCCGTCAGGCTGCCCGGGGCGCTGGTGTACGCGAGGAGCGCGACGCCCGCGGCCTTGGCGGCGTCGATGACGACCTGGTGCTGGGCGGGGCGGCCCTTTTCGAACTCGTTGCCGGAGATCAGCAGCACCTTGTCGCCGGCCGCGAAGACCTTGTCGAAGGTCTCGGGGGTGTTGTAGTCGGCGACCGCTATCTTCACGCCCTTCGCCGCGAAGTCGGCGGCCTTCTCCGGGGTGCGGACGACGGCGGTGATCTGCTCGGCCGGAACCTTCTCGAGCAGCTGCTCGACGACGTGGCGGCCGAGGTTTCCGGTGGCTCCGGTGACGACGATGCTCATGATGTGCGATCTCCTTGTGGGGTGCGGTGACACTAACCATAGGTGAAGCGCTAACTCTGCGAAAGTACCCACTTTGAAGTAAGGTACTGGCATGACAGTAAGTAACAAGCAGGCCCTGAACGTGTCGGACGAGGCGATGTGCCCCCACCGCCTCGTCCTGGAACACGTGACGAGCCGCTGGGGCGTCCTGGTCCTGATCCAGCTCATGGACCGCCCGCACCGCTTCAGCGAACTCCGCCGGGCGATCGGCCGGGTGAGCGAGAAGATGCTGACCCAGACCCTCCAGACCCTGGAGCGTGACGGCCTGGTCCACCGCGACGCCAAGCCGGTGATCCCACCGCGAGTCGACTACTCCCTGACCGACCTCGGCCGCGAGGCGGCGGAACAGGTACGGGGGCTGGCGGAGTGGACTTCGAGGAGGATGGGGGCGGTGCAGGAGGCGCGGGAGGTGTAC
This sequence comes from Streptomyces sp. NPDC058307, assembly GCF_042880295.1. Classification (NCBI taxonomy): domain Bacteria; kingdom Bacillati; phylum Actinomycetota; class Actinomycetes; order Kitasatosporales; family Streptomycetaceae; genus Streptomyces; species Streptomyces sp. NPDC058307. The sequence continues at coordinate 2,578 of NZ_JBHVYZ010000081.1, forward strand.
GACGCGCGGAAGAGGGGATCTGAGCAGGGCTGACGCATCTCGGTGGGTTCGCCTGAAGGCATGTACACGGCGCCAGGGGGCACACATGCGTCAGGGCTTCGGTCGACATGCGAGACGCATCCTTCCATGCGCCCCCTCTCCGCCTCCCGCGCCGACTTGAGTCGACGGGCACGCTGGATGCGGAGTGCCACGCCCACCGTGTGCCGACCCGCCATGCCACCTCACGGCGCACGGTCACCGGATCCAGGGGGATGCCTTGACATGGCCACACAGACTCCGGCCGTCCGCCGCAGCAGGATCGGTTCTGCTGTCGCTTCGGGACGCGGCCTGATGCGAGCCTTCTTCACCCGGGGCTCGCGGCGGCGACACCAGGAGGACGTCCTGCTGGAACTGCTCGGTCAGCTCAGGCTGATGACGGAGGAGATTCACCGGGCGAATCTGATCCAGCAGTACCGGCTCACCCTGGAGCAGATGGACCGGGCGATCGACGATCCGTCGCTCGCCGACGCGGGGAGCACCCTGACGGGCCTGTCCGAGGTCAAGCGACGGCAGATGATCTTCGCCAACCGGGAGTACGGAAGTCTCTTGATGGCCCACCAGATCGGGATGTACACCTGGAACGAACTCGTCGGACATCTGCGGGTCCTGTGCCGCAACAAGCTGTTCGCCGAGTACTGGGACCGCACCATCGAGCACCGCAGGTCCCTGCCCGCCGAGTCGACGGAGGCGCGGGTCGGTGAGGTCGTCGACGTGATGATCGAGGAGCTGGCGGACGAACCCGAGGAGTGGTGGATCGTGGGGCCGGATGCAGGGGGGCAAGGGTCCTGAATGCCGCTTTGTCGGTGACTGTCGACTTGTCGCTGCGACATGGGGCTCAATTGCAGACAAGGACACAGGGCGACATGGTTACAGCAAGTTACGTAATTTGCGGAACATGTGTCACTCTGTAACGGTCGGCCGAATGCGGTGTGACGCCGCCGCGACGCGGAAGGGCTCTCTCGCGTCCGTCGGCACTTTCAGATCCAGTGGCCCTTCTCCGCTGCGTGCTGATCCTGCGCTGTCGCTCAGCGGGCCTGGGTGTGCCTGCTCCTTCGACACGTCCGGGCAGCCGCCGGCAAGAGGGGACGTACAGAGGGAGCCCGCAGGTGTCAGTGAGCATCGTTCGCCGTCTCGGAGACCCACCCAAGCTGCGGGGCAGCGGAACGATGGAAACCTGTCCGGATCTCTTCGAGCTGAGTGACGGGAGCTTCGCGGTCATCGGTACCGACCGCACCGAAGAGCTGGACGCGCTGCTCCCGTCGGACGCCGCTCGGGCCGACTACGAACGCATCGTCGTGATCACCCGTGACACCCTGCTCCGCGCCAAACGGGACATCCCCGACGCATGACGGAAAGGGCCCGGAAGCCGAGTGGCGTCCGGGCCCTGTGTCGTCTCCGTCGGCCGGGGACTACCCGACCACCGTCCAGGTGTCACCCCCGGCCAGCAACGCTCCCAGATCCCCCTTGCCGTTCTGCTCGATCGCGGCGTCCAGCTGGTCCGCCATCTGCGTGTCGTACACCGGCCGGGTCACCGACCGGAACACCCCGATCGGTGTGTGGTGCAGCGTGTCCGGGTCGGCCAGGCGGGACAGGGCGAACGCCGTCGTCGGGGACGCGGAGTGCGCGTCGTGGACGAGGATCTCCGCCTCGTTGGACGCGGTCACCGGCACCACCTTCAGGTCACCCGTCGCCGCGTCCCGCACCACGCCCTTGGAGAGGTCCGCGCCGAAGCGGATCGGCTGACCGTGTTCCAGCCGGATCACCGCCTCCTCGGCCTGCTGATTGTCCTTCAGGGCCTCGAAGGCGCCGTCGTTGAAGATGTTGCAGTTCTGGTAGATCTCGATCAGCGCGGTGCCGGGGTGAGCGGCCGCCTGACGCAGCACCGACGTGAGGTGCTTGCGGTCCGAGTCCACCGTCCGCGCCACGAAGGACGCCTCCGCGCCGATGGCCAGGGACACCGGGTTGAAGGGGGCGTCCAGCGACCCCATCGGCGTCGACTTCGTGATCTTGCCGACCTCGGAGGTGGGGGAGTACTGGCCCTTCGTCAGGCCGTAGATCCGGTTGTTGAACAGCAGGATCTTCAGGTTGACGTTGCGGCGCAGGGCGTGGATCAGGTGGTTGCCGCCGATGGACAGCGCGTCGCCGTCACCGGTGACGACCCATACACTCAGGTCCCGCCTGCTCGCGGCCAGACCGGTCGCGATCGCCGGTGCCCGCCCGTGGATGGAGTGCATGCCGTACGTGTTCATGTAGTACGGGAACCGTGACGAGCAGCCGATGCCCGAGACGAAGACGATGTTCTCCTTGGCCAGCCCCAGCTCCGGCATGAAGCCCTGTACGGCGGCCAGGATCGCGTAGTCACCGCAGCCGGGGCACCAGCGGACTTCCTGGTCGCTCTTGAAGTCCTTCATGCTCTGGCGCGCCTCGGCCTTGGGGACGAGCTGGAGTGCCTCGATCGTGCCCGTGCCTTCCGTGGACGTCTCAGCCATCGATGGCCTCCTTGAGAGCCGTGGCGAGCTGTTCGGCCTTGAACGGCATGCCGTTGACCTGGTTGTAGCTGTGCGCGTCGACCAGGTACTTCGCCCGGACCAGGGTGGCGAGCTGCCCGAGGTTCATCTCCGGGATGACGACCTTGTCGTACGCCTTCAGCACCGCGCCCAGGTTGCGTGGGAAGGGGTTGAGGTGGCGCAGGTGTGCCTGCGCGATCGACTCGCCGGCCGTCCGCAGGCGCCGTACCGCCGCCGTGATGGGGCCGTACGTCGATCCCCAGCCCAGCACCAGCGTGCGCGCCTCGTGCGGATCGTCCACTTGCAGATCCGGTACGTCGATCCCGTCGATCTTGGCCTGGCGGGTACGGACCATGAAGTCGTGGTTGGCCGGGGCGTAGGAGATGTTGCCCGACCCGTCCTCCTTCTCGATCCCGCCGATGCGGTGTTCGAGACCGGGTGTGCCGGGGACGGCCCAGGGGCGGGCGAGGGTCTGCGGGTCGCGCTTGTACGGCCAGAAGACCTCGGTGCCGTCGTCCAGGGTGTGGTTCGGCCCCTGCGCGAACTGCACGCTCAGGTCCGGGAGTTCGTCGAGTTCCGGGATCCGCCAGGGCTCCGAGCCGTTGGCCAGGTAGCCGTCCGACAGCAGCATCACCGGCGTGCGGTACGTCAGCGCGATCCGGGCGGCCTCCAGTGCCGCGTCGAAGCAGTCGGCCGGGGTGCAGGGGGCGACGATCGGCACCGGCGCCTCGCCGTTGCGCCCGAACATCGCCTGCAGCAGGTCCGCCTGCTCGGTCTTGGTCGGCAGACCGGTGGACGGCCCGCCTCTCTGGATGTCGATGACCAGGAGCGGCAGCTCCAGGGAGACCGCGAGACCGATCGTCTCCGACTTCAGGGCCACGCCCGGACCGGAGGTCGTCGTCACCGCGAGCGAGCCGCCGAAGGCCGCGCCCAGGGCCGCGCCGATGCCCGCGATCTCGTCCTCGGCCTGGAAGGTCCGTACGCCGAAGTTCTTGTGCTTGCTCAGCTCGTGCAGGATGTCCGAGGCCGGAGTGATCGGGTACGAGCCCAGGAACAACGGCAGGTCCGCCTGACGGGACGCGGCGACCAGCCCGTAGGACAGGGCGAGGTTCCCGGAGATGTTGCGGTAGGTGCCGACTGGGAAGGCCTTCGTGGCCGGGGCGATCTCGTAGGAGACGGCGAAGTCCTCGGTCGTCTCACCGAAGTTCCAGCCGGCCCGGTACGCCGCCAGGTTCGCCTCGGCGATCTCCGGCTTCTTCGCGAACTTGGTCCGCAGAAACTTCTCCGTGCCCTCGGTGGGCCGGTGGTACATCCACGACAAGAGGCCGAGCGCGAACATGTTCTTGCTGCGCTCGGCCTCCTTGCGACTGAGGTCGAAATCCTTGAGGGCCTCGACGGTCAGCGTGGTCAGGGGAACCGGATGAAGGCTGTACCCGTCGAGCGAGCCATCCTCCAGCGGCGAGGCCGCGTACCCCACCTTCTGCATCGCCCGTTTGGTGAACTCGTCCGTGTTGACGATGATCTCCGCACCGCGCGGCAGATCGGCGATGTTGGCCTTGAGGGCGGCCGGGTTCATGGCCACGAGCACATTCGGCGCGTCACCCGGCGTGAGGATGTCGTGGTCGGCGAAGTGGAGCTGGAAGGAGGAGACACCCGGCAGGGTTCCGGCAGGGGCCCGGATCTCGGCGGGGAAGTTGGGAAGGGTGGACAGGTCGTTGCCGAAGGACGCGGTCTCCGAGGTGAAACGGTCCCCGGTGAGCTGCATCCCGTCCCCGGAGTCGCCCGCGAAACGAATGATCACCCGGTCGAGGCGGCGGACGTCCTTCACGCCGGCCTCTTTGCGCTGCTCTCCCACGACGGCTTCGTCGGCCTGCTCCGCTGGGCTGCTGACCTGACTGGTCACTGAACTGGACCTCCCTCTGGGCGGCTGTTCGGGAGCGGCCTTCCCGCAGGCCTTCCCAGGATCAACCCTACGACCGCGGGGGTCGCCTTCCCTCGGCCATTCGCATGATGGACGTCGATTTGAGACGATTCAAAGACCTGACTTGTCACGACTTACTCGCCCCCCGGCGCTTTCCTTGAAGACGCTCCCTCATCGTTCTCGGTTCTCGGTCCGTCCGCTGATCTGACACGGTGTCAGATGTTCATGAGTTCAGGTAGGTCAGTACCGCCAGCACCCGCCGGTGGTCCCCGTCGCTCGGGGACAGCCCGAGCTTCAGGAAGATGTTGCTGACGTGCTTCTCCACGGCCCCGTCGCTCACGACGAGCTGCCGCGCGATCGCCGAATTGGTGCGCCCCTCGGCCATGAGCCCCAGGACCTCCCGCTCCCGGGGAGTGAGATGGGCGAGCACGTCCTGCTTCCGGCTGCGTCCCAGCAGCTGAGCGACCACCTCGGGGTCGAGGGCGGTGCCGCCCTCGGCCACCCGCACCACCGCGTCCACGAACTCACGCACCTCCGCGACCCGGTCCTTGAGCAGATACCCCACCCCGCGACTGGACCCGGCCAGCAGCTCGGTGGCGTACCGCTCCTCCACGTACTGCGACAGTACGAGTACCCCGAGACCGGGATGTGCCTTGCGTAGCTGTACGGCGGCTCGTACGCCTTCGTCCGTGTGCGTCGGAGGCATCCGCACATCGGCGACCACGACGTCGGGCAGCTCGCCCTGGGCGTCCAGCTCACCGATGGTCTTGATCAGTGCCTCCCCGTCGCCCACACCGGCCACGACGTCGTGCCCGCGGTCGGTCAGCAACCGGGTCAGGCCCTCCCTCAGCAGCACTGAATCCTCGGCGATGACCACCCGCACCCTGTCCTCCACGACTCTCGGCCCCCCAGCCCACTGCCTGCCCACTTGCTGGACAAGTCCAGCATTCCAGCATTCGGATGCGGGCGGGCGCGGGCAACGGGAATAGGGCCCCCTGAATCCGAACAAAGCCCCGAAAGAGAGGGTCCACGCTCGGAATCCGGCCAGGTTCGGCGGCCGCAGGCGCGGCGGGGGGCGCCGGCGGACGGAGGATGCGAGTCCTGCCCGGGGGCTGCGCGGCGGTGCCTGCCCGGGGTGCCTGCAGGCGGTGCCTGTTCCGGCGGCGCGTACCCGGGGTGCCTGTCCGGCGGGGCGTACGCCGGCGGCGCGTGCAGCCGGGAGTGCCCGGGCGTCAGGCTTCCACGCCGGTGGGGCTGCGCGGTGGTGCGTATCCGGGGTGCCTGTCGGCGGTTGCTGTCCCGGCGGGGCGTACCCGGCGGCGCGGGCAGCGGAGAGGGCCCGGCCTCAGGCTTCCACGCCCGTGGGGCTGCGCGGTGGCGCGTATCCGGGTGCCTGTCGGCGGCGCCTGCCCCGGCGGGGCGTGCAGCCGGGAGCGCCCCGCCCGGGCGACAGGCCTCCCCCGGGAGGCACTCCGCCCGAGCGCGCCCCATGCGAGAAGCCAGGCAGGGGGCAGTCTCTCGCAGCAGAGCCTTACGCGTCTGCGCGGGCCACCTTCTGCCTCGCAGGCCACATCTCTCAGCCCGGCCGGCGTCTGAGGACGGCGGGTCCTTCGGGCCGACGAGGTCCGGGGCGAACCCGATGGGGGGACCGTAGGGAGGTCGGGCGCGCAGCCCCCGCGGGGTCGAAGGGGCGGCAGCCCCTTGGGACGGGAATGGGTAGGGGCGGCGGGGGGGGGAAAAACCCCCCCCCCCCCCCCCCCCCAAAAAACACCAAACCACCCCACCCCCACCCCCTGC
>NZ_JBHVYZ010000081.1:8851-34396 GCF_042880295.1 Streptomyces sp. NPDC058307
CCACGCGGCGTGGGGGGGCTCGGGGGGCGGGCGGGGCCCGCCCCCCCGGGGGGCGGGCGGGGGGTCCCCCCCGTGGGGGGTTTGGGGGGGGGGGGGGGGGGGGACAAACCCCCCCCCGCCGCCCCCTCACCGACAACAACCCGTCACACCCGCTCGCTCCGCCAGGGCAGCTCCGCCGTCACCCGGGTGGGCCCCCCGGCCGGTGAGTCCACCACCAGGATCCCGTCGACCGCGTCCAACCGTTCCGCGAGGCCCGCGAGCCCGGACCCGGAGGACACATCGGCCCCGCCCACGCCGTTGTCCACGACCTGCAGCAGCAGCCGGTCCTCCACCCGCCACACATCCACCGCGGCGAACGTCGCCCGGGAGTGCTTGCTGATGTTCTGCAACAGCTCGGACACCGTGAAGTACGCGATCCCCTCGATCGCCGGCGCCGGCCGCGAGGGCAGATCCACCTCCACCTGCACCGGCACCGTGCACCGGGACGCCACCGAGGACAGCGCGGCGTCCAGCCCCCGGTCGGTCAGCACCGCCGGATGAATCCCCCGCGCCAGATCCCGCAGCTCCTGAAGCGCCGTCTTCACCTCACCGTGCGCCTCGTCCACCATCCGCGCCGCGGCCTGCGGATCCTCCGTGAGCTTCTCCTTCGCCAGCCCCAGATCCATCGCCAGCGCCACCAGCCGGGCCTGCGCCCCGTCGTGCAGATCCCGCTCGATGCGCCGCAGATCCGCCGCAGCCGTGTCCACCACGACCCCCCGGTCCGACTCCAGCTCCACCACCCGCGCCGACAGCCGGGTCGGCCCCAGCAGCCCGTGCACCATCACCCGGTCCACCGTCGTCAGCGCCCGCACGATCCACGGCGTGGCCAGCGTGAACAACAGTCCCACCAGCGCGGTCACGCCGATCTCGAACGGGTTGTTCAGATAGATGTGGTGGGTCTGGTCGCCGTAGAGCTGGAGCCCGTCCTGACCGACGTACGCCGGGAAGACCCAGAACCACAGCGGATACGTCAGCAGCGCCAAGCCGTAGACCCAGAAGTTCACCGCGACGACGAAGGAGAAAACCGCCCAGGGCAGGTGCAGCACGGAGTACAGCAGCGTCCGCCACGACGTCCCGCTCTTGAGCACCGCCCCCATCCACGCCATGAACCCGGACTTCCGCATCCTCAGCGGCTCCGGATCGCCGACCTCCAGACCCAGCAGCCCCCGCGCCCGCGCCCGCTCAAGCGCCCCGAGCCCGCGGCACCCGGCGAGCCCGGCCGCGAAGACCGGAATCCCGAGGAAGGTCACGAGCAGACCCGCGCCGAGCGAGATCATCGTGACGGCGTACGTGAACATCACGATGCTGATCGGCAGGCTCAGCAGCACATAGCCGAACTCCCGCCAGGTCCGCCCCTCGAACGGCGCCCGCAGCCCGGCCGGCACCCGGTGCCGCCGTCCCGTCCCGGGGAACCCGAGCCCACTGTCGTACCCGTAGTCCGTGGCCATCGACGTCGTCCTTCTTCTCTCGTCCCGCGCCTGTCGTGTCGTACCTCCACCCTGCTGGGCCGCAGGTCGACGGACCATGGAGGCCGTCGGCGTCTTGGAAGGGGGGTTTTCCCTACCTCTTGTCCGCGGCCCGGTCCCGCCACGGCAGCTCCGCCGTGACGACCGTCGGCCCGCCCGGCGGCGAGTCGATGACGAACAGCCCGTCGACCGCATCGAGGCGCTCCGCTAGCCCGCGCATCCCGGTGCCGCCGTCGAGCCGGGCTCCGCCGCGGCCGTCGTCCCACACCTGGATCAGCAGCCGGTCCTGCGACCGCCACACGTCGACCGACGCCGACCGCGCCCCGCTGTGCTTGCTGACGTTCTGGAGCAACTCGGAGACGGTGAAGTAGGCGATCCCCTCGATCGCCTGGACGGGCCGCGCGTCGAGGCCGGCGGTCACCTTCACCGGCACCGTGCAGCGTGAGGCGACCGACGAGAGGGCGGCATCGAGTCCGCGGTCGGTCAGTACGGCGGGATGGATGCCCCGCGCCAGATCCCGCAGCTCCTGGAGCGCCAGCTTCACCTCGCCATGCGCCTCCGCGACCATCGCCTGCGCGTACTCCGGGTCCTCCAGAAGCTTCTCCTTCGCGAGGCCGAGCCCCATCGCCAGGTTGACGAGCCGGGCCTGCGCCCCGTCGTGCAGATCCCGCTCGATGCGGCGCAGGTCGGACGCGGCCACGTCCACCACGACCCCCCGGTCCGACTCCAGTTCGGCGATACGGCGTTCCAGCTCGTCGGAGGGCGACAGCAGCCCGCGCACCATCGCCCGGTCGACGTTGGCGAGGCCCCGCGCGATGAACGGCAGTACCGGCCACAGCACGAACAACGAGGTCAGCGTGACGGTGAAGGTGAGCACACCCCAGGGCAGCCGGATGAAGTCGTACAGCACCGTCCGCCAGCCCACGGGATCCTTCACCCCCATCCACAGCTGGGCGAAGAAGCCGTTGCCACCGTTCCTGGTGCGCCAGGGCAGGCGGCTCGGCTCGTCCACCCGCACCCCGAGCAGCGCCCGGGCCCGCGCCCGTTCCAGCTTGCCCAGCTGCCGCGCGCCCAGCAGACCCGCCGCGAGCAACGGCAATCCGATCACCGTGACGGTCAGCCAGAAGCCGGTGAACAGCACCGTCACGACATAGGCGAAGCCGAGGATCGACACCGGGAGATTCGCCAGCAGATGGGCGATCTCCTTCCAGGTGTGCGCGTCGTAGGCGAATCGGGCCGGCGGCGGCCGGCCGTCGTCGGATCCGCCGTCTCTGCCGGTGATCACGGCACGGCTCGCTGAGGAGTGGCGTTCGGTCATATGGGCTAGCGTGCCGCGCGAGAGGGCCGCACGCCATGAGGCGGACCGCCGCGCCGTGCTGGGGAAAACCCCACCCCCGCCCTTCCGATGGCTTTCCTTGGGTGACGGGCTGCTTACCGTCCCTTTATCAGGGCCTAGACTCCCGTGCGTACAGATCGTCGAACAGTGGTGTCGAGCGTGACCACTGTGTTCAGCGTGCTCACAGGGAGTGAGGGGCGGACGTGCCGGAACCGACCGTCGTCGATGCAACCGTCGTCGATCCGACCGTCGTCGCGGCGGACTACTTCCAGTCGTACTCGGTCGTCGGACTGCTCGCCGTCGTCGGCGTGCTGTTCGTCGCGGTCGCCTTCGGCGCCGGACGGCTGCTGCGACCCGTGGTCCCCACCCCCGAGAAGCTCCTGACGTACGAGTGCGGAGTGGACCCCGTCGGCGAGGGCTGGGCCCACACCCAGGTCCGCTACTACGTCTACGCCTTCCTCTACGTCATCTTCGCCGTCGACTCGATCTTCCTGTTCCCGTGGGCCACCGTCTTCGCGGCCCCCGGCTACGGCGCGACGACCCTCGTCGAGATGTTCGTCTTCCTCGGCTTCCTCGCCGTGGGCCTGCTGTACGCGTACAAGAAGGGTGTCCTGGCATGGACGTGAACCCCGCCGCCGAGTCCCCCTTGAACTCCGCCGCCGACTCCTCCGCGAGCTCTGCGGCCGGCCCCGCCGCCACGGAGCCCGTGCTGCTTCCGGAACCTGTGCTGCCTCCGGAGCCCGTGCTGCTTCCGGAGCCGCAACGGCTGGGCGCCCTCGCCCGCCTCGCCCCCGAGCCGATGAAGGTGATCCTCAACTGGGGCCGCCGCTACTCCCTCTGGGTCTTCAACTTCGGCCTCGCCTGCTGCGCCATCGAGTTCATCGCCGCGTCCATGGCCCGCCACGACTTCATCCGCCTCGGCGTCATCCCCTTCGCCCCGGGCCCCCGCCAGGCCGACCTGATGGTCGTCTCCGGCACGGTCACGGACAAGATGGCACCCGCGGTGAAACGCCTGTACGAACAGATGCCGGAGCCGAAGTACGTCATCTCCTTCGGCGCGTGCAGCAACTGCGGGGGCCCGTACTGGGACTCCTACTCGGTCACCAAGGGCGTCGACCAGATCATCCCCGTCGACGTGTACGTCCCCGGCTGCCCGCCCCGCCCCGAGGCGCTGCTCCAGGGAATCCTGAAGCTCCAGGAGAAGATCGCGAGGGAGTCGCTGGGGGAGCGGTACGGATACGGGACGTCCGGGACGTCCGCGGCACGCCCGTCGACGGCCGCGCTGCAGAGCGGGCTGGTCAAGCCGCCGGCATCGGCGTCGGCGTCGGCTGCGGCGTCGGCGTCGGCGTCGGCTCCGGACGAGGAGGACATGCAGTGACCGCCGTCGGCTGGCTCCCCGCCCCCGCCGAGGAACTCTTCGGCCCCGAGGCCACCGCCGAGGAGTCCTACGAGGTCCTGACGGTCGACGTCCCGCCCGCGACCTGGCTCACCGCCCTGCGCGCCGCCCGCGACGAACTGGGCTGCACCTACTTCGACTGGCTCAGCGCCGTCGACGAACCCGGCACCGGCTTCCGCGTGGCCGCCCACGTGGCGGCCCTCTCCCCGGTACGACGCCTGCTCCTGCGCACCACCGTCTCCCACGACACGCCGGTGCTGCCCACCGCCGTCGACATCTACGCGGGCGCCGCCTGGCACGAGCGCGAGACCCACGAAATGTTCGGCGTCACCTTCGAGGGCCATCCCTCCCTCGCCCACCTCCTGCTGCCGGAGACCTTCGAGGGCCACCCCCTGCGCAAGGACTTCGTCCTGGCCGCCCGCGTCGCCAAGGCCTGGCCCGGCGCGAAGGAACCGGGCGAGTCCGAACACGGCGGCCCCAAACGCCGCCAGATGCTCCCCCCAGGAGTCCCCGACCCCAACGAATGGGGCCCCCTGAAGGGCCAACTCCCCCCGGCCCCCTCCCGCGGTCCGGCCCGCACACCGGGAGAACGGCCACCGCGCCCGACGGGCGACCGTCCGGTACGTCGGGCGCGTTCGGCTGGGGAGGGGTCGGCGAGTCAGGGAGCTGGGGCGTCGAGGCCGGCGGATGCCCCGGTACCGGGATCACCCGCAACCGTGTCGGAGAGCCTGGCGCCTGATGCGTCCGTACCCGTATCTGAGGCCCCGGCGCCTGACGCCTCCGTACCGGTGTCGGAGGCTCCGGCGAGGGATGTGCCCGCAACCGAGTCGGACCCTTCGGCGTCAGAAGAGCCCGCACCTCAGCCTCCGGGAGCCGCGGCGGGCGGTGCCCCGAGCGGACCTCGTCGGGCACGTACCGTTTCGGACGGTTCGGCGAGCCAGAGGGCCACCGCGACCGGCTCCGAGCCGTCGGCCGACGAGGCGAGCACGAACCCCGCGCCGCCGAAGCCCCCCACGGCTCCTCGCAGCCCGGACGCACCCTGGCACCACGCCCGCCCGGCCTTCGACAACCCGGAACAGGAGCGGTCTCCCACACCCGAGAGCACCGGGGAACCAACTTCGGGAACCTTGGCCTCTGGAGGCCCCGCGGCCTCGGAAGAACCCACGGCCTCTGAACCCGAGGTCCGGGAGGAGCCGCCTGCTTCGGAAGAGCCTGCTTCCGGAGAGCCGGCCTCCCAGGAGTCCACGGTCCCCGAAGAGGTCAGAGCACCAGAAGAGCCCAAGGCCCCCGAGGGGACCCCGGCCTCCGAGAATCCGACCCCGGACAAGCCCCCCGCCCCCGGAACTCCCACCCCCGACAAGCCCGCAGGAGGCCCGCAGTGAACGACGCTCTCGACGTCGCTCTGCGACTCCTGATCGTCTTCGTCGTCTTCCTCACCTTCCCCCTGATCATCGGTCAGACCGAGCACAAGGTGATGGCCCACATGCAGGGCCGCCTGGGCCCGATGTATGCCGGCGGCTTCCACGGCTGGGCCCAACTCGTCGCGGACGGAGTGAAGTTCGCCCAGAAGGAGGACGTCGTACCCGCGGGCGCGGACCGCCGTGTCTTCCAACTCGCCCCCGCTGTCGCCCTCCTGCCCTACCTCCTCGTCCTCCTCGCCATCCCGATCGGCCCCGGCGAGGGCGCCGTCGGCGAGGTCGTCGACGCCGGCGTGTTCTTCGTGCTCGCCGTGATGGGCGTGGGTGTCCTCGGCTCGCTCATGGCCGGCTGGGCCTCCGCCAACAAGTTCTCCCTCCTCGGCGGCCTGCGCACCGCCGCACAGCTCCTCGCCTACGAACTCCCGATGCTCCTCACCGCCGCCTCGGTGGCGATGGCGGCCGGAACCGTCTCCCTCCCCGGCATCCTCGACGCCTTCGAGTGGTGGTGGCTGCCCTGGCAGATCGTCGGCGCGATCGTGTTCTTCATCGCCGGCCTCGCCGAACTCCAGCGCCCTCCTTTCGACATGCCGGTCGCCGACTCGGAGATCATCTTCGGCGCGTACACCGAGTACACCGGCCTGCGTTTCGCCCTGTTCCTCCTCGCCGAGTACGCCGGAATCGTCGTCCTGTGCGGTCTGACCACCGTCCTCTTCCTGGGCGGCTGGCACGGCCCCTGGGGCGCCGACGGTCTCGGCTGGGTCTGGACGCTCCTCAAGGCAGCCGTGCTCGCCTTCGTCGTCATCTGGCTCCGCGTGACCTACCCCCGCCTGCGCGAGGACCAGCTCCAGAAACTCTCCTGGACCCTCCTCGTCCCCCTCTCCCTCGCCCAGATCGCCCTCACCGGCATCGTCAAGGTGGTGATCCAGTAACCATGGCCCCCATTCCTGGTTCCGGTCTGGCCAAGGGCCTGGCCGTCACCCTGCGCACGATGACGAAGAAGACCGTCACCGAGCAGTACCCCGACGCCCAACCCGACCTCCCGCCCCGTACCCGCGGGGTGATCGGCCTGTTCGAGGAGAACTGCACGGTCTGCATGCTCTGCGCCCGTGAGTGCCCCGACTGGTGCATCTACATCGACTCCCACAAGGAGACGGTTCCGGCGGCGACACCCGGTGGCCGGGAACGCAGCCGCAACGTCCTCGACCGCTTCGCCATCGACTTCGCCCTCTGCATGTACTGCGGTATCTGCATCGAGGTGTGTCCTTTCGACGCGCTGTTCTGGTCCCCGGAGTTCGAGTACGCCGAGACCGACATCCGCGACCTCACCCACGAGCGGGACAAGCTCCGCGAGTGGATGTGGACCGTCCCGGCCCCACCGGCCCTCGACCCCGCCGCCGAGGAACCGAAGGAGATCGTCGCCGCCCGCAAGACCGCCGAGAAGCTGGCGGCGGCCCAGGCCGAGCCGACCGCGCCGGCCGATCCCCAGGGGGAAGAGTCGTGACCTTCGCTCAGGAGGCGCACGGCTTCCTCTCCCCGACCGGTGTCGAGATCGCCTTCCTCCTCGTCGGCCTGGTCACCTTCGGCGCCGCGATCGTCACCGTCACCACCAAGCAGCTGGTGCACGCCGCCCTGTGGCTGGTGGTGGCCCTCGGCGGCCTCGCCGTCGAGTACCTCCTGCTCACCGCCGAGTTCATCGCCTGGGTGCAGGTCCTCGTCTATGTGGGTTCCGTAGTCGTCCTCCTTCTGTTCGGTCTGATGCTCACCAGGGCTCCCATCGGCCGTTCTCCGGACGCCGACTCCGGCAACCGATGGGCTGCCCTCGTCGTGGCCGTCGCCGCAGCGGCCGCTCTGGTCTGGGTGGTCGTCGATGCCTTCCGCGCCACCTGGATCGATCTGGACGGGGCCGCCGCCGGCTCCACCGAGGCCACCGGCGCGAGCCTCTTCCAGAACTGGGTTCTCCCCTTCGAGGCCCTCTCCGTCCTTCTCCTCGCGGCACTGGTCGGCGCGATCGTCCTGTCCCGCAAGGCGAAGGCGGAGTCGAGCTCTCCCCCTGTGAACTCCCGAGCCCGGAACGGTAGTTCCCCATCCGTCCCGGATTCCCGTAATCACCTGATCGGGCGAAACGACCCGATCTCGGGAACTGCGTCGGCCAAGAGGTCCGAGACGGCCAAGGGGTCCGAGACGGCCACAGGCTCCGAGACGGTCAAGGGAGCCGAGACGGCCAAGGATGCCGAGTCGGCCAAGGGAGCTGAGTCGGCCAAGGGTGCCGAGACGGCCGAACAGGAAGGCGCCCGCTGATGCACCTCGCCTATCCCGCCGTACTCTCCGCCCTCCTCTTCTGCACAGGCCTCTACGGCGTCCTGGCCCGCCGCAACGCGATCCTCATCCTGATGTCGGTCGAGCTGATGCTCAACGCCGTCAACCTGAACCTGGTCGCCTTCGACGTCTGGCTCAGCAAGGCCACCGAGGAGACCCTGCACTCCGGCCAGGCCCTCACCCTGTTCACCATCACCATCGCCGCCGCCGAGATCGGCATCGGCCTCGCGATCGTCCTCGCCGTCCACCGCAATCGCGGCACCGCCGACATCGACAAACTCCGCGACACGGCCGAGGGCCACGACCCCGACGATCCCGACGACCGCGACGACTCCGACAGCGAAGCCCGCCCGGCCGAGCAGGCCGCACGATCCGGGCGGACCGGGAAGGCTGAGGCCACCGCGTGACCACGACCACCCTCGCCGTCCTCGTCCCCGTCCTCCCCTTCCTGGGCGCCGCGGCCGGCCTGCTCCTCGGCCGCACGGCCCCCGGCTTCGTCCGCCCGCTCGCCGTCCTGCCTCCCCTGGCCGCCCTCGCGCTCGCCGCGGTGGTCGCCGTACGCCAGGGCGGCGACCAGGCGGTGAACGCCGCCACCGAACTCACCCCGACCGGTTCGGTCCCGATCGGACTCGCCCTGCACATCGACGGCTTCGCCGCGCTCGTCGCCGTCCTGGTCGGCCTCGTCGCCAGCTGCGTGCAGATCTACTCGACGGGCTATCTGCGCGACGACCCGCGCTACCCCTCGTACGCCGCTCTCATCTCCCTCTTCACCTCCGCGATGCTGCTCGTCGTCTACTCCGGCGACCTGATCGTGCTGCTGGTCGGCTGGGAGATCATGGGTATCTGCTCGTACTTCCTGGTCGGCCACTACTGGGAGACCCCGGAGGCCCGCGCCGCCTCCCTCAAAGCCTTCCTGGTGACGAAACTCGGTGACGTCCCCTTCCTGATCGGCCTGTTCGCCCTGGCCACCGACGCCGGCTCCTTCCGGATCACCAAGGTCCTCGACGCCGTCGGTCACGGCGGACTCGACCATCCGACCCTGATCGCCCTGCTCCTCCTCGCGGGCGTGGCCGGCAAGTCGGCGCAGTTCCCGCTGCACACCTGGCTTCCCGACGCCATGGCCGGCCCCACGCCCGTCTCCGCGCTGATCCACGCCGCGACGATGGTCGCCGCCGGTGTCTACTTCATCGCCCGTCTCCTCCCGGTCTTCGAGGCCTCCCGGGCCGCGATGGTGGTCCTCGCCGTCATGGCCGCCGTCACGATGCTCGGCTCCGGTCTCGCCGCACTCGCCCAGGACGACATCAAGCGTGTCCTCGCCTACTCGACGATCGGCCAGCTCGGCTACATGACCGGTGCCCTCGCCGTCGGCGACCGCGGTGCCGCCGTCTTCCACCTCCTGTCCCACGGCGCCTTCAAGGCGCTGCTCTTCCTCGCGGCAGGCGTGATCATCCACGCCGCCGGCACCAACTCACTGGCCGCCATGTCCCGCATGAAGGACCTGCGTGCCCGCATTCCCGACGCCTTCTGGACGATGACCGTGGCGCTCCTCGCGCTCGCCGCGATCCCGCCCTTCAGCGGCTTCTTCTCCAAGGAGTCCGTCCTCGGCGCCGCCGAGCACGTCGCCACCGGCCACACCGAGCACGCACCCGGCGCCGCGGGCTGGATCACCCTGGTCGCCGGTCTCCTCACAGCCGTACTCACCGCCGCCTACGCGACCCGCCTGTGGCTGCTGGCCTTCCACGGGCAGGGCACCGAGGCCCCCGACCACGGCCGTCAGCCGCTGACGATGAACGTGGTCCTGTGGGTCCTCGCGGCCCCCTCCCTCGCCCTGGGTGCGTTCGCCTACCGTGCGCTGCCCGACTGGTTCGACGGCCGCGACCTCACCCCGACCCTCACCACGTCCGTCGTCGGCACGGGCGCGGCCCTGGTCGGCGGCATCGTCACCTACGGGGCCTGGCGGCACACCAGCGCGATCGCGGCCCGCGTCCCGCTGGGTGCGGTCGCCGCCCACCCCGAGGGCGACGCCGGACTGGTCGAGGCCGAGGCCATCGCCACCCACGAGCCCGCCTACGGAGACGTGGCCCAAGCGCCGGACCCCGCGGACCCCGGACGGCTGCTGCTCGGCCCGCTGCACCGCCACGCGGCCGCCGGCTTCCACCTGGACGCCCTGTACACGGCCCTCTTCGTCCACCCGGTCCAAGCCGCAGCCGACCTCGTCCGGTTCCTGGACCGCGAGGTCGTCGAGACCTACGTGCGCGGCGCGGGAACGCTGCCCCGCTGGCTCGGCACCGCCGTACGACGGGCCCAGACCGGCAATCTGCAGACCTATGTGAGCGCGCTGCTCGCCGGCACCGTCGTCCTCGCGGTCGCCGTCGTCCTCGTCGCCACGGGAGCGTGAGCAGGCGTGATCGATATCAACGAGTCCGTGATGCAGTTCCTTCTGGCGTTCGTCGTGGCCGGCCCGCTCCTCGGTGCCGTCACGGCCGTACTACCTGCCCCGCCCGGACTGAAGGGGAAGTCACCCGACCAGGCCGTACTACGGCACGGCGTGACCGTCACCGGCGTGATCCTCATCGCCGCGATCGTCCTCGCGCTCGGCTTCGACCACGACCATCCGTCGAAGATGCAGGCCACGACCGACATCAGCTGGATCCCCGCACTCGACGTGCGCATCCACCTCGGCATCGACGGCATTTCCCTCCCCCTTCTGGTCCTGACCGCGCTGCTGACCTTCCTCTGCGCGCTCTACTCCTACTTCAAGATGCCGTCGGGGCCGTCCCCGAAGGCCTTCGTCGCCTTGCTGCTCGTCCTGGAGTCCGGCACCCTCGCGACCTTCGCCGTCCTCGATCTGCTGCTGTTCTTCCTCGCGTTCGAGACGGTGCTCATCCCGATGTACTTCCTCATCGCCCGCTGGGGCGGCGCGGACCGCCAGGCCGCCGCCTGGCGCTTCATCCTCTACACACTGCTCGGCTCGGTCGTCATGCTGCTCGGCCTGCTCCTGATCGGGATCAAGGCGGGCACATTCGACATGGTGGCACTCGCCACTGACAACGGCCGGTCGCTGACCGCATCCGTGCAGGTCATCGCCGTTCTGGCGATCGGGATCGGGCTCGCGGTCAAGACCCCGATGTGGCCGCTGCACAGCTGGCTGCCCGACGCCCACACCGCCGCGCCGACCGTCGGGTCCGTCCTGCTGGCCGGCGTCCTGCTGAAAATGGGTACGTACGGGTTCGTCCGGATTCTGCTGCCGATCGCGCCCGACGGTTTCCGCGACTTCGCGCCCTACCTCGCCGCCTTCGCCGTGGTCGGGATCATCTACGGATCCCTCGCCTGCCTGGCCCTCGCCAAGCGGGGCGCCAAGGGCGATCTCAAACGCCTCATCGCCTACTCCTCCGTCGGCCACATGGGCTTCGTCCTGCTCGGCATCGCCACCATGACCCCGACCGGCGTGAACGGCGCCCTGTTCGCCAACATCGCCCACGGCCTCATCACCGGCCTGCTCTTCTTCCTGGTCGGCGCCCTGAAGGACCGCACCGGCACCACCGACCTCGACACCCTGGCCGAGGAGACCGGCGCCGCCCTGTACGGCAAGGCCCCACGCCTCGGCGGCCTGCTGGCCTTCGGCGCGGTCGCCTCCCTCGGCTTGCCCGGCCTCGCCGGATTCTGGGGCGAGATGCTGGCCCTCTTCGGCGCCTTCAAGCCCGCCGACGACCTCAGCCGCCCCGCCTTCCTCACCTTCATGGCGATCGGCGCGTTCGGCACCCTCCTGACGGCCGCGTACATGCTCGTCGTGGTCCGCCGCGTCTGCATGGGCGCGGCACCCCAGGACGCCCCCCAGCTCGCCGACGTCCACACCTACGAGTTCGCGGCCTGGACGCCACTCGTCGCCCTCACCGTCCTGGCGGGCCTGTGGCCGAAGGCACTCCTCGGCCTCACCGACCCGGCCGTCCAGCAGCTCCTCGCAGGAGGCAACCGATGAGCACCCCGGCCGCCATGGCCCAGCCATTGGCATCCTCCGCCGAGCCGCTGACCGCGACGGCCGCGAACCTCGTCCAGTCCGTCGACTGGCTCGCGATCGCGCCGCCCACCCTTGCGGCGGTCGTCGGACTCGTCGTCCTCGTCGCCGACCTGTTCGTCGGTGAACAGAGGAAGGCCCTGCTCGGGTGGGTCTCGGTCACAGGCCTGGCCGTCTCCGCGCTCCTCCTGCTGCCCCTCCTGGACGGCGACCGCAGCACCTTCTGCCTGACCGGCGACCCCGACATCTGCAGCTACACGGCCGACCGCTTCACGCTCGTCCTCCAGTTCCTCGTCCTCGGCGGCGCCCTCCTGGCCGCCCTCCTGTCGGTCACCACCCTCAAGGACGCCGACAAGAGACTCCCCGAAGGGGAGTACTGGTTCCTGCTGCTCTCCTCAGCCGCCGGCGCCGCCCTCCTGCCGGCCTCCCGCGACCTGGCGACCCTGATCGTCGCCCTGGAAGTCGCCTCCCTGCCCGCCTTCGCCCTCGTCGGCATCCGGCACGGCGACAGAAAGTCCTCCGAAGCTGCCCTGAAGTTCTTCCTGTCCTCGGTCACCGCCACCGCGGTCAGCCTCATGGGCATCAGCTTCGTGTACGCCTCCACTGGCACCCTCTACCTCACCCAGGTCGCCGACCGCATCCAGCACGTCGACGGACAACTCCACACCCTCGCCCAGACCGGCGTCGTCCTCACCCTCGTCGGCTTCGCCTTCAAGACCGCCGCCGTGCCCTTCCACTTCTGGGTGCCCGACACCTACGTAGGCGCGCCCCTCCCGATCGCCGCCTACTTGTCGGTCGTCGGCAAGGCGGTCGGCTTCTCCGGCCTGATCCTCGTCACCGTCGTCGCCCTGCCGTCGTACGCCGACGTCTGGGGCCCGGCGCTCGCCGCGCTGGCCGCCCTCACCATGACCGTCGGCAACGTCGGCGCCCTCCGACAGCAGGCCACGCGCGCGTACAGCGCCGTACGGCTGCTCGCCTGGTCCTCCGTCGGCCAGGCCGGCTACCTCCTCGTCCCCATCGCCGCCGCCGCGTACTCCGACGACGCCGAGCGGTCCGTAGGCTCCACCGTCGCCTACGCCCTCATGTACGCCGCCGTGAACCTCGGCGCCTTCGCGGTGGCCGCTCTCGTGGGCCGCACCAGGGCCGCGAACCGCATCACCGACTACCGCGGCCTCTACGCGACCAACCCCCTTGCAGCCCTCCTGCTGGCCTTCTTCCTCCTCTGCCTGGCAGGGCTGCCGCCCGGCATCATCGGCCTGTTCGCCAAGGTCACCGTCTTCTCGGCGGCCGTGGACGCGGGCCTCGGCTGGCTCGCCGTGGTCATGGCCGTCAACGTCGTGATCGCGCTGTTCTACTACCTCCAGTGGACGACCCTGCTGTTCCGGGCACCAGAGGGCGAACCCACCGCGCACCGTGTCCCCGCCCCCCTCACCGCCGCGCTCGCCCTGACCGGCGTCCTCGGCGTCGTCCTCTCGGGCGCGCCCCAACTGGTGCTGCGCTTCGCCGACACCGGCCTCTTCTGAACGGCGCTTCAGGACCCGAGCCCAGGACCATCACCCGGACGGCTCACCTGGGCCTGCGCGCACACAAGGGAACTAGTGGCCTCCGCCTGGCGTTGAGCAAGACGGGAAGGTCCACTGGACGTGACGCCACGGACCGGTGGCATCGGAAGACATCGGAGACCAGCAAGCAAAGGGTTCCCCTGCTGCACCACTTGGAGGGCGTACCGTGCACCGCCGGCACAACGGGCTCAGGACCGCAGTCCTCCTCGGGGGACTGTCCGCACTCATCATCGTCATCGGCAGCTTCTTCGGCCGCATGGGGTTGGTCGTGGCCGTCCTGATCGCGCTGGGCACCAACGCGTACGCGTACTGGAACAGCGACAAGCTGGCTCTACGCGCGATGCGTGCCCGCCCGGTGAGCGAGTTCGAGGCACCGGCCCTGTACCGCATGGTCCGCGAGCTCTCCACCCAGGCCCGTCAGCCCATGCCGCGCCTGTACATCTCTCCGACCGAGGCACCCAACGCCTTCGCGACCGGCCGCAACCCGCGCAACGCCGCCGTGTGCTGCACCGACGGCATCCTGCGCATCCTGGACGAGCGCGAACTGCGCGGTGTCATCGGCCACGAGCTCAGCCATGTCTACAACCGCGACATCCTGATCTCGTCGGTCGCCGGTGCCCTCGCCTCCGTGATCATGTTCCTGGTCAACTTCGCCTGGCTGATCCCGATCGGCCGCTCCGACGACGATGACGGTCCCGGCCTCCTCGGCATGCTGATGATCATGATCCTCGGACCGCTGGCGGCCAGCCTCATCCAGATGGCCATCAGCCGCTCCAGGGAGTACGAGGCGGACACGTCCGGCGCCCAACTCACCGGCGACCCCCTCGCACTCGCCAGTGCCCTGCGCAAGCTCGACATAGGCACCAAACAGCTGCCATTGCCCCCCGAGCCGCGCATCGAGACCGCGAGCCACATGATGATCGCCAACCCGTTCCGCCCCGGCCAGGGACTGTCCAAGGTCTTCTCGACGCACCCGCCGATGGCGGAACGCATCGCCCGGCTCGAGAAAATGGCAGGTCGCCCCCAGTGAAAACCATCCTGAACGTCATCTGGCTCGTCCTGAGCGGCTTCTGGCTCTTCCTCGCCTACCTGGCCGCAGGCGCGCTGCTCTGCATCACCGTCATCGGCGTCCCGTTCGGCATCGCCGCCTTCCGCATCGGCGTCTACGCCCTGTGGCCCTTCGGGTACACCACGATCGAGCGCCGCGACGCGGGCGCGCCCTCCTGCGTCGGCAACGTCCTGTGGCTGGTCCTCGCCGGCTGGTGGCTGGCCCTGGGCCACATCGCGACGGGCCTCGTCCTGTGCCTCACGATCATCGGCATCCCGTTCGGCATCGCCAACTTCAAGCTGATCCCCGTGTCCCTGTTCCCACTGGGCCGCGAAATTGTCCCGACGGACGAGCCGTTCGCCACCCGCTGACGGACGGGCCAGGGTTTTCCACAACCCGGAGGTTGTCCACAGGCCTGCCCGGCTGTCAGTGCCGCCCTGCATCATGAATGCATGACCGAGAGCGAGCAGTTGCTGGCACGGGTGGCGGACAAGGCCCGCAACACCCGTCCGTGGGGCTGGGCTTCCCTCCCCGAGCCGGTGGACCCGACCACCCTGGCCCGTGCCGAGGCCGCGTTGGGTTTCCGCCTGCCCCCGCTGCTCGCCGACCTCTACCTGCGGGTAGGAGACGGCGGATTCGGCCCGGAGTACGGCCTGTTGCCCCTGCTCGACGGCTCCCCGGCGGGCGAGCCCGCAGCCGTCGTGCAATACCTGGCCAACCGCAAGAGCGGCCACAAGGACCCCGACTGGCCGTGGCCCGAGGGCGTCCTGCCGATATCCCACTGGGGCTGTGCGATGTACGCGTGCGTGGACTGCCACAGCCCGGAAGCCACCGTCCTCCTCTTCGAGCCGAACGCCGGCGACCACGACCACTCCTGGTTCGTGGACGCCCCCGCCCTCACGGACTGGCTGCAAGCCTGGGTCGACGGCACGGGCTGGTACGAGGAGATGAACGAGGAGCTGGAGATGACTCCGTGGGCGGAGTTCCGGATACGCACGGCACCGCAGGCCCACGCGACCTGACGATCCCAGGGGCACCCGCCGCTCACCTACCGTGCCGCCCACCACAGCCGTACGCCGTACGCCAGCACCCCGACCGCCAGCACCCCCGCACCCGCGACCACGGAAACCCCGGGAAGCGCGAACGCCAGCACCACACACCCGAGCAGTCCTACCACCGGCACCGCCCGGACCGCCGGAGCCGAACCGAGCGTCCAGGCGGACGCGTTGGCCACCGCGTAGTACGCGAGCACACCGAAGGAGGAGAAACCGATCGCGCCCCGTACGTCCACCGTGGCGGCGAGGACCGCGACCACCGCACCCACGGCCAGCTCCGCCCGGTGCGGCACCTGGAAACGGGGATGCACGGCGGACAGCGCGCCCGGCAGATGCCGGTCCCTGGCCATCGCCAGCGTCGTCCGTGAGACGCCCAGAATCAGAGCGAGCAGCGAGCCGAGCGCGGCCACGGCGGCACCCACCCGCACCACCGGCACGAGCCCCGGCACCCCGGCCGCCCGCACCGCCTCGGCCAGCGGCGCGTCCGCACGGCCCAGAGCATCGGCCCCCAGCACGGAAAGGACAGCCACCGCCACACCCGCGTACACCACCAGCGTGATGCCCAGGGCCACGGGGATAGCGCGGGGGATGGTGCGCGCCGGGTCCCGTACCTCCTCACCGAGGGTCGCGATACGCGCGTACCCCGCGAACGCGAAGAAGAGCAGACCGGCCGCCTGCAGTACCCCGCCGACACCGCCGGACACGCCGGCATCCAGTTGCCCGGTCCGGGAGGCCCCGGACCCCAGACACACGACCACCACGGAAGCGAGGACAGCGAGGACCACCGCCACGATCGTCCGGGTCAGCCAGGCTGACCTCTGGATCCCGCCGTAGTTCACCGCGGTCAGCGCCACCACGGCCGCGACAGCCACGGCATGGGCCTGCCCCGGCCAGACGTACGCACCCACCGTCAGCGCCATCGCCGCACAGGAGGCCGTCTTCCCGACCACGAACGACCAGCCCGCGAGATAGCCCCAGAACGGTCCGAGCCGCTCCCGCCCGTACACATAGGTGCCGCCCGAGGCCGGATACAGGGCGGCCAGCCGCGCCGACGACGTGGCGTTGCAGTAGGCCACCACGGCGGCGACCCCGAGTCCGATCAGCAGCCCCGATCCGGCCGCACGTGCCGCTGGCCCGAGGGCGGCGAAGACCCCCGCCCCGATCATCGAGCCGAGCCCGATGACGACGGCGTCCCCCACTCCCAAGGTGCGCCGCAGTTCGGCACCGGAATGCGTCATGAGCCGCACCCTACTGACCGCATGCAACCGCAGAATGCGGCGCTGCCGTCCTCTCCGACAACGCCACACGAACACCCGCGCCACGAACACCGCGTGCAAGCCGCACACATACGAGGTGCGACCCATGCGCACGAGCACCCACCCGGTCTGCCGGAACGTAGATCACAGTCCCCGGACAGTGCGGGCACAGGACGGAAAGGCAGGTTCAGGGCATGAGCATCGTCGGCTGGATCATCCTGGGGTTGTTGGCCGGAGCCATCGCCAAGTTCCTGCTGCCGGGCCGGGACCCGGGTGGCTTGATCGGGACGACCCTCATCGGCGTCGCGGGCGCGTTCATCGGCGGCTGGATATCGGCCCGTTGGCTGGACCACCCGGTCACCAAGAGCTTCTACGACGGGCCCACCTGGGCCGCGGCGATCGGCGGCTCCCTCGTGCTCCTGATCGCCTACCGTCTCCTGTTCGGCAACTCGCGCGACTGACCCCGAACCGCAGCCAGCAGGCGAGAAGGGTGGGCACCGGCCAGGTGCCCACCCCCCCTCGTGGATCGGTGAGTCAGCGGCTCACCGGTAGTTCACGAACTGGATCGCGAAGTCGAAGTCCTTGCCCTTCAACAGGGCGATGACGGACTGCAGGTCGTCACGGCTCTTCGAGCTGACCCGCAGTTCGTCGCCCTGGACCTGGGCCTTCACGCCCTTGGGGCCCTCGTCGCGGATGATCTTCGCGACCTTCTTCGCGTTGTCCTGGGAGATGCCCTCCTCGATCGTCGCGAAGATCTTGTACTCCTTGCCGGAGAGCTGCGGCTCGCCCGCGTCGAGCGCCTTCAGCGAGATCCCACGCTTGATCAGCTTGGACTGGAAGACGTCGAGGACGGCGTTGACCCGGTCCTCGGAGTTGGCCTCCATGAGGATCTTGTCACCGGACCACGAGATCGAGGCACCCACGCCCTTGAAGTCGTAGCGCTGGGAGATCTCCTTGGCGGCCTGGTTGAGGGCGTTGTCGACCTCCTGCCGCTCGACCTTCGAGACGATGTCGAAACTGGAGTCGGCCATGTCCTGTGGCTCCTTGTATCGGGGTGCGTGTCGGCGTGTGTACGGATGCGTATCGGCGTACGTGGGGGCGGGCGCCGAGCCCATGTGAACCCGGGCCGCATCCGCCCAAGCCTAGTCACCCCATGGCCCCCGGGCGCAGATCAATCGGGTGGCGAAGCACCCCTCGGCATCGGGTATTGTTTACGTCGTTGCCACGGAGCACCGCCGAAAGACGGTTCGAAGGGCAGCAACCCCGGCGGTGTGCCCGAGCGGCCAAAGGGAGCAGACTGTAAATCTGCCGGCTCAGCCTACCCAGGTTCGAACCCTGGCGCCGCCACGCTGAGAAAGAGACCCCCTCCGAACTGCGGAAACGCAGAGCGGAGGGGGTCTCTTCCTGTTTGGGTGTTCCGGCGCCGAATGGTGTGCCTCACCGTTGGTGCGCGGAGTCAGGACACGCGTGCGTGTTCCTCCCGCAGTGCTGTGCGCATGTAGTGGTAGCGGTCCAGGGTGAGACGTCGCATCCAGACGATCCAGCAGCAGAAGCCGATCACGCAGACCGCGAAGACGACGGGGAAGACCAGTGATCCGGTGGCCACCCCGAGGGCGAGCAGGGCGGCCGCGATCAGGCCCATGAAGCCCAGCCAGTACGGCAGCCACCGGCCCTTGCGTTCCAGCACGCCCAACTGGTCGTCGACCAGCCGTCGCATCGACTCCCGTTCACCGGGCTCGCTCGGCACCTCACGACGGCGGATCCTGCGACCGAGCTCGACGAGGCCGCGTGGATCGGTCCCTGCCGCGCGGCTTGCCCGGCGACGCTGTACGGCCACGAACCCGATGGTGATGGCTGCGTAGAAGGCAGCTTGAACCACCCAGAACACCGGATGGTCGCCCCGGCGGAACAAGGCGCTGGCACCCACACCCAGAAGGAAGATCAGAACCGCCTGTGCGGCCAGACTGCGGTCGAGCCAGCGCTTGAAGGAGCGCATGGCAGGTACCTCCTCGGAATTGGCGGAAACCGCTGTCGTTTCCGAATACCCCTTCGGTAGGCCCCTATTGACGGTGGGCGGGTCACAACCGGGGAGGGTCACAACGACAGCCAGCCCTCCACCGGCCCGCACCAACCCGACCCACTCCGTCCCCCCACAGCCCCGATCGACCCAACCGCCCGCTCCAGACGCACAAACCCCTCCCGCCCGGGGGCACACTGACTGCATGTCCAGTCGTCGCAGGCTCTGCCCCGAATGCCGTCGCGAGATCGCCGTCGTCGCCGGCCGCTTCGCCCGGCACGACCCGCCCGGCGCGCGCGAGAGGGGCCAGCTCGTCTCGTGCCCGGGTTCCCGCCGACAGGCGGAACTCGGAGCGGCCC
Source organism: Streptomyces sp. NPDC058307 (assembly GCF_042880295.1). Classification (NCBI taxonomy): domain Bacteria; kingdom Bacillati; phylum Actinomycetota; class Actinomycetes; order Kitasatosporales; family Streptomycetaceae; genus Streptomyces; species Streptomyces sp. NPDC058307. Next base: position 28,135 of record NZ_JBHVYZ010000081.1, read on the forward strand.
AGCCGTCGTTGGACGGGTACGCGGTCCCCGTCGTATCCGGCCAGCTGCCCCTGTTCTGATGTTCCGACGCGCCGGGCGCCGGGAGCCTACGCCCCGTACCGCACGCCCGTCCGCGCCATCAGCCCGTCGTCCGCGAACCCGAACCCGAACCTGTACCCGCGGGCACCCTCAGTTGCCCGCCACCGACTTCACCGCCACCGACACCGGCGTGGAACCGCTCACCAGCTCCAGCGTCAGCCCTGCCGTCGCGGGCGTGTCCAGCAACTCGGCCAGTACGGCGGCCACGTCGTCGCGCGGGATCGGGCCGCGGCCGGTGTGCGCCTCCAGGCGGACGAGACCCTTGCCGGCGTCGTCCGTGAGCGCGCCGGGACGCAGAATCGTCCAGTCCAGGGCGTCCAGGCCGCTCACATAGGCGTCTGCCTCGCCCTTGGCGCGCAGGTACACGTCGAAGATCTCGTCGCCCTCGTGCCGCGGATCCGCGCCCATGGAGGACACGATCACGTAGCGTCGTACGCCGGCCCGGACCGCCGCGTCCGCGAACAGCACCGCGGCGTCCTTGTCCACGGTGTCCTTGCGGGACGCGCCGCTGCCGGGGCCCGCGCCCGCCGCGAAGACCGCCGCGTCCGCGCCCCGCAGAGCCGCCGCGACGTCCTCGACCGAGGCCGACTCCAGGTCCAGCAGGACCGGTTCGGCACCGACGTCCCGCAGGTCGTCGCCCTGTTCCGGGCGGCGGATGATCCCCGCGACCTCGTCCCCGCGCGCGGCGAGCAACCGCTCCAGCCGCAGCGCGATCTGACCATGACCACCAGCGATGACAATGCGCATGCCTTCGACCGTACGCCGGAACATCCGCGAACGCCGGGTCGGGGGAGTGTCGGGTGGGGCTGCGGGGCGCACAAGGGGCACACACCCCGCACCAGAACACCGCCGGCGCCCCCGACACCGCCACCTACCCCCGCCCCTGCCGAGGCAGCCCCAACTCCGCGGTCGCCGCCGAGTTGCAGTACTCGCGCACCGCGCTCGTCCGTGCCACCACGCGCCCCCGGTGCACCACGATCCGGCTGTACGCCAGGGAGAGCGCGCCGGCCAGGCGGTCGCCGCGTACCGCGAGCAGCTCGGCCGGGAAACCCGCCTCCACGCGGACCTCGGGCAATCCGAGCACGGCTCGCGCCGACACACTCACCGCGTCGTAGGCGTCCTCCGGCCGCAGCCCGTACCGGGAGGCGAGCAGGTACGCGGCCTCCAGCGGATCCCCGCGGCCCACCGGGTTGCAGGCATCCCGCAGCGCGCCGCTGCCGGCGGCCACCGGGACCCCGGCCGCGCGCAGCAGCCGTACCGGAGCCGTGCCCCGGCGGTCCACGCCCGCGCAGCCGCCCTGCGGCAGGCACACCACGGCGACGCCCGCCGCCGCGAGCTGGTCGGCGGTGCGGGAGACCACCTCCGCGGGAAGCCGGTCGAGGCCGGCACAGGGGCCGAGGGTCACGCCGGGCCGCAGCCCCCCGGCCATGGCGGCGAGGCGGGCGAGCCGGGCCGGGTCGGTGGCGTCGGTGTGCAGGTCGACGGGGCAGCCGTGCTCCGAAGCGACCTCCAGGACCGCTTCCGCGTAGCCGGTCGGATCGGGGTCGAGATCCGGACAGCCGCCCACCACCGAGGCGCCCATCTTCAGCGCGTCCCGCAACATGGCGAGCCCCTCCGCCCCCGCCACCCCGGTCAGCACCCTGGGCATCGCCACGGCCGTCAGCTCGGTGAGCCCGCGCAGTGACCGCCGCGCCTGGAGTACGGCGGACAGCGCGCCCAGCCCCTGGACGTCACCCACGCGTACGTGTGCCCGCAGCGCGGTCGCCCCGTGCCCGAGCTGCAGCAGAGCCGCCTCCGTGGCCCGGCGCTGGACGTCGTGCGGGTCGTAGGCGAGAGGCCCGTCGGCGTCGGCCGACAGGGCGGTGTCGGCGTGGGCGTGCGGCTCTGCCGGGGCCGGGAGGAGCAGGTAGCCGTTGAGATCCACGCGCGCACCGCACGCGCGCGTGCCGCCGCCGGCCAGACTCCCGGCCGTACCGACCGCCTCGATGCGCCCGCCGCCCAGCCGTACGTCCACGGTCCTGCCGTCGGTGAGCCGTGCCCCGGACAGCAGGAGACCGGCCGCCTCGGAGCGGCCCGACGACGCGGCACCGGACGAGGACGAGGTACCGGACGAGGACGAGGAGTGGGGCGGCTGCGGCTGGCTGTCGGGCATCGCGCTCCAGGGGCTCGGGGCTGCGCAAGCCCGGAGCCGCCGGAACCGCGCAAGGGGACGCAAGATCACGCAGAGTGAGTCGAGCCTAGGGTGGCGGCGCGCCCGTGACGGGGAGGAGCGCAATAGTCGTACCGGTGTGGTCCGCCGTGCGGGAGGGGCTGTTGAGGGCTTCGGGAACCCCGTGGATCAAGGCGCCCAGGGCGGCGCGAAACGGATTTGGGCGAACGGCGGCGGAGCGTGTAATGTCTTCATCGCTCGCCCCAATAGCTCAGTCGGTAGAGCGTCTCCATGGTAAGGAGAAGGTCTACGGTTCGATTCCGTATTGGGGCTCTGGTGTGAGAGGTTCCCGCCGCGAGGCGGGAACCGATCGCATCACAGCGGTGTAGCTCAGTCGGTAGAGCAAGCGGCTCATAATCGCTGTGTCACCGGTTCAAGTCCGGTCACCGCTACTGACAGTAGCCGATTGCGGGGTCGGTCCTTCGATCGGCTACTCTTCTATGCGTATCATCCTGTCCCATCCGTTCGTCAAGGAGCACTCACGTGGCTGCCACCGACGTCCGCCCGAAGATCACGCTGGCCTGCGTGGAGTGCAAGGAGCGGAACTACATCACCAAGAAGAACCGGCGTAACAACCCGGACCGACTGGAGATGAAGAAGCACTGCCCGCGTTGCAACGCGCACACCGCGCACCGCGAGACGCGATAAATCAGGCTCGTACGTGAGGCCGTCCCCGAGAGATCGGGGGCGGCCTCACGTCGTTGAGGGACCCGATACCGGACAGTAGAGCAAGCAGGAGGTGCCGAGCCCATGGCGCTCGACCAGTCCTTCGTGGGGCGGACCTATCCGCCCACCGCCCCCTACGAGGTGGGCCGGGAGAAGATCCGCGAGTTCGCCGAGGCGGTGGGGGACACCAACCCCGCGTACACGGACCCGGAGGCCGCCAAGGCGCTCGGCCACCCCGACGTCGTCGCCCCGCCGACCTTCGTGTTCTCGATCACCTTCAGGGCCGCGGGGCAGGTCGTGCAGGACCCGCAGCTCGGCCTGGACTACAGCCGCGTGGTGCACGGCGACCAGAAGTTCGCCTACGTCCGCCCCGTGCGCGCCGGTGACCGTCTGACCGTCACCTCCACCATCGAGGCGATCAGGTCCATGGCCGGCAACGACATCCTGGACATCCGCGGCGAGGTCCACGACGAGGCGGGCGAACACGTGGTGACCGCCTGGACCAAGCTGGTCGCGCGCGCGGCAGAGGAGGCGTGACAAAGAACATGACGGCGAAGATCGCATACGACGACGTCGAGGTCGGCACCGAGCTGCCGGCCCGGACTTTTCCCGTGACGCGCGCCACCCTCGTCCAGTACGCGGGAGCCTCCGGGGACTTCAACCCGATCCACTGGAACGAGAAGTTCGCCAAGGAGGTCGGACTGCCGGACGTCATCGCGCACGGCATGTTCACCATGGCCGAGGCGATCCGCGTGGTGACCGACTGGACCGGCGACCCGGGTGCGGTCCTCGAGTACGGCGTCCGCTTCACCAAGCCTGTCGTCGTCCCGAACGACGACCAGGGCGCCACGATCGAGGTCGGCGCCAAGGTGGCCGCCAAGCTCGACGACAACACGGTCCGCGTCGACCTCACGGTGACCAGCGCCGGACAGAAGGTGCTGGGGATGTCGCGGGCGGTCGTACGACTGGCCTGAGGGCCGGGGTCTCCAACGGCGAGGCTCGGCGCGGCAGTCGATGTAAGGGGCGCTCTCCATGGCGGGGCGCTCCTTACTGCGTCGTGAGACCCCGCATTACGTCCTTGAACCCTCCTCTTGCCAAGTTAGTGATTGAGTACTAACTTAGCCGCATGGTCAGGATGAGCGCAGAGGAGAGGCGTGAGAGCGTCGTCCGCGCGGCGATGATCGAGTTCGCCCGCGGTGGCTACCACGGCACGTCGACCGAGGAGATCGCCAAACGGGTCGGGGTCTCACAGCCGTACCTGTTCCGGCTCTTCCCGGGAAAGAAGGCGATCTTCCTGGCTGCGGCGGAGCGCTGCGTCGAGGACACCATCCGCACCTTCGAGGAGGCCTCGGAGGGTCTGGAGGGCGAAGAGGCGGAGCACGCCATGGCGGACGCGTACACCAAGGTAATCGCCGAGCGACCCGAGTGGCTGATGATGCAGATGCAGATGTACGTCGCGGTGGGGGCCGCCGAGCAGGACGGCGACCACGAGTTCGGCGAGGCGGTGCGGGCCGGCTGGATGCGGCTGTGGGATTCCGTCCAGCGGCCGCTCGGCGCCGACGTCAAGGAGACGACGAGCTTCCTGGCGTACGGCATGCTCATCAACTGCCTGGTGGCGATGGGTTTTCCGCCCGAGCACCGGGTCTGGGAGGGTATGTACCCGTCGCCGCAGGTCAAGGGTCGGCTGGGGCACTGAACACCACGGGGCGTCATTGGCGTCTCTTCATGATCGCGAAACTTAGTAATCGATAACTAATCACCGGTCACACCCGCTGGGGGAGCGATGTCACAGCAAGCACAAGCCGTCACCACACCCACCGCACGTCGCGGGGGAGCCGTCTGGGCCCTCGTCATCACCAGCGTCGCCGGATTCATGGCGGCCCTCGACAACCTCGTCGTCACCACCGCCCTGCCCTCCATCCGCGAGGACCTCGGCGGAGCCCTGCACGACCTCGAATGGACCGTCAGCGCCTACACGCTCACCTTCGCCGTCCTGCTCATGACCGGCGCGGCGCTCGGCGACCGCTTCGGCCGGCGTCGCCTCTTCCTGGTCGGCCTCACGGTCTTCACCGGCGCGTCAGCGGCCGCGGCCCTGGCCCCCGGCATCGACTCCCTCATCGCGGCCCGCGCGGTCCAGGGCGTGGGAGCGGCGATCATGATGCCCCTCACGCTCACCCTCCTCACGGCGGCCGTCCCGGCGGCCAGGCGCGGGATGGCGTACGGCATCTGGGGCGCCGTCAACGGACTCGCGGTCGCCTCCGGACCGCTGATCGGCGGCAGCCTCACCGAACACATCTCCTGGCAGTGGATCTTCTGGCTGAACGTCCCGCTCGGCGTCGCCCTGCTGCCGCTCGCCCGCCTGCGCCTCGCCGAGTCCCACGGCACCGGCGCGCGCCTCGACATCCCCGGCACCGTGCTCGCCAGCGGCGGTCTCTTCGGCATCGTGTACGGCCTGGTCCGCGGCCCGTCCGACGGCTGGACCGACTCCGTGGTCCTCCTGGCCCTGTTCACGGGAGCCGCGCTGCTCGCCGCGTTCGTCCTCTACAGCACGCGGGCCAAGAACCCGATGCTCCCCATGCGGCTGTTCCGCTCCCGGGCCTTCTCCGGCATCAACGCGGCGAGCCTGCTGATGTTCCTCGGGATGTTCGGCTCGATCTTCCTGCTCAGCCAGTACATGCAGGGTGTGCTCGGCTACTCGCCCACCGAGGCGGGACTGCGGATGCTGCCCTGGACCGGCATGCCGATGCTCGTCGCGCCGATCGCCGGGATCCTCTCCGACCGCGTCGGCGGCCGGCCGGTCGTGGCCACGGGTCTCTTCTTCCAGGCGGCGGGTCTGGCGTACATGTCATCGGTGGTCACCGTCGACGCGTCCTACAGCGCGCAGCTTCCCGGTCTCATCCTCAGCGGCATAGGCATGGCTCTCTTCTTCGCCCCCGCCTCCAACCTGGTCATGTCGAGCGTGCTGCCGAAGGAGCAGGGCATCGCGTCCGGGGCCAACAACGCGCTGCGTGAGGTGGGTGGGGCGCTGGGTATCGCCGTCATGGCGTCGATCTTCTCCTCGCAGGGCGGCTACGAGAGCGGCCAGTCCTTCGTCGACGGCCTGCGACCGGCACTGGTCACTGGAGCGGCCGTTGTGGCGCTCGCCGGGGTTGCGGCCCTGGTGATTCCCTCGCGCAAGCGGGGGCCTGTGCAGGAGGCTCCCGCGGATGAGCGTGAGCGTGAGTTGGTGGCCGGCTGACACCGTGCGTCGACGGTCCCGTCCGGGAGGGCGGGACCGTTTGGCGTGGCGGGGCGCCTAGGGGGTGCCGG
>NZ_JBHVYZ010000082.1:0-33463 GCF_042880295.1 Streptomyces sp. NPDC058307
CCCCCCCCCGCCGGGGGGGGGGGGGCCCCACGGCGCAGACGGCGACGGCAGGCCCGTGCCGGTCGGGCAGGTCGGTGAGACGATTGCCCGTCAGGGAAGTTCGGGGTAGAGGGCGGTGACGCCTCCGGCCAGCCCTGACTGGACCTCGCGGCTGATGTCGTCCGCGAGGATCTCGTAGGCACCGTTGGCGATGCCGTCGGCGGCGAGCCGGGCGACGTCCGCGGGGGCGGACTTGGGCGCGGTGACCGCCCGGGTCATGTCGGTGTCCATGTAGGCCACGTGCAGCCCGGCCACCCTGATGCCCTGCTCGGCGAGTTGCAGGCGAAGGGAGTTGGTGAGGGACCACTGCGCGGACTTGGCGGCGCAGTAGGCCCCGGAGCCCGGGAAGCTGAACCAGGACAGGGCGGACAGGATGTTCAGGATGGCGCCGCCGCCGTTGGCCGCGATCTGGGGCGCGAAGGCGCGGACCACCGACAGGGTGCCGTAGAAGTGGGTGTCCAGCTCCAGGCGGATGTTGTCGAGGTCGCCCGTGAGCAGGTCGGTGCCGGTCGACGAGCCGGCGTTGTTGATCAGGACCGTCACGTCGCCGGTGGCCCGGGCGGCGGCCGTGACCGAGGCGGGGTCGGTGATGTCGAGTGCGATCGGCTGGGCGCCGGGCAGGTCGACGTCGGCGGGGTTGCGGGCGGCGGCGTAGACAGAGGCGCCGCGACCGAGCAGCTCGGCGGCGAGGGCCCGGCCCAGCCCCCGGTTGGCCCCGGTGACGAGGACGGTGCTGGCGGAGAGATCCATGAGAAGTCCCTGGTGATCGAGTTGGGGGTAAGGCGGTGGCGTAGGCGGTACGGCGCCGGCGTGAACAGCGGTGACGGCGGCGTCCCTCGCGTTGCCGGCGAGGGTCGCGAGGACGCCGCCGTGGACGGTGCCGAGCGCGTTGCCGTAGCTCCCCCCTGCCCGAGGGCGTCGGCGCCGGTTACGCCTGCTGGTTCGCGATGCCGAGGTAGTCGCCCAGGTTCCGCTCGATCTCCTCGAGGCCGATCTCGGCGATGAACTTGCCCAGTTGCGGGACGCGGGCCTGGAATCCCGGCCAGGTGACGGACTGCGCGAACTCCGCCCAGGACGCGCGCAGGTCGGCCACCGGCGGCAGGGTCGACCGGTTGATCTGCGCCTTGGCGCCCAGGACCGACTCCTTGTCGAAGGACGCGATGCGCGCTGCCACGCCGTTCACGAAGTCGTCGAGTTCGGCATCGGGGACGGCTCGGGTCACCCATCCGTACTGCTCGGCGCGTGCGGCGTCGTAGTCGTGGCTGGTGAGGACCGCTTCGAGGGCGCGGTCCCGCCCCAGCAGCCGGGCCAGTCGGTCGCTGCCGCCACCGCCGGGGACGATCCCGATCGCGACCTCGGGCTGGCAGAACACGGCCTCTTCGAGGCTGGCGTAGCGCAGGTCGAAGGCCAGGGCGATCTCGTCCCCCCCGCCCCGGGTGCGCCCGCGGATGGAGGCGATGCTGATGAACGGGGCGCTGCTGAGGCGCGTGACGAGCTCGACCCAGGTCGGAGTTCCGTCCGCGTTGTTCAGCGCCAGAAGGTCCGGCACCTGGGCGAGATCGGCGTGGTTGTAGAAGTATCCGGGCGTACCGCTGTCGAAGACGACGACCTGGACTTCTCCGTCCTGACTCAACTCATTGACGACCGCGAGCAGTTGGACGACGGTGTCGGCGCCGACGACGTTCACCCGCGGATTCGAGAAGGTGACCCTGCGGATCTTCGGCGCCACGGTCTCGATCGTGAACATGCTGTGCTGGGTCATGACTGCTCCAGTGCTGGGGGGGTGGGTACGGGGTCTGTTTCCGGTTGGCCCGGTGGCGCTCGTCCGGCACCCGGTGGCGCTGCTCCGGACCGCCTCGACGGGCTGTCATCGGCGTACCGGTCCGAGAGCAGGAGGGCGAACAGCCGCTGCGGTGAGCGTCGTTCGCGTGATCGACATGTGCTGAAACTAGGAATCGAGAATGTCGTCGGGAGTCATCCCGGGCGCCCGACGCTGTCATCCGCCGGGGCGGACCAGTCCGCTCTCGTAGGCCGTGACGACGGCCTCTATCCGGTCGCGGAGGTGGAGTTTGTTGAGGATGCGGGCCACATGTGTTTTGACCGTGGTCTCGCCGAGGAACAGCTTCTCGGCGATCTCCGTGTTGTTCAGCCCGCGGGCGACCAGAGCCAGCACCTCACGCTCGCGGTCGGTCAGTACGTCGAGACGTTCGTCGGTGAGGGGGGCGACGGCGCCGGTGATGAAACGGTCGATCAACCGCCGGGTCACCGAGGGGGCGATCACCGCGTCCCCGCGCAGGACACCGCGGATGGCGACGAGCATCTCGGCGGTGGGTGTGTCCTTGACGAGGAAGCCACTGGCTCCGGCACGCAGGGCCGCGTAGGCGTACTCGTCCCGGTCGCAGGAGGTGGTGACCAGCACCTGTGTCCGGGGCAGTGCGGCGCGTACCTGCGCGGTGGCCGAGATGCCGTCGAGGCCCGGCAGCCGCACGGCCATGAGGACGAGGTCGGGGCGCAGCGCGCGTGCCTGGGCCACGGCCGTCTCGCCGTCCCCGGCCTCACCGACGACCGTGAGGTCCGGCTGGCTGTCCACCACCATGCGCAGGCCGACTCGCATCAGCTCCTGGTCGTCGCAGATCAGCACACCCGCCTCTGCCATGGCGTCCCTCCTTCCGAACGTCGGTCGTCAACGTTGGCGAAGATGTCGCCGGTGGAGCTGGTGGAGAGGTTCATGGATGGCTCCTGGGTGCTGGGTGCTGGGCGGACGGGTCGGCCACTGTGGTGCCGTAGGTAGATCAGGGCTGTGGGCCTCAGGCGACCGGCTTCGCGGCGGCGTTCCCCGATGAGCTGCGCTCTTCGATTGCGGCCAGCGCGACGACGATCGCGGCGGCGATGAGGGCCGACAGACAGGCCGGCGCGTCCGTCGTGACCGCGCATCCGAGGGCCAGCGCGAAGAGCGCGATCACCCGTGCCCCGGGCAGGTCGTCGAACAGGGTCCTGCCGTGCCAGGTCTGCGCCCCGAGGAAGAGAGCGGGCCCGGCGAACAGCAGCAGGTTGGTGGTGATCCCGGAGTGATGTGCCGGGTGGGCGATGACGCGTTCGTCACCCGCGGCGGCGGCGATCATCCCGGCGACGGAGACCATGAGGCTGTAGACGCCGCTGCGCCCCGCCCGGATCGGGTCCTCGGTCCGCTCGTAGTGGCGCACGATGTGCTCGGAGCGGTGGAAGAACAGCCAGAACAACGCGACCGTGCCGGCGAGCGCCACCCCACTGGTCAGCAGGGTCATGGGGGCGTACGGCGCCGAGGTGAGCGCCGTACCGGTGGTCATGATGGTCTCGCCGAACGCGACGATCATGAACAGCCGGCCGCGCTCCAGCAGATGGCCCCCGGCGAAGCCGACCTGCCGGGAGTCGAGCCTGCGGCCGGGCAGCGGATGTGCCGTCCAGGTGCCCGCCAGCTCGATCAGGGTCGCCGCGGCCCACCACAGCAGCCGTGCGCCGCCGTGAGTCGCCGCGCCGGTCACCCAGAACGGCGCGGCAGCGGCGAACCAGACCAGCACGCGCCGCCAGTGCTCCTGATCATGCGCGTCCAGGCCCACCCCGAGCAGCCACACCGTCCGGCCGAGATGAATCAGCAGGAAGGTGGCGACGAAGACCCAGCCGGCGTCACCGAAGGCCCGTGGGATCGCGGCGTTCATGAACAGCCCGAGCAGCATGACCGTCAACAGCATCCGCCGGGTCCGCGGGTCCTCGGCCGGTACGAGCGTGGCCGCCCAGGTGGTGTACGCCCATGCCGCGTAGACCGCGAGGTAGAGCACGAGCGTCTGGGCGGCGCCCGTCCACGTCGGGTGTGCCAGGAGCTGATGCGACAGCTGGCCGATCGCGAAGACGTAGACCAGGTCGAAGAACAACTCCAGCGGTGTCACCTCCCGGCGCGCCGGGACGCTGGTCGACTCCACGATGTCTCTCCGGTCGGTCGGATCGGTCGGGTCAGCCGGGTCAGTCGGCAAGGAAGGCCGTCACCTGGGCGGCGAAGTCCTTGGCGTGCTGGAAGAGGAAGGCGTGGCCCGCGTCGCCGTACGCGACGAGCGTGGCGTCGGTGATGTGCTGGACGGCGGTGTACGAGGCCAGGGCGGGGATCATCGCGTCCTTCATGCCGGTGGCGTACAGGACAGGCTGCTGGATGCTCGCCAGCTCCTCCTTCACCTGGCCGAAGGGGATCGACGCGTCCTTGCCGATCGCGGTGATCTGGCCCAGGGCCGCCGCCTCGGACACGTCGGGGCGTCCGGTGGCCAGCCGGGTGGCCACCCTGGCGAGGTGCGCGTACCCGGCGGCGCGTCCGGTGTCGGTCTCGGGGAAGAACAGGAACACCAGGTCGTCACCGGTGACCTCCGGCTTGGTCATGGTGGCCCGTACCCTCGGGTCCGGCTCGGGGGCGCCGGGCACCGTGCCGCCGGGGTTGGCGGCCGCCACGACCAGCTTGCGGACCAGGTCGGGACGGGTGCGGGCGATGTGCTGGGCGACGGTGCCGCCCAGGGTCCAGCCGAGCAGGTCGACCTGCGTGAGGCCGAGGGCCTCGATGAACTCGACGGTGCCGGCGGCCAGCCCCTCCACGGAGTCGGCCGGGGTGCCGGTGGTGTATCCGGTGCCGACGTTGTCGAACACGATCACGTCGTGGGCGGCGGCCAGGTGGTCCAGGAGCTCGGGGTCCCACCAGTCGAGGGTGCCCCGGACCCGGTTGAGCAGGACCAGCGGGATACCGTCCCGCGGGCCGAGGCGCCGGTAGGTGAACGTCGCGGAGGGGCCTTCCACGGTGAGGTCCTCGGCCGCGTCTGCCAGATAGGTGCTCATGGCGGGCTTCGCTTTCTGTCGCGGGAGAGAGGTGTCAGGCGGCGGGCAGGCGGTTGAGCTTGCGCAGCTGCTGGTCGAACATGCGGGACGGCACGATGCGGCGCATGGTGCGCACGCGCCCGGTCATGGCGCCGGCGGTGTAGCGCAGCTTCGGCTTGGCGTCGGTGGCCGCAGCGACGATCTCCTTGGCGACGACGGCGGGGTCGTCGCCGTCCTTGACCGCGCCGGCCATGTACTCCTCGAAGACGTGCCGCTGCTCGGCGTAGACGTCCAAGGGCCGGTCGGGCCGCACGCTGGCCGCGTCGAACGCCGTGTTCGTCCAGGCGGGCTCGACGAGCAGGGACCGCACGCCGTACTCGCGGACCTCGTGGTCGACGGACTCCGAGTAGCCCTCGACGGCGTGCTTGGAGGCGGCGTAGACCGCCATGTAGGGCTGCGGCATGAACCCGACGATGGACGAGATGTTGATGATCCGTCCGCTGCGCTGGGCGCGCATGTGCGGCAGGACGGTGTTGGTCATGCGGATGACGCCGAAGACGTTGATGTCGAAGAGGCCCTGGGCCTGCGCGGCGGAGCTCTCCTCGGCGGCGCCCGCCGAGCCGATGCCCGCGTTGTTGACCAGCACGTCGATCCGCCCGAAGCGGTCGATCACCTCGCTGACCGCGGCGGTCACCGACTCGTCGCTCGTCACGTCGAGGTCGAGGAAGGTCACGCCCTTGAGCGGGGTGACATGGGTGGTGTTGCGGCTGGTGCCGACCACCTCGTACCCCTTCGCGGCCAGCGCGAGCGCGGCGGCCTTGCCGATGCCGGAGGACGCGCCCGTCACGAGGGCTACCGGTCGGGTTGTCGTTGCCATGTCGGACTCCTGACGTACGGAACTCATATGGAGGTTGCTGTCGATGGGCGATCGGGGTGCCGGTCCGGCAACCTCAATCGGTGTCATCACTGTATCAGTTATCTCGACAACTGCAACGCCTAAGAATCTCTTAGTCATGGAGGCGTAGCGTTCACGTATCCTCTACAAGGGGATCAGTACCGACGAAGCGACAGGAGACAGACATGGGCCGAGCACTGCGGGCAGATGCCGAGCGCAGTGTGCGCGCGATTCTGGAGGCGGCGGAGCGGGTGCTGGCCGAGGACGTCGGCGCCTCCATGGAGCAGATCGCCGAGGCGGCGGGGCTGACACGGATCACCGTGCACCGACGGTTCGCCAACCGGCAGGCCCTCCTGGAGGCGCTCGCCGTCTCCGCGAAGCAGCAGCTCATCGACGCCATCGAGGACGCCCGGCCCGAAGCCGCCCCGGCCCTCGTCGCGCTCCACCGGGTGACCGCGAACTCGCTGCGGGTCAAGATCTCATGGCCGTTCACTCTCGGCCACGCCACACCTCACACCGAAACGACGGCCGCCCTCTGGGAGGACATCAACGCCCGTACTCTCAGCCTCCTCGCCCGGGCACAGAGCGAGGGACTGATCGCGCCGGACGCGGACCTCAAGTGGACGCGGCAGGTCTACATCGCTCTTCTCAGCGAGGCCATCAACCGGCCCGACGTCGCCCAGGACCCGGCCGCCAAGGATCCGGACGCCCTCGCCACACTCGTCATCGACACACTCCTGCACGGCGCGGGACCACGCGGCTGAGCGCCCCCGTGGCATCCACCGGTTCGGGTGAGGCAGGAGCCCCAGGCCGTCCTGCGGGAACGTCAGCGGACCGAAGGAGTCCTGGATTCCGCACAGCAGCGTCCCGTGGCCGTACGGGTCGGGCGGCAGCCGGTCGCCCCCGTCACTGCCTCCACCGCATCAGCTCGACGGGAGGGAGTGACCCCGTCGCCGCCATTCCTCCGCGAGCAGTTCGTACGAACGGACCCGGTCCGTGTGGTCGTGGGTGATCGTCGTGATGAGCAACTCGTCCGCGCCCGTGGCCTCCTGGAGTTGTTCCAACTGGTCGGCCACCCGGCCCGGTGAGCCGACGAACTGGGTGTCCAGGCGGTCCTGGACGAGGGCCCGGTCCTCGTCGGTCCACGGGTGGGCGCGCGCTTCCTCCGGCGTCGGGTACTCGATGGCGCCCTCGGCGGTGCGGATGCTGCGGACCCACGGGCCGTAGCCGGTGGCGAGTGTGCGGGCGGTGGCGTCGTCCTCGGCGACGACGACGTCCGCCGAGACACTGACGTACGGCTTGTCGAGGAACTCGGACGGCTGGAAGAAGGACCGGTACCCGTCCACCGCCTCCAGGACCGTGGCCGGGCTGACGTGGTAGTTCGCCGCGAACCGCAGACCGTTGCGGCCCGCGACAGCGGCGCTCTCACCACCGCTGCTGCCCAGGATCCACACCTCCACCTCGGCGCCCTCCCCCGGCACGACGTGCGCCTCGACGCCCTCCGGGGAGCGGTAGGTGCCGGCGAGCAGGGCGAGGAGGTCGTCGATCTGCTCCGCGTAGTCCTGTGACTGGGCGCCAGGCAGCAGAAGCAGTCTCCGCTGCAGTGCGATGCGGGGTGACCCGAGCAGGAACTCGAAGGAGAAGCGGGGCGGGATCAACAGGCCGTTCGGCGCGCGGCCGTCGACGACCGGGGTCGCCGTCGGCAACGGCGCTGTCGGCTGTCCCGGCGGCCGGCCGCCCGAGCGGCCCAGGCCCAGATCGAAGCGGCCCGGGTGCAGCGCGTCGAGCAGTCCGAACTCCTCCACCGTGGACAGTGCCGTGCGATGCCCGAGCTGCGCGGCCCCCGAGCCGAGACGGATGGTCGAGGTCGCGGACGCGGTCAGGCCCAGCAGGACCGCGGGAGACGTGCCGGCCACGCCCGGATTGAGGTGGTGCTCGGCGAACCAGTAGCGGGCGTATCCGAAGCGCTCGGCCTGCTGTGCGAGGTCGATGGAGTTGCGCAGGGCATCGGCTGCCGTCGAGCCGGACGGGATCGGCACCAGGTCGAGAACGCCGAGGGCAACATCAGACATGGACGGACTCCTGGGTGAGCGGTGGCGTCGGAAGCACGGGTCCCCACACGAACGGCGGGTCCGGGATCTCGCGGCGCAGCACGGGGGCGACCCGGGACTGGAAGAGCTCGAGCGAGGCACGGTGCTGTGACTCCGTCAGCCCGCTCGCGTCGGCGTGCAGGTGGAGCACCGTGTGCCCGAACTGTTCGTGGTAGCGGTGCACCTTGTCGACGACCTGTTCCGGGCTGCCGATCAGAGCGGAGCTGCGCTCGACGAAGTCCTCCAGCGTCTCGAAGACGACCGGCAGGCCCGCTTTCCTGAAGAACGCCAGGTTGGACTCGAAGATCGGCCGGTACGCCGCCAACGCCTCCTGGGAGGTCGGCGCGACGTAGACGCCCGCCGTGCCCGCGCCGATGGCGATGTCCGCCGGGTCGTGGCCGTAGTGCTCCCAGCGCTCGCGGTAGTGACGGACCAACTCGGCGTACGGCTCGATGGGGTGGGTGACGTTCGCCGAGAAGAGCGGGTCGCCGTAGCGGGCGGCCAGGTCGACCGACTCCTTGCTGGTCGCGCTGCCGTGCCACACCCGGACCGGCTGCTGGCACGGCCGCGGCCACACCTCGGCGTCCGTCAGCGGGGGACGGAAGCGGGTGCCGGCGGTGACCTTGTCCTGCCGCCAGATCTTCCGGAAGACCTCGTAACTCTCGGCGTTGCGGTCCCACTGGTCCTCGGGCGTCACCTGGAACAGGTCGCGCTGAGCGGCGCCGTTGCCCTTGCCGATGATCAGGTCGAGGCGCCCGTCGGACAGGTGGTCGAGGGTGGCGTAGTCCTCGTACGCGCGGACCGGGTCGAGCAGGCTGAGCGTCGTGACGGCCGTGAACAGGCGGATCCGCTTGGTCAGAGCGGCCACATGGCTGAGTACGACGGTCGGCGAGGAGGAGATGAACGGCCGCTCGTGGCGCTCCCCCACGCCGAAGCCGTCGAAGCCCAGCTCCTCGGCGAGGACCGCGTTGTCGAGGACCTCGCGGAAGCGGTCGTGGGTCGGCTTCTGGACCCCGGTGACGGGATCGGGGCGGTGCACGATGAGGGTGATGGCGAGGAATTTCATGCTGCCGCCCGCGGCTCGGCGTGGGTGCCGTCCGGGGCGACGGCCAGATGCAACAAAGGAGAAGAGGACACGGGTGGTGCCTTCCTGGAGGTCCGTACGAGAAATCCGGCCCACGGGCGGGGGCAGGACACGGCGGCTGGGACAGCAGAACGGGTCAGGAACAACAGGGCGCGGCACGCACGCAGAAAGGCCAACCGCACGGCTATGCCGTTTCTTCCAGCGCGGCGGCTCCGGTGTGTTGTACGAGGGAGAAGACGGTGCGGCGGCGCAGGGTGAAGCCGATCGACTCGTAGAGCCGGATGGCGTTCGCGTTGGTGGCCGCGGCGTGCAGGAAGGGGCGTTCGCCGCGCTCCTTGATGCCGGCGGCGACCGCGCGGACCAGGCGGGTGGCCAGGCCCCGGCCCCGGTGGGCGGCATCGGTGCACACGGCGCTGATCTCGGTCCAGCCGGGCGGATGCAGTCGCTCGCCGGCCAGCGCGATCAGCCGGCCGTGGTGGCGGATGCCGAGGTAGGTGCCCAGTTCGACGGTGCGGGGCAGATAGGGGCCCGGCTGGGTGCGGGCGACCAGGTCGAGGATCTCGGGCACGTCGTGGGGGCCGAGCCGTACGGCCTCGGGGTCGGGCTCCGCGCGCAGACCGGTGTCCACGAGCTGGACGCCGTGTCCGGTGCGCACGACCTCCCAGCCCTCCGGGGCCTCGGTCACGCCCCGCACCGAGGCGGTGCCACCGGGGCCGACGAGTGCGGCGAGGTCGTCCCAGGCCCGGGGGTCTTCTTCGTCGGAGACAGCGTGGAAGGGGGCTACGTCGGGGTGGTACCGGACGGCGTGGCCACTGCGTTCGGCGGTGGGGGTACCGCCCATGCCCTTAAGGCTATGGGGGAGGGCGTGCGGGCCGGTGAGCGCGGCCCAGGCCGGGATGTCCAGGATGTGTGGGGAGTTGGAGTCCAGGGCGATGACGGTCATGGTGTGGCGGTCTCCGGTGCGCGGCTCGGGCTGTTCGTTCGGGGGGACTTCATCGCGGGGTGGCGGTTGAGTCCCCGGCTCGGGATGGTCAGGAGTCACTCGGCGTGCGGTGTTCAGGGCTTGAGGCGACCGGTGGCGAACAGCGCGGCCGACCAGGCTGTCAGCGCCACCGCGAGGGCCCAGACCACGGCGAGGGCGAGGCCCGCGCCGACGTCGCCCTGGCCGAGGAACCCGATCCGTTCGACCTGGACCAGCCAGAAGACGGGGTCGAGGTGGCTCAGGGCGTCCCAGAACGGGGGCAGTTGGTGGACCGAGTAGAAGACGCCGCCGAGAAAGCCCAGCGGCAGCAGGATGATCGACTCCATGGAGTAGACGTGGTCGAGGGACTTGGCGTGGGCGCCCGCGATCACTCCGACCTGTGCGGCGACCAGAAGCAGTCCCAGCGTGCCGAGCAGCAGGACGAGGGGATGGGCCGGGGCGGGGCTGTGCGTGAGCGGCACGGCCACCGCCAGGACGCCCGCGCCCACGACGGCGCCTCGGGCGATGCCGCCGCCGACCAGTGCCGCGTTGATCTCCCACCATCTGAGCGGGCTCGCGTACACGTCGTTGATGTACTGGTCGCGGCGGGCCTCGAACAGGCTGGTCGTCCCGTTGAAGAAGCCGACGTTGACGATCGCCTGGGTGAAGAGGCCGGGCACGATGAAGCTGCCGTAGCCGACGCCGTCGATCGTGTCGACGTGCGAGCCGAGGGCCGATCCGAAGACGACGACGAACAGCACGGTCGACAGCACCGGGCCGACGACGCTGTAGCGCCAGATGGTGAGGAAGCGCAGGACCTCCCGCTCCAGGAGCCACAAGAATGGTGCGCGCTCCGCCTCGAAGGGTTCGTCGTACGCCGGGCGGGCCGGGGTCTCGGTGCCGCTCACGTGGTGACCTCCTCCGCCGTGATCACCCGGTTGTAGACCTCCGAGATGTCCCGGGCCGCGTACCGCTCGCGCAGCGAAGCGGCGGAGCCGCGGTCGACGATCCGGCCCCTGCGCAGCAGCGCGATCTCGTCGCACAAGGTCTCCGCCTCCTCCAGGTAGTGAGTCGTCAACAGCACAGTGGTGCCTGCGGCGTTGAGGCCCTTGACGATCCGCCAGATCTGCGAGCGCAGCTCGACGTCCACGCCGGCCGTCGGCTCGTCGAGGATGAGGAGGCGGGGGTGGTGCATGAGGGCCCGCGCGAGGACGAGACGCCGTTGCATGCCGCCGGACAGTTCGTAGGCGCGTACGTCGGCCTTGTCGTCGAGGCTGAACAGGACGAGCAGTTCGTCCGCCCGCCGGGCAGCCGTCTTCCGGCCGATGCCGTGGTATCCGGCGTGGTAGATCAGGATCTGCCGGATGGACAGGAACCGGTCGACGTTGATCTCCTGCGAGGCCAGACCCAGCAGCCTGCGGGCCTGACGGCTGCTGTGGTCGTGGCCGAAGACGGAGAGGGTGCCCGCGGTGGGGCGGACGATGTTGCACACCGAGCCGATCAGTGTGGTCTTCCCGGCGCCGTTCGGGCCGAGCAGCCCGAAGAAAGCGCCTTCCGGGATCTCCAGGTCCAGCCCGGCCACCGCGGTGAAGCCGTCCGCGTACGTCTTGCGGAGCCCCTCGACCCGCAGCGCGGGCGGACCCCCGCCGCTCCGGGAAGCGGCGGGAGTCGCGAGTGGGTCAGCCATGGAACTGGTTGGCCGGGACCGGCAGCCCGTAGTGCTCGCGCAGAGTAGTGCCTTCGTACTCCTCGCGGAACAGCCCCTTGCCGCGCAGGATCGGCAGGACGTGCTCGGCAAAGGCCGCGAGGCCCGACGGCAGGGCGGGGGCCATGATGTTGAAGCCGTCCGCGGCACCGCCCTCGAACCAGGCGATGATCGTGTCCGCGACCTGCTCGGGCGTGCCGACGAACTCGAAGTGACCGCGTCCGCCGCCGAGCCGGGAGATGAGCTGCCGGACCGTCAGCCGCTCGCGGACCGCGAGATCGATGATCAGGTCGGAACGGCTCTGTGTACCCTCCAGCTTCGGCCTGGCGAGGATGAAGTCCGGCAGGGGCTCGTCGAGTTGGAAGACGGAGGGCTCGGTCTCGAACACGGCGGCCAGCTGGCGCAGCCCGTACTCCGGGACGCGCAGCTCGTCGAACTGCCGTGCAAGCGCCCGGGCTTCCGCCTCGGTCGACCCGATGTAGGGGACGATGCCGGGCAGGACGATCACGCCGTCCGGGTCGCGGCCCGCGGACACGGCCCGTGTCTTGATGTCGGCGTAGAAGGCGGACGCCCGCTCGTACGTGTGGGCGGTGAAGATCGCCTCGGCGTGGCGGGCCGCGAAGTCCTTGCCGTCCTCGGAGGAGCCGGCCTGGACGAGCAGCGGGTAGCCCTGCGGCGGGCGCTCGACGTTGAGCGGGCCCGCCACCTTGAAGTGCCTGCCCTGGTGGCCGATGCGGTGCAGCCGCTCGGGGTCGGCGTAGCGTCCGGTGGACCTGTCCGCGACGACGGCCTCGGACTCCCAGCTGTCCCACAGTGCCTTGGCGACCTTCAGGAACTCGTCGGCGCGGGCGTAGCGCTCGGCGTGGTCGGGGCGGTTGTCGAGGCCGAAGTTGGCGGCCTCGTCGGCTCCGGCGGAGGTGACGATGTTCCAGCCGGCGCGGCCGCCGCTGACGTGGTCGACGGAGGCGAGCCGGCGGGCGAGGTTGTACGGCTCGTTGTAGGTCGACGACACGGTCGCGATGAGGCCGATCCTGCTGGTCGCCTGGGAGAGCACGGTCAGCAGGGTCAGCGGCTCCAGCTGGCCCGGCGGCCGGAACTCGCCGGTGCCGATGAGGGCCGGTCCGTCGGCGAGGAACAGCGAGTCGAACTTGGCGCTCTCGGCGAGCTGCGCCAGTTCGATCCAGTGCCGCAGGTCGAAGTCCGCCCGGGGATTGCTGTGCGGGAGCCGCCAGGCCGCCTCGTGGTGGCCCGCTTCCATGAGGAAGGCGTTGAGGTGCAGCTGCCGCCGCCGTTCCGTGCTCACGAGGTGACCTTCAGCGTGGAGCTGTCGTAACCGGCCGGGAGGAGGTTGTCGGTAATCGACTTGACGTCGACCTTCTTGGTGATCTGCCCCGCCTCCAGGAAGGCGTCGGCGAGCTTCTGCTCCAGTGCGATGTCCGTCTGTTCCACCGGGGTCACCCGGTTCGAGTAGGCGGCCAGGGATGCCTTGGCGTCGGCCAGTGGGATGCCCTGCTCCTTCGAGAGCGCCTGCGCGTACTTCTCGGGGTTCTTCACGCCCCAGGCGAACTCCCGCGAGAGCCTCTTGAGGACGTCCGTGAGCGCGGCACGCTTGGTCTTGTCCTTCAGTGACGCGTCACTGGCGACGTAGTAGCTGCTGGTCTGGTCGATCGGCGGGAGGCCCTTCACCAGGATCCGTGCGCCGTTCTTGACCGCGATCGCGGACTGCGGGTTCCAGATCGACCAGGCGTCCACCTTGCCGGTGTTGAACGCCGTCGCGCCGGCCGCCGGGTCGAGGAAGGCCAGCTTCACGTCCTTGGGGGTGAGGCCGACGCTCTTCAGCGCGTTCAGGGCCAGACCGTGGGCCGAACTGCCCTGCGGGACGGCGAGCTTCTTGCCCTTGAGGTCGGCGGCCGTCCTCAGCTTCGAGCCCTTCGGCACGATGATGTTCTCCACCGCCTGGTCGGGCGTGAGCGAGCGGTTGACGGCGACGACCTTGAAGCCGTACTCCTTCGCGGCTCCGGTGATCGGCGGTACGTCGCCGACGCTGCCGAGGTCGATGTCGCCCGAGGCGGCGGCCTGCACGAGAGGCGGGCCGTAGGTGAAGCGGGCGAACTTCACCTTGTAGGGCGCGTTGTCGAACACGCCGGTGACCTTCGCCAGCTCCTGGCTGCCGTCACCGCCGTTGTCGCCGATGGTGAAGGTGTACTTGCTCCACTCGGGGTGCTTGGCGTCGCTCGCGTCGGCGGCGTTGCTCAGCGGCGCGGCCGTGTCCGACGACGACGATCCGCAGGCGACGAGGGTGCTCGCGAGGGCGAGCGAGCCGACGGCGCCGATGAGTCTGCTGGTTCTCTTACGCATGGGATGTGGTGTGCTTTCTGGCTGGGTGAGGGTTTTTTGGGGAAAGTCAGTGCCGGTCGGCGAGGCCGAGGTCTTCCAGCAACCGGGCGCGGAGTTCCTCGCGTGCGACGCTCGCTTCCCGGTTCGCGGCGGAGAGGTGCACCTCGTGCGAGGTGCCGATGCGGCCGTTGCTCATGACGACGATGCGGTCCGCGAGGGCGATCGCCTCGTCGACGTCGTGGGTGACGAGCAGCATGGCCGCGTGATGCTTGGTCCGCAGGGCCCGTACGAGGTCGTGCATGCGCAGCCGGGTGATGGCGTCGAGGGCGGCGAACGGTTCGTCGAGCAGCACCAGTTCGGGCTCCGAGACCAGGGCCCGCGCGAGGGACACCCGCTGGGCCTCGCCGCCGGAGAGCTCCTTTGGCCACGCCTTCTCACGGCCCGCGAGTCCGACCTCGGCGAGCACGTCGAGGGCCCGCTGTTCCGCGTCGGGTCCGTGCAGGCCGAGTGTGACGTTGCGCAGGACCCGCTGCCACGGCAGCAGCCGGTCGGCCTGGAAGACGATCGCACGCCGCGCCGGGACCTCGACCCGCCCCGCGTCGGGCCGGTCCAGTCCGGCGAGCAGCCGCAGCAGGGTGCTCTTCCCGCAGCCCGAGGGGCCGAGCAGGATCACCAGCTCCTCGTCGGCGATG
The DNA here is from genome assembly GCF_042880295.1 of Streptomyces sp. NPDC058307. Classification (NCBI taxonomy): domain Bacteria; kingdom Bacillati; phylum Actinomycetota; class Actinomycetes; order Kitasatosporales; family Streptomycetaceae; genus Streptomyces; species Streptomyces sp. NPDC058307. Next base: position 14,631 of record NZ_JBHVYZ010000082.1, read on the forward strand.
GTGAGGTCGAGGTGGTCGAGCACCACCCGGTCACCGAACCGGCGGACCACCTGCTCGACGGCGACCCCGGTCTGCCGACGGAGTTCCGTCGCGACGGTGCTGCTCATGACGCCTCATAACTGGGTCGCCACCGCAGCAGCACCCGCTCGAGAACCCGGACGAACTGATCGGCGAGCAGACCGAGGAGGGAGTAGATCACCAGGCCCACGAAGACCTGGTTGGTCTGCAGGTAGGTCTGCCCCTGAGTGATGAGGAAGCCAAGTCCCTTGTCGGCGTTGACCGTTTCGGCCGCGACCAGGCCAAGGACGCTGTACGCGAGGGAGAACCGCAGGCCGACCAGGAACCCCGGCAGGGCTCCGGGCACCAGCACCCGCGTCACCAGGCGCCAGGTGCCCGCGCCCGTCGTGCGTGCCATCTCGATCAGCCGCTGGTCGACGCCCCGGATCGCGGCGAACAGGTTGAGATACATCGGGACACCGGCCCCGAAGGAGATCAGCAGGACCTTCGTGAGCTCGTCGATGCCGAACCACACGATCATCAGCGGCAGCACCGCGAGGAGCGGGATGGTGTTGAGTACCTGTACGAGACCGTTGAACAGGTACTCCCCGCTGCGCAGCAGCCCACCGAGCACTCCTGCGACGATGCCGACCGTCAGCCCGAGCGCGAGACCGATGCCGGCCCGCTGCAGCGAGATGGCCAGGTCCGGCCCGAGGACGCCCTGTTGCCACAGATCGACGGCGGACTTCACGATCGAGGTGGGCGCCGGAGCGTAGGTCTTCGACACCACTGCGGTCCGGGCGAGTATCTCCCAGGCGACGAGGATCACGACCGGGGTCGTGTAGATGCCCAGCGGCCAGCGCAGGCGCTCGCGGAGCACGGTGAGCGGAGTCGTCCGGCGGCGCGCGTCACGCGGCAGGAACACCTCGCGTTCCGGCGCCCTCGTCGCCTTGACGGCCGGGCCCTTGGCGACGGCCCGGGCCGGGATGCGTACCTCGGTCATGCGGCCACCGCCAGCACGCTGCTGTAGTGCGAGGCGTCGCCGACGAGCTGCTCGCTGCGGCGGCCGTCGACACCGGCCGGCACCTCTCCGGCGACCGTCACCCGGTTGAGGCGGCGCGGGTGGTCGTCGTAGTTGTCCACCCCGTAGTGCTGGGTGATCCGGTTGTCGAAGATCAGCAGCTGGTTCGGGGACCAGGCCCAGCGCAGGATGTTCTCCGGACGTGTCACATACGCCTGGAGGATGCGCAGCAGGTCGGCCGACTCGGCGCTCGACAGGCCGACGATCCGCTTGGCGAACCCGCCGATGAACAGCCCTCGTTCACCGGTCAGGGGGTGCACGCGCACGACCGGGTGCTCCGCCTCGTACGGCGCCGACACGAAGGCCCGGTCGTACTCCTGCCGTTGTGCCGTCGTGGCCGAGGGGCGGGCGTAGTCGTACTGGTTGGTGTGTACGACGCGCAGCGTGTCCGCGAGGGCGCGCAGCGGTTCGGGCAGGTCCCGGTATGCCGCGGCGGCGTTGGCGACGAGCGTCTCGCCGCCGTACGGCGTGGTCACGATCGACCGGAGCGTGGTGAGCTGCGGCGGGTTGACCACGAAGGTGACGTCCGTGTGCCACTCGTTGGCCTTGGACGTCTCGCTGTCGACGGCGAGCACGTTCGTCGTGCCGGCGGCCGCCGGCACGTTGGGGTGGGCGGTGGTGAGGTCGCCGAACCACCGGGCCACACGCTCCTGGCCGGCGTTGTCGAGGTCGACCTGATCGAAGACGATCGCCTTGTGCTCGTTGACGGCGTCACGGAGCGCCGTGACCGTCGAGAGGTCGGGGGTCGCCGTGAGGTCGACGCCCTCCACGACCGCGCCGATACGGCCGGTGAGCTTGCGGATGGACAGCGGCATGAGGGGGTCCTTCTCGGAGGAGGTGGGCGCACAGGCGAGCGCTGGGTGCTCCGTGCCGGGTGCGGAGGGCGGCATACGGAGACCGGCGGGCGGAGAAGCGGGGAGCGTGCGTGGACAGCCGACTCGCGAGCCGATCGACGGGAGACCGGACAGTCGGTGCGAGGGCGACGCAGGTGGGACCGGATCACAGCCAGTGCGGACGGCGCTGGAGGTGCGGCCGCAGGAGCAGTCGCTCAGGAGGCGGAAACGGCGATCCCAGAAGGCGGCGCTGCATCACGGGCGGTTTCGGACCGCTTCCGCAGGACGCGCACCGTCGGTGCGCACCGGTTGCCGCCGGGGACCCCTTACCGGGTCAGCGACAACAAAACGCGCTGGAGACGTGCGCCAGGTCGATGTGGCGCCGCCGAGTGAGTTCCACGCGCGGGTTCATGGCAACGGAGTTCAGCAGAGGTCCACCAGGTTGGTCAATAACCTTCCGGACAGATCTTGCATTGCGGACACGGAGCAGGCGTGGACACCGCGGGCAGCCGTACTTGCCGTACTTGCCTTACTTGCCTTTGACGCGCACGTCAGGGGCTAACGTCTGCGCGCCGCACCGGCCGGTCGGCCCGCCCGGCCCGCTTCGCTTGTCCCGAACAGGAGCTCCGCATGGCCACCGCCCTGCCGTCCGCCACCCGCGAGATCCGGCTCGTCACCGCCCCCGAGGGCCTGCCTGGCCCCGAGCATTTCGCCGTCGTCGCACAGCCACTGCCCACGCCGGGCCCCGGACAAGTCCTCGTCCGCAACCGGTACTTCCTGGTGTTCCCCGGCCTGCGCACGCTGATCGCAGGCGCACCCGAAGGAGTACCGCTGCCGACGATCAACGCCGGTGACGTGCTGTTCGGCCCCGCCGTCGGCGAGGTCGTCGGCGCGGGCCCGGACAGCCCGCTGCAGCCGGGAGACGCCGTCACGCACCTGCTCGGGTGGCGCGAGCACGCGCTGGTGGCCGCAGCCGACTGCACCCCGGTCGGCGACGCGCTGCCGGACCCGGTCGCCCACCTGTCGTCGGGATCGGCCGCCTACGGTGCGCTCACCCGGTTCACCGACATCCGTCCCGGCGACACTGTCCTCGTCACCGGGGCGGCGGGCGCGGTGGGAAGCCTGGCCGGCCAGGTCGCCAGGCTGCTGGGCGCCGGGAAGGTCATCGGCAGTACCCACTCCCCGGCCAAGGCGGAGCGGCTGCGCACCGAACTGGGCTACGACTCGGTGCTGGTGCCGGGCGACGAATCCCCCACGCTCACCCGGCAGTTGATGACCGCGGCACCCGAAGGCATCGACGTCCTGGTGGACACCGTGGGCGGCGACCACCTGACAGCGGCGCTCACGGCGGCGCGCCGCGGCGCCCGCTTCGCGCTGGTCGGCGCGCTGTCCGGCCAGCTGTCGCCACACCGGGACGGTGACAGCGCTCCGGTGGAGATAGACACCTTCCGCGTCATCAACCTGGGCATCACGCTGCGCGGTTACAGCGGCATCGACCATCCCGAGGTGACGCAGGAATGGGCCGAGCGGTTCGGCGGCTGGTTGCGCTCCGGTGAGATCTCCTTCCCTCATGTTCGGATCCCGGGCATCGAACGGGCCCCTCAGGCGTTGCAGGAACTGTTCGAGGGACGGCACTTCGGCACCGTCGTCGTGGAGCTGCCGGCCCAATGACCCCGGACCGAGACGAGGTCGGATGCGCATCGGAGACGCGGCGGCAGCCGCCGGGACCACCCCACGGGCCCTGCGGTTCTACGAGGAGCGCGGCCTGCTGCCCCCACCGCGGCGTACGGCCACCGGCCAACGCCCGTACGGGCCGGACGAGGTGGCCCGCGCCCGCGTCATCCGCGAACTGCTCGGCCTCGGCCTCACCGTCGAGGACCTGCGCGGCATCGCCGACCGGATCCAGCTCCTCGCCGGGGACCCGCAACGTCCCTGCACGAGCACCGACTCGGCCTCCGCCGGCCGGCACGTGATCGCACACCGGCTCGCGGCCCTCGACGCCGAGATCGACCGCCTGACCCGCCTGCGCACGCTCTTGGCTCAGCGGACGGATCCCGCATAGCGCCCACGGGCCGTCAGGTTGTCTCCCTGGGGCGGGCAGCACGTCGGCGTGGTCGGCCGACGTGCGGGCCGGTGTGGCGGCCCGGCGCAGCAGGGACAGCAGCAGGGCGACGGCGAGCAGGCCGGCGCAGACGCAGCAGGCCAGCGCGTACCCGGCGCGGGGGTGGCCGCCTCCCGGCCGACCGGAGGCGGCATGCAGATACACCGCCGGGACGGCACTGAGGCAGACGGCAGCCGCGATCCGCTGGGCCATCTGCAGAATCCCGCCACCCACACCCGCGGCCTCCGCCGGAGCGTGCTGAAGTACCTGGGCCTGATTGGGCGAGACGGTGAGCCCTCCGGCGACGCCGGACATCAACTGCGTTACGGCCAGCGCGACGGGCAGCACCGCCGACGGCACGCGGAGCGCGACCCCCGCCGCCACCAGGGCGGCGCCGATGCCCAGAGTCAGGCCGACGGTCACCGTGCGCGGTCCGATCCGCCGTACCAGCCGCCAGGCGAGGGCCGAGGAGGCGCCCATCCCGACCGCCCCGGGAAGGGTGACGGCCGCCGTGAGCAGGGCGGACAGGCCGAGCCCGTCCTGCAGGAAGACGGTGAGCACGAGGAACGCGGCCAGCGAGGAGCCGAACTGCGCCATCGCGACGGCCGTGCCCAGCATGTACGGCTTCGACGAGGTCAGCGCCGGGTGCACCAGGGGCGGACGGCCGCGCCGAACGCGTAGGCGTTGATGCACGGCGAAGACGGCCGCCTGCGCGCACACCGCAGTGCCCCACAGGGCCGCTTCTCCCCCGCTGCCCGGGGTGCGGATGAAGGGCACCATCAGCGTCAGCGTGCAGCCGCAGAGCAGGGTGAGGCCGAGGACGTCCAGCCGGGAATCGAGGGCGGTGCGCCGAGGCGAGGGCAACCAGCGGGCCGCGAGCGTCAGGGTGAACACAGCGCACGGTGAGCTCAGCAACAGACAGCACCGCCAGCCCGCCCCGGGGCCGAGTCCGGCGACGAGCGCACCGCCGAGGGGCGGGCCGAGGGCCGTGGCCACGCCGCCGGTGACCGCGTACAGGCCCAGCGCACGGCCGCGGGCCACCCCGCGGGAGACATCCTGAATGGTGCCGATCACCTGCGAGTTGACGATCCCTGCAGCGGCACCCTGCACCAGCCGCGCACCGATCAGGCTCCCCGGCTGTCCTCCCGTCGCTGCCGTCACCCCGGCTAGGAGGAAGAGCGACACCCCGGCCATGAAGAGCCGTTTACGGCCGTGCAGATCACCCAGGCTGCCAGCGGGGACCAGGGCCAGACCGAAGGCCAGCGAGTACCCGGCCACGATCCACTGGACGTCCGCCCCGGTGGCCCCGATCGACTGGCGCATGCTCGGGACAGCGATGTTCAGGACGGCCTGGTCGACCAGAGTCGTGGCGCCCGCGGCCATGCACACCAACAGCACCCGTCGGGCAGCACGGTCTTCTCCCGGAAGCATTGGCTGATCGTGCTCCCCCGGGTGCGTGAGGTGTGGTGGATGACTGGGCCGCGTACGTCGCCGATGTTCGCGACACGACGCAACAGCCGCCAGGAGAAGAGCGAGATCGCGAGCCGTCGAACGGCGATCAGCGACAGACCTGGTCGAACTGGTCGGCGCGGCGGCTCACCCAGAACGGGTCGAGCAGCACCGTGTGTGCCGTGCCGACGGTCTCCATGGCCTGGATCAAAGCACAACGCAATTGATGCGTCCACCACGCGTCCCGGCGCACGAGATGCCCGTTCGCCGTCCTCGACCTTGACATTCACAGGGGCGGGCGACGTACGTTGAAAGGGAAAGTTCCTGACCGGTGGAGGCTTTGATGCACGTACGGGGCGCGGCACCGCGCGGTGCGTGCAGCGGTGCGTGCAGTGGTGCGCGGCTCATCACCCGGCGGCATGTCGACTACTGCCGTACCTCCTCCGCCGTCTGTCCTTCCGTACACGTCTGACCCCGGCCGGCCGCTGTGCCGGCTGTCTCGTCGTGGCCCTGTGGCCGCGAGTCCCGTGTTTCCCGGAAGGAACCCCCTTGACCGGCCCCGCCCTGCACCTCGCCGTCGAGATCGACGGCGACGGCGCACACCCCGCGGCCTGGCGCCGCGCCGCCCACTCGCCCGATCAGCTGCTCACACCGCGCCGCGTGGCCCAGGTCGCCGCCGTCGCCGAGAACGCCGGGTTCACGCTGGTCACCCTGGACGACGGCGTGCTGCCGCCAGGCGCCTCACCGGATCCGGTGGGCCGTATCGGCGCGGTGGAGCGAGCGGCCTTCGTCGCCGCGTCCACGAGCACCATCGGCATCGCACCCGTCGTCCTGGTCACCTACGCCGAACCCTTCCATGTCTCCAGCCAGTTGGCGTCCCTGGACCACATCTCCGCCGGTCGCGCCGGGTGGGTGGTGACGGAGGAGGAGCGCCCCGAGGCGGCTCGTGCCTGGGGCAGACCGCTGGTCGCCGACGCCGCCGCACGGGCCCGGGAGTCCCGGGACGGCGTGGAGGTGGCCCGCGACCTGTGGGACTCGTGGGAGGACGACGCGGTCATCCGGTCCGTGGCCACCAGCCGCTACCTCGACCGCGAGCGGCTGCACTACATCGACTTCACGGGCGAGACGTACGCCGTCAAGGGCCCGGCGATCGTGCCGCGCCCGCCTCAGGGGCAGCTGGTCGTCCTGGGCAGGCCGGACCGGGTTCCCGCCGCACAGCTGGACGTCGCTCTCGTCGAGGGCCGTGACCTCGCGTCGCTCACCGCAGCCGCCGCTGCCGCCGGTACGCCCCGCCTCTTCGCCGAGGTCGAGGTGGCGCTGGACACACCGGACGCCACGGCCGCCGAACGTGTCGCCGACCTGGAACGGAACGCGGCGTGGACCGACCGGGGCCGGCTGCGGCACGTCGGCTCGGCGGCCCAACTGGTCTCGCTCCTTGCCGAGTTGAGCCGGCACGTCGACGGCGTACGGCTGCACCCGCTGGTGCTGGACGAGGACCTGCCCGTCCTCTCCGGCCTCGTGCTGCCGGCCCTGTCCGAGCGGCGCCTCGTCGCCCGTCCGCTGCCCGGTACGTCCCTGCGCTCGACCCTGGGTCTGGAGCGCCCCGTCAACCGCTTCGCCGCCGCTGCCGTGGCCGGCCAGGAGGACGCCCGATGACCCGCACCGATCCCCTCGACGTCCCCCGCCCGCACGCCCGGCTGCACTTCGGGGTGTTCTTCCAGGGCGTCAACCACTGGACCATCTGGTCCGCCCCCGACAGCGGCTCCCAGATCGACCCCGCCTCCTTCCGCCGGGTCGCGCAGACCGCCGAACGGGGCCTGTTCGACGCGTTCTTCCTCGGCGAGGGGCTGCGGCTACGCGAGGTCGACGGCAGGATCCACGATCTCGACGTGGCCGGACGCCCCGACGCCATCACCCAGCTCGCGGCACTGGCCGCGGTCACCCGCCGGATCGGGCTTGTCTCCACCTCCAACTCCACCTTCAACGAGCCCGCCGACCTCGCCCGCCGTCTGTCCGGACTCGATCTGCTCTCCGAAGGCCGCGCCGGCTGGAACGTGGTGACCACGGACAACGCCTGGACCGGCGCCAACTTCCGCCGCGGCGGCTACCTCGACCACGCCGACCGCTACCGCCGCGCCGAGGAGTTCCTCACCGTGGCCCGCGCGTTGTGGGACGGCTGGCAGGACGGAGCGATCGCCGACTCCGCCGGGGCACCGGAATGGTCGGCGCCCGGTGCCGTACGCCAAGTACGGCACCAGGGACCGCAGTTCGACATCGACCTCGCCCCGACGCTGCCCCGCAGCGCCCAGGGGCACCCTGTGATCTTCCAGGCCGGTGACTCCGGTGAGGGACGCGACTTCGCCGCCCGCAACGCCGACGTCATCTTCTCCGCGCACGGCAACGACTTCGACGACGCCCTTGCCTTCGCCCAGGACATCCGGCACCGGCTGCGGGCGGTCGGGCGGCCCGACGACGACCTGCGGATCCTGCCGGGCACCGAGATCATCATCGGCGCCACCGAGGAGGGGGCCCAGGAGAAGAAGCGCTGGATCCGGCTCCAGCAGGTCACCCCCGCCACGGCACTGGGCATCGCCGGACTGCTGTGGGGCATCGACCTGTCCGACCGCGACGCCGACGGGCCGCTGCCGAAGGAGGACCCGGTCGTCGCCGAGAACGACGGCTCCTTCGGGGCCCGGCGCATCGCCGACCGCGTACGGTCGTGGCCGAGTGGCGGGCGAAGGCGGAAGCCAACGGCTGGTCGCTGCGCGAGACCGTCATCGCGCTCGGCCCGCAGCGCGGGCACGTCGGCACCCCGTCCGGCCTGGCCGACAAGTTCGCCCACTTCGTGCGGCACGGCGCGGTCGACGGCTTCAACGTCACGCCGTACCTCATCCCCGACGGCCTCGACGACATCGTCGACCTGCTCGTCCCGGAACTGCAGGAACGCGGGATCTACCGCACCGAGTACACCGGCACCACCCTGCGCGAGAACCTCGGCCTGCGCGAGCCCCTCACGCACCGGTCCGCGCGGGAGCAACGGCAGGCGGGCTGACATGGCTGCGCGAGGAGCGCCCAACGCGTCCGACCGCCGGGCCATCGACGGCCCCACCGGCACCCTGAACCCGCACTCACGCGCGCGTGACGAAGGAGAACCCATGACCACCGAGGCCACCAAGACCGACTTCCATGCCTTCACCGAGACCTGGCTGGAGTGGTACCGGGCCCAGGAGGCCCGGCTCGCCGACCCGCACGGGTTCCTGGCGATCACCGGCCTGCACTGGCTCGACGACCGCCCGCAGCGCTTCCCGGACGCGCCCGGCGCGTGGCGAACCGGCCCCGACGGGGTCGTCGTAGATCTCGACGACGGCGAGGAACTGCTCGTCGACGGAACGCCGGTGCACGGTGAACACCGCTTCGGCGTGCTTGCCGAGCGCACCGGTGTCGACGCCGTCTGGGGAGACGCCGTCATCGAGGTCGCCAAGCGCGGCGGGCACGACATCGTGCGCCCCCGGCACCCCGACGCGCCGCTGCGCACGGCCTTCACCGGAACGCCCGCCTACGCCCCCGACCCGCGCTGGGCAGTGACGGGCCGTTACATCCCCTTCGACACGCCACGACCCACCACCGTCGGCGCCGCGGTCGAGGGCCTTGAGCATGTGTACGACGCTCCGGGCAGGATCGAGTTCGAGCTGGAGGGGAGCCCACTGTCGCTGACCGCGTTCCCCGGCCATGGCGCCGGCCGGCTGATGGTGCTGTTCACGGACGCGACCTCGGGGGTCACCACCTACGCCGCCAACCGGTCCCTCTCCCTGGAGCCGCCCACCGCCGACGGAACGGTCGTCCTGGACTTCAACCGCGCCGCGAACCTGCCGTGCGCCTACACGGACCTGGCCACCTGCCCGCTGCCCCCGGCCGAGAACCGGCTGCCGGTGGCGATCGAGGCCGGCCTGAAGATCCCGCGCGAGCGCGGCGGTTCCTGAGCCGGACCCGCTGCCGGCCCGACTGCCCCCGCAGCACGCCGGTTTGCGGCATTGACGTACGACGAGAGCCCTCCGTACGATCACGAACGGCATTGAGTGTCAGCGTCAAGCCCTGGCTCGCTGACCGGCAACCCTCCCCCGCGGTGGGGTGCTCCAGGTGAAAGCCCGGCGGGATCACCGACGATCTCCGCAAGCGCGAGGCCCCGTGACCGGGGCCGGAAAAGTGGAGGCCCGGTATGCGGCACGGTGGTGATCTCGGCGTCCGCTTCATCGGCGCCACCGTGTTCTCCCGGCTCTCGCGCCGGCGTCACATCGACCTCAAGCGCTCGACCAGCTGTCTCTGTCGGGCCTGACAGGCTTTCCCACCGCTGGTCGCGGTTCGGCACCCGCTGCCGCCGCGCCCGCCTGCGCCTGATCTCCGGCTGTCTTCGAGCCCCGTTTCCCGTGATCCCTGTCTGTCCAGCGCACCCCCGGCACCGGCGTCGCACCGGCCGGGGCCGCACGCCCAGGTACGGCCATGCCGCGTACGGCATCCGTCCGGGTGACACGAGTAGGAGAAGCCCTCCGTGACTGCACTTCCCCATGTCGGATCCGCCCGCTGGGCGGCATGGACCGCCCTTGTCACCACCAGTGTTCTACTGACCGCCTGCGGCTCGGGTGGCGGCGACTCCGGCAGCGGCACCGGGCAGCCCGGGTCCGGCGGCACCCTGACCTTCGCGGTGGGCTCGGACGCCGGCTGCGTGGACCCGCAGCAGGTCGCCAGCAACGAGACCATCTACTCGGTGCGCCAGATCGTGGACTCCCTCACGGACCAGGACCCGAAAACCGGCAAGATCGTGCCGTGGCTGGCGAAGAGCTGGGACATCAGCTCCGACGCCAAGCAGTTCACCTTCCATCTGCGCTCGGGTGTCACCTTCAGCGACGGGTCGAAGCTGACCGCTCAGGTGGTCAAGGACAACTTCGACGCGGTGCCCCGGCTCGGCGCGCTCGGCACCCTCGCCCAGGGCTATCTCAGCGGCGTCGAGAGCACCACGGCAGTCGACCCGCTCACCGTCAAGGTCACCTTCAAGCAGCCCAACGCCCAGTTCCTCCAGGCCACTTCGACACACTCGCTGGGCATCGAATCCTCGGCCAGCGTCAAGAAGACCCCGCAGCAGAAGTGCAGTGACGGCGTGACCGGCTCCGGGCCGTTCGTGCTGAAGCAGTACGTGCAGAACCAGTCGCTCACCCTCGCCAAGCGCGCCGGATACGCCTGGGGTTCCTCGCTGTGGACCAAGAAGGGCGAGGCATACCTGGACAAGCTGGTCTTCAAGGTCGTACCGGAGGCCGGTGTTCGGGCGGGCAGTCTCCAGTCCGGCCAGGTGGACGCGATCAGCAGTGTCGGCAAGGCCAACGAGGCAGCGCTCAAGGGCGGCCAGGTCGCCCTCCAGCGACGGGCCAACCCCGGCGTGGTGTTCGGCCTCGGCCTCAACAACTCGCGGCCGGTCCTGAACGACGCGCGCGTGCGCCAGGCCATCCTGTACGCCGTCGACCGGCAGCAGATCGCCGACACCGTGTTCCCGACCGGCACCCAGGCGGCCACCAGCGTCCTCGCCCACACCACGCCCGACTACACCAGCCTCGCGTCGGGCCTGAAGACCGACGCGGCCAAGGCCAAGTCCCTGCTGGACGCGGCCGGTTGGAAGACCGGCAGCGACGGCATCCGCACCAAGGACGGCAAGAAGCTCGGCCTGACCATCGACTGGATCCCCAACGCCGGCACCAACCAGCCCGCGTTGGAGCTGATCCAGCAGCAACTCAAGGCGGTCGGCGTCCAGGCGACCCTCAAGCAGCTCCAGGTCACCCAGCTCGCGCCGACGCTGCAGTCGGGCGACTACGACGCCGCCTGGGGAAACGTCACCCGTGCCGACCCCGACATCCTGCGCAGCTCCTTCTCCACGAAGCTGGCCAACTTCTACCGCGTGCCGACGAGCGGCCTGGACACGGCCCTGGCCGCGCAGGCCGCGACCACCGACACCGCCAAGCGCAAGCAACTGGTCGGGCAGGCGCAGCAGTTGATCGTGCAGAACGCCTACTACGTGCCGGTCGTGGAGCTCCAGACCCAACTGGCGGTGTCGAAGAAGGTGCACGACCTGAACTTCGACGCCTCCAGCCGGCTCCAGCTGCACGACACCTGGATCGGCTGACGCATGCGCCGCTATGTGATCAAACGGCTCGCGCAGGCGGTCGGCGTGCTGTGGGCGGCGTACACGGTCTCGTTCCTGGTGCTGGACTATCTGCCGGGTGACCCGGTCACCGCGATGGCCAGTGCCGGGATGGACTCGGGGCAGGTCGACCCGCATCAGCTCGCCGCCCTGCGGCACGAGTACGGCTTCGACAAGCCCGTGCTGGTGCAGTACGGCGAGTACCTGGGGCGGGCCGTGCGCGGGGACTTCGGCGACTCGGTGTCCACCGGGCGCCCGGTCGCCTCGACGCTGACCGACGCCCTGCCACAGACCCTGCAGTTGACCGGCGCGGCACTGCTGCTCGCGGTGGTCCTCGGCGGTGGCCTGGCGGTGCTGGCCACCTACACCGCTCAGCGCTGGCTGCGGCAGCTGCTGCTGTCGCTGCCCCCGCTCGGGGTGTCCGTCCCCACGTTCTGGGTGGGGCTGCTGCTCGTCGAGGCGTTCTCCTTCCGGCTGCACTGGTTCCCGGCGTTCGGCAATGACGGACTGCGAGGGCTGGTGCTGCCTGCCCTGACGCTGGCGGTGCCGACCGGCGCGCAGGTCGCCCAGGTGTTCGCCAAGAGCCTGCTCACCGCGCTGGACCAGGCGTATGTGGAGACCGCGCGGGCCAAGGGCGCCGGGCGGTGGCGGGTTCATCTGCGGCACGCCCTGCGCAACGCCTCCCTGCCGGCGCTGACGGTCGTGGGCCTGCTGGTGGGGCAGCTGATCGCCGGTTCGGTGGTCGTCGAGACGGTGTTCTCCCGCGACGGCCTCGGCCGGGTCACCGCGGCGGCGGTCACGTCGCAGGACATTCCGGTGGTCCAGGGGGTGGTGGCGTTCGGAGCGCTGATCTTCGTGATGACGAACCTGGTCATCGACCTGGTCTATCCGCTGCTCGACCCGCGGATCGTGGTGGCCTCCGGCAGAAGGGCGGGCTTCGCATGAGCCAGAGCCAGAGCCTTGTCGATGTCGATGTCGATGTCGACGACGTCGACGACGCGGCCGAGGCCGCCCTCGGCCGGCCGCTCGACACCAGGACCGGTGACCCCGGTGCCGGACCGGGGCGCCGCGTCGATGTCCGGCGGGTGCTGCGGTTCGTGTCGCGCCGCCCCGGTCTGCTGCTGTCGGTCGCCGTCCTGGTGTCGGTGGTGCTGGCCTCGTTCTGGCCGGACCTGTTCACCTCGCGGGATCCGCTGGCGGGGGTGCCGTCGCAGAACTTCCGCGGCCCGAGCGCCGACCGCTGGTTCGGCACCGACGAGCTGGGCCGCGATGTGTTCTCCCGCGTGGTGCACGGCGCCCAGCTGTCCCTGAAGGCCACGCTGATCGCGGTGCTGGTCGCGTTCGTGGTCGGCGGCCTGCTCGGCGTGGTCGCCGGGTTCGTGGGCCGCTGGGTGGACGACGTGCTGATGCGCTTCGTCGACGTGCTGCTGTCCATCCCCGCGCTGTTCCTGTCGCTGGCCCTGGTCACCGCGCTCGGCTACGGGACGGTGAAGGTGGCGGTCGCGGTCGGCATCGCCTCGGTCGCCTCGTTCGCCCGGGTGGCGCGCGCGGAGGTCCTGCGGGTGCGGCAGGCGGTGTTCGTCGAGGCGTCGCGCTCGTGCGGGGCCCGCTGGTACTCGGTCCTCGGCCGGCATGTGCTGCCCAACGCGGCGGGCCCGGTGATCGTCCTGGCCACCCTGGACTTCGGCTCCTCGATCCTGGCCGTGTCGGCGCTGAGCTTCCTCGGCTACGGGGCGCCACCACCGGCCCCGGAGTGGGGCACGTTGATCTCCGAGGGCCGCAACTATCTCGCCAACGCCTGGTGGCTGACCGCGCTGCCCGGGCTGGCGATCGCCGCGACCGTGCTGGCCACCAACCGCATCGCCCGGGCGCTCGACGGCGAGTGGTCCAGGCAGCGATGACCCACGACAGAGACGGCGAGAAGGGTGAGAGCGTGACCGCACCACTGCTGGAGATACGCGGCCTGTCCGTGTCGTACCGCACCCGGGGCAGCACGGTCGAGGCCGTCCGGGGCGTGGACCTCGACGTCTGGCCGGGCCAGGTGACCGCGGTGGTCGGCGAGTCCGGCTCCGGCAAGAGCACGACCGCGCACGCCGTCACCCGGCTCCTCGCGGGCAACGGCAGCATCGACGCGGGCACGATCCGCTTCGGCCGGCACGATCTTGCCACGCTGTCGGAAGCGGAGCTGCGTACCGTGCGCGGAGCGCGGATCGGGCTGGTCCCGCAGGATCCGACGGTCTCGCTCAACCCGGTCAAGCGGATCGGCGAGCAGGTCGCCGAGGTTCTGCGCATCCACGGACTGGCGAACCGCCGTTCGGCCGCCGCCGAGGCGATCGCCGTCCTGGACCGGGCCGGGCTGCCCGACGCGGCCACCCGCGCCCGGCAGTACCCGCACGAACTGTCCGGCGGCATGCGACAACGCGCCCTGATCGCCGTAGCCATCGCCGCGAAACCCGAGCTGATCATCGCCGACGAGCCCACCAGTGCGCTCGACGTCACCGTGCAGCGGGTCATCCTCGACCATCTCCAGCGCCTCACCGAGGAGTCGGGAACCGCGATCCTGCTGGTGACCCACGACCTCGGGGTCGCCGCCGACCGGGCCCAGCGCCTCGTGGTCATGTCCCAGGGCAGGGTCGTCGAGGCGGGCAGCACCCGTGAGGTCCTGGCCGACCCACAGGACGAGTACACCCGGCATCTGCTGGCCAGCGCCCCGAGCCTGGCCGGCGCCCCGAGCTTGGCCGACGCCTCGAGCCGGGCCGGCGCTTCGAGCCGGGCCGGCGCTTCGAGTCCGGCCACCGTCCGCCCCCGCACCCCGGCCCCCGAGCCGAAAGCCGACACGGCTGCTCCCCTGGTCGAAGCACGCAACCTCGTCAAGGAGTTCAGGCTCCCCCGCACCGGGGGCGGCCCCCGTACCCTGCGCGCGGTCGATGACGCAAGCTTCACCCTCCGTCGCGGCCGGACCCTCGCCCTGGTCGGCGAGTCGGGCTCGGGCAAGTCCACCCTCGCCCGCCTGGTGCTGCGCCTCGCCGACGCGACCGCCGGACAGATCCTGTTCGACGGCACCGACGTCACGACCGCCAAGGGCGCCCGGGCCAGAGAGCTGCGCCGCCGCGCCCAGCTCGTCTACCAGAACCCGTACGCCTCGCTCGACCCGCGCTTCTCCATAGCCGAGGTGATCACCGAGCCGCTGCGCGCCTTCAAGGTCGGCGACCGCGCGTCCCGGCTCGCCCGGGCCCGTGAACTGCTCGACCGGGTGGCACTTCCGGTCGGCACGCTTGAGCGCCGACCCGCGGAGCTGTCCGGCGGCCAGCGCCAGCGGGTGGCGATCGCCCGCGCCCTCGCCCTCTCCCCCGACCTGGTGGTGTGCGACGAGCCGGTCTCCGCGCTCGACGTGTCCGTGCAGGCCCAAGTCCTGGACCTGCTGGCCGAGTTGCAGACCGACACGGGCGTGGGGTACCTCTTCATCTCCCACGACCTGGCCGTCGTACGGCAGATCGCGCACCAGGTCGCCGTGATGCGGGCCGGCCGGATCGTCGAGACCGGCCCGCCGGAGGACCTGTTCACCAGCCCCCACCACGAGTACACCCGTGAGCTGCTCGCGGCGATCCCCGGCGGTCGCGTCCCCGCCCCCGCCCCCGAGCCCACCCCGAGTTGAGGACCGGCGTCACATGAGCACTCCCACGATCACCTCACTGGCCTTTCTCACCCCGGGCAACTTCGCCGACGACGACCCGTACACCGGCCTGGAGGAGACTCTCCAACTGTTCGCGTACGGCGAGCGGTTGGGCTTCGACGGCGCCTGGATCCGCCAGCGCCACCTCGAACACGGCGTCGGCTCGGCGGCCGTGTTCCTCGCCGCGGCCGGGCAGCGCACCGAGCGGATCGAACTGGGCACGGCGGTCATCCCGATCGGCTACGAGAACCCGTTCCGCCTCGCCGAGGACCTGGCGCTGGCCGACGTCCTGTCCCAGGGGCGGCTCCAGATCGGCTTCAGCACCGGCATGCCCCACGCCGACCTGCTCGGCGACCTCGTGCACGACGGCGACTGGCGGGGCTTCGACCTGTCGTACGGCAGGATCGCCCGCGTCGTCGACAACCTGCGCGGCGACTACCTCGGCGGCCCGGACACGGTCATCCACTCGCCGGGCAACGTCCAGCGCCCCCGTCTGCAACCGCACAATCCTGATCTGGCGCGGCGGCTGTGGTACGGCGGCGGCAGCCTGCGCTCGGTCAACTGGGCCGCCGAGAACGGCCTGAGCCTGCTGTCGGGCAACATCGTCACCGGCGAGGGCACCGACGACTTCACCACGGCCCAGCTGAACCTGCTGGCCGAGTACCGCCGCACACTGTCCACGAAGGGCGCGGACCTTCCCGCGCGGGTGGCGCTCGGCCGGGTGATCGTGCCCTTCGACAGCGCCGACGCGGCCGGCCGGGCCCGCTACCGCGCCTACGCCGCGAGCCGCCACGAACGGACGCTGGCACCCCAGGGCCCCAAACGCACCCTGTTCGCCCCCGACGTGGTGGGCACCGCCGAACAGATCCTCGAACAACTCGCCGCCGACCCCGCCGTCGCGGAAGTGTCGGAGCTGCGCCTGGAACTGCCGTACGAGTTCCACCGCGAGGAGTACGAACAGATCCTGCACGACACACGACACCTGATCGCACCGGAGCTGGGCTGGCACCCCGCCGCTCTGACGACATCCCTCAGCTGATTCGGGGGTTGTCCGACGCGTATCGTCCAGACATGGACACCGCTGCCTCACCCCGCGTTCTCGTCATCGGGCTTGACCCGTATCGGGTGCCGGGGCCGTGGGATCCCGAGCCGGCGGCCGAGGCGATCGAGGCGGGACTGACCAAGTTCGCCGAACACGGTGTGGGTGTGGAGACCTGCCTCATCGGCCTCGACG
Organism: Streptomyces sp. NPDC058307; assembly: GCF_042880295.1. Lineage (NCBI taxonomy): Bacteria > Bacillati > Actinomycetota > Actinomycetes > Kitasatosporales > Streptomycetaceae > Streptomyces > Streptomyces sp. NPDC058307. The sequence goes on from NZ_JBHVYZ010000082.1 coordinate 31,183, forward strand.
GAAGTGACGAAGTGGAAGCGGTCGTCGCGAACGCGCTGCGGGCCCACCCGTGGGAGTGCGTCACCGTCGGCGGGGGCCTGCGGCACTCGGACGACCAGGTCGAACTCCTCGAACTGATCATCAACCTGATTCGGCGCCACGCACCCGACGCGGCCATCGCGTTCAACCGCACTCCGGACACCACCTACGAGGCCGCTGCCCGTTGGATCGAGTGACCGGCGCACTGCGAGGCTTCCATCAGTCCAGTCCCGGGCGCCCGAAGAGCAGGTCGTAGCCCGGTGGGAGCTGCAGCAGGATGCGGTTCATCAGGTCCTCGTCCACGATGTCGGCGACGACACTGAGTACGGCGCTGACGTCCCACGTGGCGGTCGTCTCCGTGGCGCCTTCGATCCAGGCCGCGGTTGCCCGGACGAACCGCTCGGGCGACAGGGGCTCGTGCGCCTGGAGCGGGTTGAGCAGGACGAACGCCATCGTCTCGGGGAGCCGGGCGGCCAGTTCGGCGCGCACCCCGCCCACCAGATGAGCGCCGAGCAGGGCCAGGACGACCCGGGAGACGCGTTCCGGCTCCTCCCGCGTGGAGTATTCACCGCGCTCTTGAACTGCGGCGATGAAGGCGTCCCAGTGCATGCGCATGGCGTTCTCCGTCACTTGGTCTTTCCGCTGGGTTGGGGCGGTCCCGGGGTGACGCCCGCGATGTTCGCCTGCGCGACCAGTGGCTTCCGTCACCGCCGCGAGCTCGTCACTCGACCGCTGACCTCTACGCCGGCCTCGCCGAACGATCGGACGCCCGGCGGACCGAGCTGGCTTCCCGCAGGCTCCGCGATGTCCTTCGGATCGTGCGTGGGCGGCTCGTGCGCGCACGCACGCCCGGTCGTCGTCAGCCGGCCGTCGCCTTGTCCTCGTCGACGATCTCGGCGTCCACCACCTCCTCGGACGAGCCGCCGGTCGTGCCGTCCGCGGACGCCCCGGTTGCACCCGCCGACTGCTCGGCGCGTGACTTCTCGTACAGAGCCGTGCCGACCCTCTGGGCGGCCTGGTTCGTCACGGCCTGCCGCTTGGCGACCTCGCCGACCAGAACCTCGCCGTTCTTGGCGAAGGCCACCACCGACGGGTGGTCCGAGAGCCTTCCGCATTCGTGATGACCGTGGGCTCGCCGCCCTCAAGGACCGAGACGACGGAGTTCGTCGTTCCCAGGTCGACACCGACCGAGCGCGCCATCTGGTTCTCCCTCCTCAGCCATGCACTGGTTCACGTTTCCGGTCGGGTCTCATCGCGATGTCGGCTGCCATCGGACGGGGCCGGCCCGCAGCGGCGGCCCGGGACGGGCGACTGCGAGCGCCACGAGGTGACGCGGCGCCGGCCTGACCGTCGGGGTGACGACGGGCCCGGGATCGTATGCCCGCCCGGCCGTCCGCCGGTACGTCTGGTCGTAGGCTGCGCGCAGGACCGGATCGCGGAGCGTCTCGTACGCCGCCCTCACCTCGCCGAACCGTTCGACGGTAGCCGCGTCCACGCGGGTGTCGGGGCGCAGTTCCCGCACCCGGGCGCGGAAGGCCGAGGTGATCACTTCGGCCGTCGCCGAAGGCTCCACCCCTAGCGCCACATACAGGTCCGCGCCGTTGTCGCGCGCCTGCATCTCAGCACCTCCTCGCCCTGCTGCGAGCTGCGGCTTCCCCGTGATTGCCTCTGGTAATGAGATAAAACCTGCGTCCTGGATTGTCAAGGTGGGAGCAGGACTGGTGGTGTCGCCGGAGGAGAAGGAAGCACGGTGGTCGCATTCGCGAACTGTGTGAGCTGTGGCATTGCGGGCGGGAGCGGTCAGCCCACACCATGAGGCGGAACACCGGCCTCGAGGAAGGCGGCTTCCCATGGGTGATCATGTACACGTGAGACTCAGTCAGGGACTGAGCGTGTCCGAAGAAGGAGAACTGGTCGAGCACTCGCGCTGCCGGTGCGGTGCCACATTCACCAAGGTGTTCGACGCCGACGGCGGGGAGCCGGAGTAACCCGAGCCGCGCGCACCCTGACCCCGCGGAGCTTCCCGGCGCCCTCAGTACCGGTGCGGTACTCCTCGAGCAGCTGCGGACCGTGCTGAGTACGAGCGAGAGCAACGGGGCAACATGATCCGGCCCTTGTTCCCGGAACCAGCGGATGCCGCGCCTTGTACCGCTCGAGCGGGCGAGTGTCGGCAGACGTTGGCACCCTCAAGTGATCAACGCACCACCTGCGGATGATCATGTGACCGTGGAGGTACAGGTGCGTGACTACGGGTTTTCGCCCG
>NZ_JBHVYZ010000083.1:0-31501 GCF_042880295.1 Streptomyces sp. NPDC058307
CACACGGGTTCGCCAACTCCGCCCACCAAGCCCCACCTCACCCGTCCCGTCCCGTCCCACCTCACCCACCCCCGCCCGGCGCCAACGCCCCCCACCCCACCGTCACTTCGCCCTGCCGCCACCGCGAAGGCCCGTCCGTCACCGGCCAGTCGGTCGTCAGGTCCCGTACCGTGCGGATCCACCGCTGTCGGGCGCCGTACGACGCGTAGGGCGCGGCGGCTGCCCACGCGCGGTCGAAGTCGCGCAGGAAGCGGTGTACCGGCTCACCCGGGACGTTGCGGTGGATCAGTGCCTTCGGCAGCCGCTCGGCGAGGTCGGAGGGCCGTTCCAGCGAGCCGAGCCGGGCCGCGAAGGTGACCGTTCGCGGCCCCTCGGGTCCGAGTGCGACCCACACGTGCCGGCGTCCGATCTCGTCGCAGGTCCCCTCGACGAGCAGCCCGCCGCGCGACCCCCGTGCCGGGTCGGCCGGAGCCAGCCGGGCACACAGTCGCTCCCATACGGCGGCCACCTCCCCCTCGTCGTACTGGCGCAGCACGTTGGCCGCCCGGATGAGCAGCGGCCGCTGGGGGAGCGGGATCTCGAACCCGCCGTGCCGGAAGACGAGCCCGTCCCGTTCGTACGGCTTCGCGGCCGTCACCCGGGCCGGTTCGATCTCCACGCCGACCACGCGCGTGCGTGGAGCGTTCTCGCGGAGCCGGGCGAGCAGTTCGACGGCGGTCCAGGGCGCGGCCCCGTACCCGAGGTCGACGGCTACCGGATCGGCGGCGCGGCGCAGTTCGGCGCCGTGCGTGGCCGCGATCCACCGGTCCATGCGGCGCAGCCGGTTGGGGTTGGTCGTCCCGCGCGTGACCGTGCCCACAGGGCGGGAGGCGGCGCGGGAAGTCATGCCTAAGAGGGTATGCGGCGGGGACCCGGGTCACCGCGGGCGAGATGTCTCGCCTCACCGCGCCCCGCCGCGCCGTACCCGGGCCTTCGGGCACAGCTGACGCACTCATTCATCGAACGGTTGAGCGACCCCCGGTAATACCTCGGCAAAAACCACCCCGCCCGGAATGGGAATGCCACCCTCCGGTGTTCCCACCCTTGGAGGGGCCCCACGCCCTCCGCCCGGCATGCCCGCTGCAAGGAGGAACGCCACGTGAGCCACTACGTCAGCAGGCTCCAGCGTCGCTCCCAGGTCGCCCCCCACCGGTTGCGCCTGCACCGCCGCCCCCGCCGCGTCGCCATGCTCTCCGTGCACACCTCACCGCTCCACCAGCCCGGCACCGGCGACGCCGGCGGCATGAACGTCTACATCGTCGAGCTCGCCCAGCGCCTCGCCGCGATCAACATCGAGGTCGAGATCTTCACGCGCGCGACGACGGGCGGCCTCCCGCCCACCGTCGAGATGGCCCCCGGCGTCCTGGTCCGCCACATCGACGCGGGCCCCTACGAGGGCCTCAACAAAGAGGACCTCCCCGCCCAGCTGTGCGCCTTCACCCACGGTGTGATGCAGGCCTGGGCCGGTCACCGCCCGGGCCACTACGACCTGGTCCACTCGCACTACTGGCTCTCCGGCCACGTCGGCTGGCTCGCCGCCCAGCGCTGGGGCACCCCGCTCGTGCACGCCATGCACACCATGGCCAAGGTCAAGAACGCCAACCTCGCCGACGGCGACACCCCCGAGCCCGCCGCCCGCGTCATCGGCGAGACCCAGATCGTCGCCGCCGCGGACCGCCTCATCGCGAACACCGCCGAGGAGCGCGAGGAACTCGTCCGCCACTACGCCGCCGACCCCGCCAAGGTCGCCGTCGTCCACCCCGGTGTGAACCTCGAGCGCTTCCGCCCGGCGGACGGCCGAGCGGCCGCCCGGGCCCGCCTCGGTCTGCCCCAGGACGCCCTGATCCCCCTCTTCGCGGGCCGCATCCAGCCCCTGAAGGCTCCCGACATCCTGCTCCGCGCGGTCGCCGTCCTCCTCGACCAGCGGCCCGACCTGCGCTCGCGCATCCTCGTCCCGGTCGTCGGCGGCCTCAGCGGCAGCGGCCTCGCCAAACCCGAGGGCCTGCAGAAACTTGCCTCCCGCCTCGGCATCGCGGATGTCGTACGGTTCCACCCGCCCGTCGGCCAGGACCAGCTCGCCGACTGGTTCCGGGCCGCGTCCGTGCTGGTCATGCCCTCCTACAGCGAGTCCTTCGGCCTGGTCGCCATAGAGGCCCAGGCGGCCGGTACCCCGGTGCTCGCGGCGGCGGTCGGCGGGCTGCCGGTGGCCGTGGCCGACGAACGGACCGGTTTCCTCGTACGCGGACACGATCCGGCCGCCTACGCGCGCGTGCTGCGCGACTTCGCCGACGACCCGGCGCTCACACCCCGCATGGGCGAGGCGGCCGCCCGGCACGCCCAGTTGTTCGGCTGGGACACCGCGGCCGCGGCGACGGCGGACGTGTATGTGGCCGCCGCGCAGTCGTACCGGCGTCACGTACGCTCGCTCCATGGCTGAGGCAGAGAAGGCGGCACAGGTCATCGAGGGCGTCCTCAAGGACGCCGAGATCGAGTGGGAGAGCCCCGCACCCGGCAATTACGTCGTGCAGCTCCCCGGCACCCGCAAGCTGAAGACGACCGTCTCGCTCCTCGTCGGCCGCCACTCCCTGTCGCTGAACGCCTTCGTCATCCGCCACCCCGACGAGAACGAACCCGCCGTCCACCGCTGGCTCCTGGAACGCAACCTCAAGCTGTACGGCGTGAGTTACGCCGTCGACCGGCTCGGCGACGTCTACGTCACCGGCAAGCTCCCCCTCGCCGCGGTCACCGCCGACGAGGTCGACCGCCTCCTGGGCCAGGTCCTGGAGGCGGCCGACGGCAGCTTCAACACCCTGCTGGAGCTGGGTTTCGCCACCGCGATCCGCAAGGAGTACGAGTGGCGGGTGTCCCGGGGCGAGTCGACGCGCAACCTGGACGCGTTCGCGCATCTGACCCGGCGGTCGCAGGACTGAGCCGGAGGATTTCCGCGGTCCTACGACTCGCCGGGCGCGGCCTGCTTGTCCGGCTGGTCCGCGAAGGCCCGCAGCGCGTCGGCGAGTTCCTTCTTGGTGGGCAGCTCGTCGACCTTCTTGTCGAGCTCGGCGATACGGCGGTTGAGCTCCGCCAGATCGCTCGGGGCGGAGGGTTCGCCCGTGGGCCCGCCCGTGGGTTCGTCGGTGACCGGGGGATCGTCCGGGGAGGTGGATCCCGGGCTGGGACCGGACCCGCCGGTGCCGCCCTCGTCGCCACCGACCGTACTGCCGTCGCTGTCGCCACCGCCGCTGCCGCTGCCGCTGCCACCGACTGTGCCCGCGTCCGGTGGGAGGCTGGTCGTCACGCTCGGCTCGGCCCCGCTGGGCTCGTCGTCCGAGCTCGCGGCGATGGCGCCCCCACGCTGAGGGCGACCAGGGCGGCAGCGCCCGCGACGGCCACGGAGAGACGTCTGAACGGTAAGGAGTTCTGTCTGTCATCCATACCGGCGACGCCAACCAGCGACGCCAACCAGCGACGCCAACCAGCGTCGATCACCGGACGGACGCCTTCCGTCGAACACCCGCTTAGAGTCCGGCCCTTCCGGCCCTGGAGCTGTTGCGATAACGCCCCGGCGTCACCCCCACCAGCCGCTTGAAGTGCCGGGTGAGATGGGCCTGGTCGTGGAAACCGGTGAGCGCGGCGACCTCGGCGGGACCCTGCCCCGCGAGCAGCAGGCGCCGGGCCCGGTCGACACGGCGGGAGGTGAGGTACTGGTGCGGCGCGATGCCGTAGGCGGCACTGAAGGACCGTACGAGATGCGCCGGATGGGCCTGTACGGCCCCTGCCGCCTCCTCCAGCGACAGCCCCTCCACGACCCGCTCGTCGAGGAGTTCGCGCAGCCGGCGGGCGAGGGCGGGGTCGCGGCGCGCGGGGTCGTCGTACAGCGGCGGTCGCAGCAGGGACCTGAGCCGGTCGCCGATGAGCGTCAGCCTGCTCTCCGCCTCGAACTCCTCGCCGGGCCTGGTCAGCGACGTGTGCAACTGCCCCACCCGCTGCCGCAGTACGGGATCACGCAGATCGGGCCCGTCGACGGCCGCCCCGATGAGCTCGTCGCCGAGGTGGGTGTGGTCGAGGTAGAGAACCCGCTTGCGGAAGCCGTCCGGGGTGGCGGGCGAGCCGTTGTGCGGGACGTGCGGCGGCAGCAGGGAGACGGTGTCGTCCGGCGTGCCGTGCTCGTGCCGGTCGAGGTCGTACCGTACGGCCCCGTCGTCCACGATGAGCAGCGTCCACGCCTCGTGCACATGCATCGGGTACGCGTACTCGGTGAAGTGGGCGTGGAAGACCTCGGTGACACCCGGAACGGCGGGGCGCCATGCGGTGACCTGTTGCCGCGTGGTCATGCAAAGAACGTACAAGACGAGGTCGTACGACGCCCGCGAGTCTCATCCCATGAGCACTGAACCCATCCGCTTCGACACCAAGATCGCCGTCCTGCTGCGCGAGGACCTCGAGACCTGGCAGCGCCTGAACGTCACCGCGTTCCTCGTCAGCGGCCTGGGCACCCAGGCCCCCGAGGTGGTCGGCGAACCGTACGAGGACGCCGACGGCGTGCCCTACCTGCCGATGTTCCGGCAGCCGGTGCTGGTCTTCGAGGGCACCAAGGAGATGCTGAAGACGGCCCACACGCGCGTGCTGTCCCGTTCGCTCCCGCGCGCGCTCTTCACGAGCGACCTGTTCGCCACGGGCAACGACCGGGACAACCGCGCGGCGGTGCGGGCGGTGGCGACGGGGGAGCTGGACCTGGTGGGCCTCGCGGTCCACGGCCCGCGCAATGCCGTGGACAAGGTGCTCAAGGGCGCGCGGATGCATCCGTGACGGAACTGCACCGCAGCTGCGTCACGGCGTTCTCGGCGGCCGTCTCCCCGGACAGGCGCCGCATCAGCACCGCGTACCCGACCGCCGCCACCGTCCCGACGGCCGCGCACAGCCCCCACAGCCACCGCGCCCCGAACCGGTCGATGACGACACCGGACATCAGGGGCGCCACGAGGGCGGCGACGGACCAGGACAGGGTGTACATGCCCTGGTAGCGGCCGCGGCCGTGGGCGGGGGAGAGGCGCACGACGAGCCCGGTCTGGGTGGGCGCGTTGATCATCTCGCCCAGGGTCCACACGCACACGGTGAGGGCGATGAGGCCGATGGACCCGGCGAAGACGGTGAGCCCGAAGCCGTATCCCGCGAGCAGCGACGAGACGACGAGGAGCCGCTGGGGATCCCGGTCCTGGATGAACCGGGTCACCGGAATCTGCAGCGCGACGATCAGCACGCCGTTGAGCGCGATGGCCAGGCCGTAGTCGGCCGGTGTGAACCCGGCCTCGCCCATCGCGACGGGCAGCCCGATCGAACCCTGCTGGAAGACCACGGCGACCAGGAAGGACAGCCCTACGACACTCATGAACCGCCCGTCGCGCAGGACGGTGCCGAGGCGGACGTCGTCGGGGGCCTTCTCGGCGTGCTGTGCGAGGGGCCGGGACTCGGGCAGCTTGAGGAAGACGACGACCGCGCAGACGGCGGTCATCGCGGCCTCGATCAGGAAGCCCGCGAGATAGCTGTACTCGGCGATGAACCCGGCGGCCATGGAGGAGACGGCGAAACCGAGGTTGATGGCCCAGTAGTTGAGCGAGAAGGCCCTGACCCGGTCCTCGGGCCGCACGATGTCGGCCATCATCGCCTGCACGGCCGGCCGGGAGGCGTTGGAGGTCATGCCGACGAGGAACGCGACGGCGGCGATGGCGATGGGGTGCTGCATGAAGCCGAGCAGCGCGACGGAGGCGGCGGTGGCGGACTGCGCGACGAGCAGGGTGGGCCGCCGCCCGAGCCGGTCGGTCATGACCCCCGCCCCGATCGACGAGACGACTCCGCCCAGGCCGTGCAGCGAGGCGACGAGACCGGCGTAGGAGGCGGAGTAGCCGCGGTCGAGGGTGAGGTAGAGGGCCATGAAGGTGGCGACGAAGGCGCCGAGCCGGTTGACGAGGGTGCTGGTCCACAGCCACCAGAACGCGGGGGGAAGCCCGGAGACGGTCTCACGGGTGGCGCGTCTCAGGGTGGCGAGTGGCATGGACGGTCCCCCACGTATGTAAGCGGCTCTTTAGGCGAGCACACCTTACGAAGAGGAGGCGGCCCGGGGCCACTCAATTAACGGATCCCGCCAACCGTCCGTCTGTCGAGCGGGCTCCACCCGGACCGAGGGCGTGGATTACGCTCATACGCATGGCCGACGCACCGTACAAGCTGATCCTCCTCCGCCACGGCGAGAGCGAATGGAACGCGAAGAACCTGTTCACCGGCTGGGTGGACGTCAACCTCAACGAGAAGGGCGAGAAGGAGGCAGTCCGCGGCGGCGAACTCCTGAAGGACGCCGACCTCCTGCCCGACGTGCTCCACACGTCCCTCCAGAAGCGCGCGATCCGCACGGCCCAGCTGGCCCTCGAATCCGCCGACCGCCACTGGATCCCGGTCCACCGCTCGTGGCGCCTGAACGAACGCCACTACGGCGCCCTCCAGGGCAAGGACAAGGCCCAGACCCTCGCGGAGTTCGGCGAGGAGCAGTTCATGCTGTGGCGCCGCTCCTACGACACCCCGCCGCCCCCGCTGTCGGACGACTCCGAGTTCTCCCAGGCGTCCGACCCCCGCTACGCCACGATCCCCCCGGAGCTCCGCCCCCGCACGGAGTGCCTGAAGGACGTCGTCGTCCGCATGCTTCCGTACTGGTACGACGGCATCGTCCCGGACCTCCTCGCCGGCCGCACGGTCCTGGTCGCGGCCCACGGCAACAGCCTCCGGGCCCTGGTCAAGCACCTGGACGGCATCTCCGACGCCGACATCGCGGGCCTGAACATCCCGACGGGCATCCCCCTGTACTACGAACTCGACGCGTCCTTCAAGCCGGTGACGCCGGGCGGCAAGTACCTGGACCCGGAGGCGGCTGCGGCGGCCATCGAGGCGGTCAAGAACCAGGGCAAGAAGAAGTAAGCCTGATGCATCAGGCCTCCTACCAGGGATTTCTCCGCTGCTAGGAGGCCTGATGTTGCGTCTGGGCCGTGGTGGGGCCGTGACGCTAGATGGTCCGCCTCTTCCAGACGCGGACGCTCACTCGGAACGTGACGAGGAAGGCCCCGATGGCGACGGCCCACTCGGGAGCTCCCACCCAGATGCCGAGGGAACTGCCCGCGCCCCCGACCAGCGCGAACGAAGGTTCGCGGGGAGCGATGTCGATGCTTACGCCGAAGCGTGGCACCATGGTGTTCTCCATGGGTTCCTCCTAGTTGTCGCAACGAAAAGGCACTAATGGAGATCGAAGGCCACCCATTGCCCTGGGTGGCCTTCTCGCTTCCCCGCTAGCGATCTGGACGATATTGCACCGCTGTCATGTCGTGCAAATCCCTGCACAGTTGCGGAACTGATGCCTCCGTATCGGTGTCTGGTGGGTCGATAGGCTTAAGCTGTCGAGTCTTCTGTTGAACCTTGTTTCCCACGTGCCCTGTTTCCTTAAATCCGGTCACCTACGCCGGGCTGTAGAGGTAGCCAGGCACCCGGCCGGGCGGCCGGCCGGGCGGGAGGGCAGGCGTCCGACCGGGCGGGAGGGCAGGTGGGTGGCCACCACCCGGCCGGGCGGGTGCGGTCGAGAATTGTGTGGTGCAACTTTGCCGAGCCGGGCCAATGTTCACGGACCAAAGTTCACGGATGGTGAATCCAAATGCTGTGGTCCGCGAATTGTGTGGCGCAACTTTGCCGAGCCGGACCAATGTTCACGGACCAAAGTTCACGGATGGAGATCCGAGACGCAGGGTCTGCGGGTCAAGCGAAGACGGCCGCAATCGCCTTGCGGGTGCGCTCCTGGCTGGACGGCATGAGGTGCGCGTACACGCGGAGCGTCAGGCCCGGGTCCGAGTGGCCGAGGTACTCGGCCAGGGCCTTGATGTTCTCCCCGGCGTCCAGGAGCACCGAGGCGTAGAAGTGCCGGAGGGCGTGCATGCCGTTCTCGCGGGACTCGGCGTAGGACTCGCCCTGCTTCCGCTCGGGGATCACCCCGGCCGAGGCGAGAGCCCGCTTCCACACTTCCTCGTTGAGGGACGTCCGCCAGACATGACCGCCACGCGGGCCGGTGAAGATCAGCCGCTTGGTCACCGGAGGCCCGGCCGCCACCTTCCACGGCAAGGTGATGTCGACCGGCGGGAATCGTTTCATGTGGGCCCGCAAGGCATCAGCGACCGGCCCAGGAAGCGGCACGTCCCGGAGCTTGCCACCCTTGGGCGGGGCGAACACGGCCTTGCTCCGGCTCAGCTTGAGTTGCTGGACCACGTGGAGCGGGCCCGACTCGAAGTCGATCGCATCGACTGCCACACCGAGGATCTCGCCCTGTCGCAGCCCGCAGCCGCCACCTAGGTCAACCATGGCCCGGAACCGCTCGGGCATGCCGGCCCGGACGGCGAAGACACGCTCCGGTGTCCAGGGAGCCACGCGCCTGTCATCGACGGTCGGCGGCCGGACCGATCGAGCCGCACACGGATTCCGGGGAAGGTGCCCGTCGTCCACGGCCGCGCTGAGGGCGGCACGCACGTTTGAGTAGATGGTGCGGGCGTACGAGCCCCGGATGCCGTTCTCGCTCAGCTGCCGCACCCAGTCCCGGATGTGCGCAGGCTGGAAGGAGCCGAGTGGGCGCGATCCCAGGTATGGGAAGGCGTGCAGCCGAAGCTGTGACTCCATCGAAGCCTGGGTGTTCGGGTCGGCTCCCTGGGTGGATACCCATGTCTCGGCGTACTGCTGGAAGGTGACCCGAGCGGCACGCGGGTCGATGTACTGCCCGCGTGCCATGTCCGCCTCGGTGTGAGCGAGCCACTGATCAGCCAACCGCTTCTGTCTGTCGGGGAAGCTCTTGGACTTCTCCGTACCGTCCGGGCCGACGTACCGTGCGCGGTAGCGCGCACCCGAGCCATAGCGCTCGCTCTTCACTCTGCGGGCCCTGCCGTCAGGCCCAACCTCGGTCTTGAACCAACGATCTTGGATATGCCCGGCCATCAGGCAGCCGCCCTCTCAGGCCGGGTCGAAGCGCAGGTGCCGGCCGACGCGGAACCCACGGGGCCCGGTGCGCTTACGTCGCCACTGGTAGACCGTCTCGATGCTGGGCAGCTCGAACATCTCCACCAGGTCGTCAGGGGTCAGGTACCGCGAGGGAAGGGCGCGCGGTTCTGCGGCCACGTCGGCCAGGGCGAGGCGTCGGCTAGCCACGGGTGGGTTCTCCTTCGGTTCCGGGGGCGGGTTCGAGGGATGCGGACAGCCAGGCTTCGGTGTCGGAGAGGCCGGTTCCGGCGAAGACCCAATGGGCGAGGACGAGGGTCGTGGTGGTCGCCTCCGGATTTCCGGAGGTGGTCAGATCGTCGGTAACCGCTGCGGCCTGTGCTCGTCGCCATTCGGCGCGTGCGTTGCGGAGTGCGCCGAGGGTGGTGGAGTAGCGGCGGGATTTGGTGGAGAAGTGGCCGCGGAAGCCGAGCATGTGAGCCCAGGCGCGCAGGCGGAGGTGTTCGAGGTCCTTGCGTGCGCCGAGGGCCCAGGCGGTTCGGATCAGGCGGCGTGCGTGCTCGCTGATGTCGAGCTGGGCGAGTTCGGCGACGAACTTCAGCGGCCGGTCGAGAGCTCCCGTGGCGGTCTCCGCGCCCTTGGTGGCGTACTTGGCGATGTAGGCGGCGACGGCTCGTTCGGTGAGCTGCTGGCCGTCGTTGAAGTCGGCGGAGCGGATGGTGCGGACGTCGAGTTGGCGGCCGAAGACGAAGGTGTGGGCGCGGCCGTCGATCGTCGGGCCGTCGACGCGGACCTTGGAAGCGGCAGCTTCGATGGCGTCGGTCAGCAGCTCCGCGGTGGCCCACGACGGAGGCGGAGTTTCGCCGCCGCCGGGGCCGTCGAGGCGGATGACGGCGTGGAAGTGGACAGCGCCGCGCTTCTGGTACTCGGCGACCTTGGCGAACGACACGCGCGCGTGGTCCCGGAGGCGGCGTTGCGAGAGGCCCGCGCGCTTGGCGACCTCCCGGCGGAGGTAGATCGAGAAGCGCCGCCAGAGTTGGCCCGCGTGGGCGTTCCAGAGGACGGCGGCTTCGTAGTCGTAGGTGTCCGGGTGGAGCGGGGTGCCGAGGCTGTCGTCGTCCTGGTCGTGGTGGAGGCCGCAACGGCAGGGGCGGCCGTCGGTGCGGCGGTTGTGGACCGGGCCGAAGCCGGGGGCGGTGAAGGTAGCGAACGCGCGGGGGTGGGCGCCGACTTGATCGGGGGTGCCCTTGCCGCCGCGGAGTCCGGCGGTGATCAGGTGGAAGGTGTCGCGGCGGTAGACCTCGGCGCAGGCCGGGCAGCGGGTGGTGCGGCGGTTGTTGCAGCGGACGAGGAGTTGGCCGGCGGGGAGGCTGGTCGAGTCGAGGTGCTGGAGGATGCGGCCGATCTCGCCGGTGATCGTGTCGACGTCGTATTCGGTGCGGTGGCCGTCGAGGCGGATGGGGTGGGTGCAGCCGCCGAGGGTGGAGAGCTGGCGGAGGATACCGGGGAGGGTGCCCTGAGCGGCCAGGTTCGCGAGTTCCGGCACGGGGGCCGGGGTGGTGCGGGTGAAGATGGCGTTTCTCCTTCTGACTGGCTCGGTCGGTAGGAACAGGCCCCGGGGCGGCGAAATGCTTGGTCGTGTGCCGCCGCCCCGGAGGCCGAGTGGGCTTAGCGGCGGTGCTGGTCGCGGAGCAGGGAGCGCAGGACGACGGCGGCCACGGCGACGGAGATGGCCGTGACAGCGACGGCGGCCAGGAGCGCGGTGAGGACGACTCCGCCGACGACCAGGGCGACGACCGTCTTCTGATCGATGGACACCGAGGGCAGCGCGCGGCGGGCGGGTGCCGGGTCGGTGGTTGCGGTGTGGGTATGTGAGGGCGGCGGGGTCGGGTTGTCGGGGTACTTGGGCAGGAACACGGCAGACCTTCCTTATCTACTCGTCTAGATGTGTTAGCCGTTTATGACGGTCACGCCGGAGCGCGTGCCGGACTCGATGGCGGGGGCGAGGAAGGTGTGGGAGAGCCAGAAGCCGAAGAGGGCGATCAGGACGACGATCCAGGTGCGGACGCCGAGGAACTTGACCGCTCCCCAGGCGAAGAGACCGAGGACGACGACGAGCGGCAGGCTGACGGTCACGGGGCGGTAGGTCCTTTCAGCGGACGGGGCAGCGGTGGGTGCGGGCGGCCAGTTCGGCGGCGGCGCGGCTGTCGTAGTCGGCGGAGAAGCCGCAGCGCGGGGCCGTGCAGGCGGCGGTGTGCTTCTCGTGGCCCCGGCCGTCGTAGGAGGTGGCGACCTGGACGGGGCCGGTGCGGGTGACGTTGCGGAAGCGGCGGTTCGCGGACATGTGGGTCTCCTTTCAGAGTTGGGCGGCGATGGCTTCGGCCATCGGGGCCGGGACGCCGAGGCGGGCCCGGAGGGTTGGGGTGTCGATCGGGATGCCGGTACGGGTGTGGTGTTCGGCGGCGACCTTGCGGGCGTGGTCGACCAGAGCGACCGGGACCGGGACGGGCGGGGTTGGTGGGGTCGGTTCGGTGGTGGGTTGGGCAGGCGGGTCGGGTGTGGCCTCGGGCTCGTCCTCCTGGTCTTCTCTGACCTTTGTGCCGATCTTGTCGGTGGCCGCTTTGGGCGCTGAGTGGGCGAGGAGGGTCCCGCCGAGGAAGGCGACTGCGGGCCAGCCCGCGACGAGGATGCGCAGCCAGGCCGGCACGTTGGTCATGTCGAGGAGTCCGGCGGTGGCGACGTTGGCGCCGAGGGAGGCGGTGAGTGCGATGACGAACCAGCACCAGGCCGCTGCTTTGGCCGTACCGGAGCGCAGTCGACGCCATGCGGCGACGAGCAGCAGGTCAACGCTGATCGGGTAGGCCCACGCCTTCCATCCGTCCTGTCCGGCCGCCATGGCGATGTCGTGGATGTGGGCGAAGGACAGAGCGGCGGCGATGAGCGCCTGGACCAACACCGCGTCGACACGGGCCAGATGGGCGCGCACAGTCCGGCTCCTTTCAGTTTCGGGCATGACAGGGGTAGGGACGTGGCGCGAGGCGGTCACGCCGACCGGGTTGGGATGAGCTCTAGTCGGTCACCGGGTGCAGCAGGACTGTCGGGGCCAGGCTCTCGACGGGACGTGCGGGGACGTCGGGCCGGAAGGACTTGAGCGCGGCCAGGTCGGGCATCAGGTGCGCCGACTCCCGGCACATCTGGGCGGCATCGCCGAGGGACAGATATGGCGTGCGAATGCGGGACCAGCCGCCGGAGGTGTCGCCCGCGACGGCGAGGCCGGGCAGTTCGGGAGCGATGGCGCAGGCGGCGGAGACCGCTTCCGGGGCGATGTCGCCGAGCGCCATCTTGGCGGAGGCCTCGTCGTTGACACGGTGGCACACACGGCCGGTGAGCTGGGCGCGGAGCATGGTGGCGCCCTTGCCGAGTTCGGCACCGAAGCGCTGCCCGCACACCTCCAGGTAGATGCCGGCCGCGCGGCCGAGCTGGGCGAGACGGATCAGCTGGGTGACCATCTCGTCCCGCCGTTCCTCATCCTTGCGGGTTGCGGTGAGGAACAGTTCGGCCACCTCGTCGACGAACAGGACGACGGGCGCGGGCCGTTCACTCTCAGGCAGGCCCCAGATGTCGGAAGTGATCTCCTCATCCGGGGTGCCGGGCGCGATACCTTGCCGAGCCTTGATCAGGTCGTACCGGTCCTCCATTTCCTTGACCAGGGCGGGCAGCAGTTCGGCGGCTTCGTCCGGGTCGGTGGCGAGGGCGGAGAGGCGGGCGGCGAAGGGCGCCAGTTCCACGCCCCGCTTGCAGTCAACGCCGACGAGAGCGACGGGCTGTGGAGCCAGTCCCGCGATGAGGTGGCGCAGGTACATGGACTTGCCCGACAGGGTCGCGCCCAGGGTGAGTTGGTGGGGAACGGTCCGGTAGTCGCGTACGAAAGGAGTGGCGTCCTCCCTCAGAGCGACCGGCACCTTGAGAAACCCGGAGTCCGCCTTGCGCGGCATCCGGACCCGCCGCAAGACGTCGTAGCCGACAAGCCGCAGTTCCACGACACCCGGCTTGACGGTGGTGACGTAGACGGCGTGAACTCCCCAGGCGTGCCGCAGCCGTTCGGCCGAGGCGGCGACGTCGGCGGGTTCCTGCCCGGGGGCGAGCCGCAGCCGGATACGCAGCCCGGTCGAGGTCGGCCGGATGAATCCCCGGCGAGGCGGGACCGGCCGAACTTCTCGCCGGGTGGTGGTTTTCACGGCGAGGACCCGCAGCCGGGAGGGCGCGACGGTCAGGCCGCAGGCCTCCATGACGGAGCTGTACGAGCTGAGCAGGCGGACGGTGGATATCAGGCCGCCGACGGCGGACCAGTACACCGCGGGGTACTTGGCCCGGGTGTAGGCAGCCCCGCCGCCGAGCGCGGCGACAGGACCACCCACCTCCAGGAGCGTCGTCAGGTCGGTCATCAGGCGGTGGCCCCCATGACGGCCGGGAACGCGGCCGGGGTGACAGCAGCGGCCCGGTAGGCGATGCCGTGACGCTGCTGGCCGTTGAACACCGACTCCCACGGCCGGGCGACGAGCCCCGGCAGCGAGACCGGAGCACCGAGGTTCAGGCCCTCGGAGACACCGCCCTCCGGCACGGTGACCTTGATCAGCGAGGACTCGCCATCCTCGATGTAGACGACGCCGAGCGTCATCAGCGCCTCACCGCTGACGGCGTCCTTGGCGATCTCGCCGGTCTGACGGTCGCGGACCTTGGGCTCAGGAGCCTCGGTGAGGAGGATCGTGGCGGCGGAGGTCTCAACACGGATGGTACGCAAGGCAGTTTCCCCATCTACTCGTCTATACATGTAGCGATGTGTGAGCCCGATCTCCCGGGCCCACGACGATCACCCTGTCACACAACTTGCCCACTCGTCTATACGAGTATGCATGCTGAGGTGTACGAGTTCGGGCGAGCGCCCCCGCGCACCACCGCAAACCATGACGATCAGGTCGCCGGAAGCTGATACGACAGGACGTAGGCGTCCGCCGCCATGACCGTGTCGCAGACCTCGACGGCCCGCCCCTCCGTGTCGAAGGCGGTGCGGATCAGGTGGATGACGGGTACACCGGAAGCCAGCCGCAGCGTCTTGACCTCGTCCGGTGAGGGCATCCGGGCCCGGATCTCCTCTTCGAAGTGGTCCAGGCGGTGGCCGAGTTCTTCGAGACGGGCGTAGATGCCGCCGGGCCCGGGGTTGGGTTCGGCGATCTGCGTACCGCGGGCGATGTCGAGGGGCAGGAAGGAGGTGGCGAACTCGACCGGCCGCCCGTCGAGGAGGTACCGCCGGCGCCGGGCCAGCACCCGCCGCACCGAGCCGAGCCGCGTGGAGATGTCCTGACTGGCCTTCTCTTCCTTCACCTCAAGGCTGTCGACCTGGGGATGGCTGCCGACCGTGTCGGCCTCGACGATGAACGCGGACTTGCCCTGCTCCCGATGCCGACGGGCGAACCGGTCGGAGGCGAGCCTCCGCACGGGTGGCCGGGGCCGGACGAACACGCCCTTGCCGTGCTCGGCATGGACCAGTCCTTCGCCCTGGAGGATGGAGAAGGAGTTGCGGACGGTCATCCGGGATACCCCGTAGTGGTCCACAAGCTCCGCCTCGGAGGGCAGCTTCTCGCCCTCTCGGAACCGCCCACGGTCGATGGCCTCGCGCAGCTGGTCGGCGATCTGCCGGAAGACCGCACGATCGCTCGTGGGGTCGAGATCACCGAGCTGGCCGGAGGGAAGAGCAGGGGTCACGAGTGCACTCCTTTAGGTATCTAGACGTGTGGGCGAGTGTTGTTGCTACGGTGGAGAGCCTAGCCATCCGAGAGGGCCGAGGAACGTGAGCACAGAACGCCCGCACTCCGTGAGCGTGGCCGGAGTCGTCATCGACGACCTGGGCCGGGCCCTCCTGATCCAGCGCCGCGACAACGGCAAGTGGGAACCTCCGGGCGGTGTCCTCGAACGCGAGGAGACCATCCCCGAGGCTCTGCAACGCGAGGTCCTCGAAGAGACCGGCATCAAGATCGCCCTTCCGGCGACTCTGACCGGCGTCTACAAGAACATGACGGGCCTGATCGTCTCCCTGGTCTTCCGCTGCCAGGCTGCCGACGGCACGCCCACCACCGGCGACGAGACCCGCGCACTGCGCTGGGCCACCCGCGAAGAAGTCTCCGAGCTTGCCGACGAGGCATACGCCATCCGCGTTCTGGACGCGATGGACGCGGCGTCTCCACCTGTCATCCGCGCCCATGACGGCGTGAAACTCGTCTAGCCCGAACCCGCTGCACATGGCGGCCTACCAGCACGAAGGAACTTGTATGCACGAGTATACGAGTACGGCCCGGGTCTGGGGGCTCACTTGCCCTGGTTTCCCGGAAGAGGTGAGCCGGGCCCGCCGCTGGACCCGCGACATCCTGCACGGGTCGCCATGGGCGGAGGACGCCGAACTGATCGTGAGC
The DNA here is from genome assembly GCF_042880295.1 of Streptomyces sp. NPDC058307. Taxonomy (NCBI): domain Bacteria; kingdom Bacillati; phylum Actinomycetota; class Actinomycetes; order Kitasatosporales; family Streptomycetaceae; genus Streptomyces; species Streptomyces sp. NPDC058307. The sequence goes on from NZ_JBHVYZ010000083.1 coordinate 15,516, forward strand.
GAGCTGAGCGCGAACGCGATCCTCCACACGGCCAGCGGCCAGGATTCGGGCAGCTTTCATCTGGCACTGGCTGTGTCGGCACAGGTCATCGCGTTGTCGCTGACGGACTGCGGAGGTGCCGGCACTGCCCCGAAGATCGAGCGCCAGGACCAGGACGCCGAGCACGGCCGAGGCTTGGGCATGGTCAGCGTGATCGCCCATCGGGTCGTGGTCCATGAGAGCGACGGCGGCCACACGGTCACCGCGGAGTTGTTCACGGGCCCGCCCGCGGGAGGCCACCCGTGCTGATGGACAAGCCGCAACGGGGCTACTGGTGCGAGTGCTGGACCGAAGACCTCACCACCGAGACACGACCGGTCCTTCGGGCTTCCTTCGACGCGTACACGGCACCGCAGGCCGACAGATGGGTAGCGGTCGCGCTCCGCACGATCTCACCGGCGCTGGACCCCGACGCTTCCCAGGAAGCGTGGGAGTGGCTGTATGACGGCCGCATCACCACGAGGAACGCACTCCTACGCGCCGAACCCAGCACGGTGACGCTCACCCAGGCCCGTACTCGCATCACATGGACGATCCGACCCGTGATCTTTCTACCGCTGGCACACCGTCAAGGGGCTGAACTTCCGTCCTGTGCTCACGGCTTCACACCGCACATGGAGTCTCGCCCACCCCAGCAGACCGACTGAGTTACAACTTTCTCTACTGGTTCAAGGCGGCTCGCTCCGCTCCCCGCGCGCGGCCCGGCCCCCGGCCGGGCCTACGCTCCTGTCTCCGCCCCGCTCCAACCCGGCCGGCGTCCGTGCCGCGCTCAGAGCAATCAGCAGCGTGGTGCCAATAAAGGGGAACGTCGTGGCTGGGGCGGTCGGCTCCACGGCTTTAGGCAGCCACTTTGGGGCGAGCCTCTAAGATCATGGCCCCAACGTCGTGCTTTAACGGGCAGGTCCACAGACTGCCCGACTCGCCGGAAGCTTACGGGGCCATGATCACTCGCCCCAAAGCAGCTCCAGCCCAAAGCCGCTCCGCCGACCTTTCAGTCACGAAAGGAGTCCGATAGCCCTGCCATAATTCCCGAGCTTGGACAAGACGTAATTCGCAATCTCCGCGCGAGAAGTCGACTTGCGCCACATCATTTCAAGACGAATGGGCCCCTCGGCACGTTCACAGTACAGATCACTGTAGTACTTATATTCCGTACCAAGCTCTCGCTCGGTCTGGAAGGAATTGATCAGGTCGACATCTTTGAGACCGGTACCGATCGCCTTGTTCAGGAGACCATCTTTCTTGGTGGCAATGAAAGCGAGACTCTCAAAGGCGGCCTGCGTGTTGCTTCCTGCCTTGCCTCCACGCTTTCGCAAACCAAGGGAGCTTCCGCTCAATAGCAAGCCTAGCTCTGCCGAGAGCAACCGCTCAACAGCCTTCGGCTCCGCGCTCGTCGACATACCGAGGTCGGCCATCTCCTGATGCAATGCAGCATCGCCGTATTGCCGTGCAACCGCCAGCGCCGTCATCATGTCTACATGGATGATCTTAGCGTCGAATACGGTGCCTAGAATACCCACCTGATCGGGTTGCTTCTTGAGATCAGCAACAATGTTTGCATTGGTCGCCGTCATAAGGCGGTCAACATCCGCGTAAGCATGACCGCCTCGCGTCAGGGCAGCGACATCCCCTTCCGGCTCATTGCCAGCAATAACCAGCGTCCAGAGGCGAAATTGCTCGGCCGCCATCAAAGCGCGAACTTTAGCGCCGTTCCGGATCAGCGCTCCACGAACCAGCGCCAGGAATCGCCCAATCGTGGAGGCTTGCTGCACCAAAGCGCTGGCGGCATCCTCAGAAATTCCCAGCGCGGCGAGGGAGGCTCCCTCATTCAGCGCACCTACAGTCCGTTCGGCGATACCGACGAACTGACTCTTTGCTGGCCCCGAAAATCGAGTGACCGGGTCCCCCACTCCGAGGAGGGCCTCACCTCCGATCTTCAGGGCCTTTTCTGTCAGTAGATCAGCGAGATCGTCAGTATTGGCGGGCCACACTACCAGTGTGTCACGACCGGCATCGGAGCGCACGAAAGAGTTAATTCCGTGCATCGCAGCCTCAATGAATTCGGCAGAGGCCTCACCCAAGGCCTCTCGACCTTCCATCACAATGACGCGAGGGACGTCGATCCGCTTTTTCCCCTGAAGCGCCTCGGTGACATTATCCGACGCAGGGATACGCTCCGTCACAAGCCCGGTGCGAAACAAGCCGATAGTATCGAGGAAGGTGGACTTTCCAGCACCTGTCTCGCCACGCAGGACCATAAGAGCCCCACGCCGCGCAGCCCTCATATCTGCGAATTGAACGTCAATCTCGACAAGCGCGCCCTGTACGGGCGTGATGATGGTTTGCAGGGCTCCGGTACCAACGTCACGCAACATCTCAAATCGGTCCGGAACGTACAAATCATCGCGAGGAGGTCCACCATTCTCGGCCATAGATGAGATTATGCCCTATAAGCCGGGTGTCTGAGATTAGCGAGTCGTTGAGCCCGGTTCCGCATGCTCTCCCGTCACACACACGCGCCCTCCCGGACCGTCCTCGGGCCGTGGAAGGGCGCCCAACGATGACCAACGTCGACAAGTGCTGACGGCTCAGCAGCAGGTCAGCACATTGATCTTCTAGGCGGCCGCAGGTCACGGCCGTCGATGATCAGTTATGGCTGAACTGGGGGCCAGCAGCTCAGGCCTATCGACCAGGCCGCGAGCGAAGGGAAGCGACGTTAAGAGCACTCGCCATCCGGGCTGTGGTTCTGCGCGAGGCACGTCCGGCTGTCTGCCGATGCCTGACAAGCCGGACTGAGTTCCCGGATGCCGCGGACACTCTGGCCGTGAAGCTCCCTAGTTCCGGAAGAATCGTCGCCCTGTCCTTACTTCCGGTTTACTGTCATCAGTCTCTTTGGGCCAGTCATCACGAACCCGCTGAACGATATCCCTGCATTTTGTGATGTTTTTGAAGAGGCTTGTCACATAGCTGCTCGAATATACATCATCGACATGCTCCACGAGAGAAAGGAGCGCTTTTTCGGTAAGCGCCGGAACTCGCCTCAGCTCCGAAGACCAATCGAACTCGGCGTCATCGATTCGCTGCAGGTCGAGTTCTCGGAAAACCAAGTGAAGTACGAGACGGTTACCTTGGAGGCAAACTGACCGCGGACGTCCATCGAGTTCCTTCTTTAGGTCAGACAGCGTGAGGTCGACAAGGCGCATGACCTCAACGCATCTCCATACACGATACGGTCCCACAGTTGGATTGAACAGCGTACGGTACGGAGGCTTTTCCGTTGATTCCCAAAGACTTCCAACCTTGCTCTTTGCAAGGACCGCCAAACTTGGCTCGCGATTCGCGCATGCCAGAGCTACGGTGGCATCCACCACTGTGCAGCCGTTTTCAACGCTGGGTACAGGTTCTCCACGTTTGATCGCGTACGTCTTCTTCAACGAAAGCACCAATTCGGTCCGCAAACGATCCTGTTGCGGATCCAAAGCCACAAAATCTCGCGTTTCCACGCTGTTTTGCGTATTTGTCGCTCTCGTGACTGCCGTTGCAAAACCCTCAGGGCAGGCTTCGAGATTAATGAATCGAACCCATACCATTGCGCCGTCGAGAGAACTCCCACTCCTTTGCCACGCCTTATGGATGCTAGCTACAGTCTGAGCACCATTTACGATACTTACTCCGGTCAGAGAAAAATCACCGAAGGTGCGGGTTGCGGCGCCGCGCGGCGTCTTCTTGATGCTCTCACAGAGGGCCGTCACGCCATTATTGAAGTACCAAAAATGATGAGGAAAATCCAGAATAGTATTTGCCAGCGCATCGTTCACGCTGGTGTTACCAAGAGCCTTGCGAATGTTCTGCGAGAACAGCCGGTCACCAAAACGTTCGTACCACTCTGCAACATTCGAAGCCGTCACAACACCATAGTAGGCTTCATATGGCTCGCTTACTGTTCCCCAATTCTCCAGTTGTGCAGGAAAATCGATTCGCGAGCCCCCCAGCCCCTCAGCAACAAAAGAATGAAACTCAGTCAGACCCAGCATCTCTACCGAAACAAGCTGTTGAGTCTCATTCATTTCGTCGAGCACGTCCTGAAAAACCGCAGCAGACGGTTTCGCCAACTCTGTTCGGCCGGTTGTGGCAACGACAAGCACGAATGTCACATCTACATCGTCGAGCGCCGCCGTAATCTGGTCCTCGCGGGCTCTGAGTCGAGGCGTGAAGCGGTCAAACTTCGTGTCGAGGAGGTCCTTAAATCCCGCAATAAAATTCCTTGAATCACCTAGGCCAAGACTGCCGTCTCCTGATCCGTCCCACTTGGACTGCACAAGAATCACCCTGTGCTGTGTGGCATCGATCGCAATGGCGTCAATTCCATTATCATGGCTGCCATCCACTACGGTTGCAGCCGCCTGGTCCGCTGAGAGTTCGGTAAACCTCTGAATCGCGAGAGCCGCTAAGGATCGGCTCAGGAGCGCCTTTTCGCGGACAGAATAGCTAGCCTTTTCGTAATCACTCATATCGATGTGATCCGCGAAACCTGTGTGCAGCGCGTCCTTGATGTGCCTGACCCACAGCTTCTTCATGCGCCCCCCGCATGCCAAGATCAGCAGAATCGTCCCTGGAACGAGCACCGTATCGATTGCACACGGTGATAGGGAAGGGTCAGGCTGTGATTGCTCGTCGACAACGCGACGCTCCGACGGTGCCGGCGGCCCCTGTGCCAGCCCGGCGCTGAGCGGCCGGTAGGACAGCAACCCCAGCACCGAAGTATGAGGACGCTGGAACCTACGACGTCCCGTCTCGGTGGACTACGACCGCACCATGCCGACGACGGCCGTAGCCAGGCCGACGAACCCGAAGACGGCCAGCCCCGCTGTCCATACTCGATGGGATCGGAGCTTGACCAGACCCTTGGATGGCAGTCCTGCAGCTCGGCATCGTTCTGCTGCGGGCGCATGGACCTCTGGAAGTCCTCTTCTCCTCTCGAACTCCTGTAGCCAGATGCTGTCGGCCAGTTCGTGGCGACGGTGCTTCGCCAGGAGCTGCACAGACATGAACGAGACGACCATCGACAGCAACCCGGAGGTGACTTTCGCCAGTTGCCCCGTGTCTGGGTTGAGAGCGATCGTCATGAGGAACGCCTGAGCCGCCAGCCCCAGGCCAGGCGCTTGCCACATCATCGAGTCGAACCCAGCGCGGCGCATGGCCACCGTTTGGTACTGGAGGAGTGCTTGCTCGTCACTCGGGGCGGGAGAAGGTGACATGTTTCCAATGCAATCAGCGGGTCGGCCGATCTGCGGGCCTATCGGTGAAGTCCCCCGTCTTCGACAGGCTGCCGCCCCAGCGTGGACGTCCCCAGCCGCGTGTGACGCACAGCCCGGCTGGCCGCGTCCGTCTCAGTTTCCGTCTCGTTCAGCTGCGTTCACGGCCGTTCAGACGAGACCAAGGTCCGGGTGGGCCCCGCAGGCCAACCGCCCATGAACCCAGGTGAACGCCCCTGCACACACCCCACGACCCCACCCCCACAGTTGGAAAGCGTGCCCCACGCCGGTCGTCGACAGACGTCCGTGACTGATCCGGGCTAGGTCGCCTCGGCTGCGAGAACCTGAGGAAGGGACCACACTCCATCAACGGCTAGGCGCGGCCTGTCGGACAAGGGGCGAGTTCCAACGACCACGTCTTCGATGACATCGACGAGGCTGCCGAACTCGATGCCGATCTGCACGGCAGCGCACCGTGCTGCCATGCACTGATAGACGGTGTCCAGGAGCACCGCGAGAAGATGTCTATCCGCGAGCGGCTCCCCGCGGTGCGCATATGCATGCCGGGCGCGAATAGCGCGGCCGATATCCCAACGGGCTGTGTGCCGGCGGATTCGGGGGTGCCGCATGTTCCCGCGCAGCATCGCCATAAGATGAGTACGCCTCAGGTGCACTAGTGGAATCCAGTCATATGCCCTGGACACGGCTGACCACTTCTGTTCGTTCACAAGGGTGAGCAGCACGTCATGATCCTTGCCGAAAACCGAAGGCGTACCGGTGATCCAGCTCTTGCGCCGCAGGAAGTGCGTTATGTGGTCGAAGTGGGCCTTGGGCTCAGAGATCGCGAGAAGGAGAGCTCCCGTCTCAATGGCGCGGGCAAAGGGGGTCTTATCGCTCCACCTGCCCGTGCTGCAGTGGAAGGCGATGTCCAGCAGGGGAATGAGCAGGATGAAGGCGCGGCGGGTGTCGTTCGCTTTCACCGCGTGCAACGCGGAGGCGTACTGATCGAATACGACATCCAACACGGGATCAGTTTTTGCACATTCCAGGACTGATTCCATGTGAGGGGCAGACGGGTAGGGCGGCGTGGTATACGAGAAAGCCGACTTCGGTTTGAAACCGACGGCCCTCCCGTTAGGATTTGGGTATGGATCCCAGACGAATACGGAAGTTCCATCACGCAGCGTCATGGGTTTCAGTGACGGTCGCAAACGTGTCTGGTACCGATCGAAGCGCTCACGGAACAGTTCCCATGCTCGGTTGGCGTCCTGGGTCTCGATAATGGCCCGCGCAAAGGTGTCAGAGAGTTCCACGTGCCCACGCCGTCGGGCCCGTTCGTACTCCGCGATCAGCGGCAGCGGCAACGAGTCCTGCCTGACCACAGAGATGCCCGAGGACGCGGGAACAAACCCCTTCTTGCCGATCGGCACCGCGACCAGAAAAGGGCGCCGATGGGACCTCTCCGAATGCCACCGCACTGCCTGGTCGAGCTGGTCCTGCAGATCGTCTCCGTTGAGTAAATGCCGCCGTGCCTGAAAGAGGATTTCATGGCTGTACCCGGCCAGGGCGAAACCTCCGGCTACGCTTTCGGCAGCGTCCATGGGGTGAAACTCAACGAAGCTTGCTTTCCAGTGCTTGAACATCACGTTGGACGTCTGCTGCGCTTCCTCGTCCACCAGCCGAGCGTAAAGCACACTGCGGTCGAGGGTCCGTCTGCCCCGGGTGTCCAGTGTGATGGCGTTGTGCTCGCGGCCCAGCATTTCGCGGGTGGTCGGCCTAAGGCGCCATCTGAAGCTGACCTCGGGATCGAAAAGCTCGGTCCAACGAGCCACGAAGAGCCTACGGCTGCCACTCATGGTCAAAATTCTCGCGTACTCCTGGTCATTGGGTGTGCGCATGCCGTCCCCCTCTGGGCAGATACAGGAATGTTAACGAGACCGGGGGGACGATGCAGACGCATTTCACTTCTTGCACTGAAACCGGATGTGAGCGCTCGTCACCTCTCACACGTAGGCTCGACGGGCGCGTCGCCACCTCGGGCCTCGGCGACACCGCCCTGAACCGGTCAGGTAAGCGACCCCTTCAGCCAGCCTGGAAGGGGCTGCCCGACTGGCGGCACCGCCCCGTGACTCTCAGCGGGAGGTTCCCGATTTCGGTGTGCCGTGTCGTCTGGCTGTCCTGCGTGAAGTCGTCCATACCCCGCACCACAACCGCACCAGATCGAGCGGGAACCAGCGGGGAGCCACGGTGCAAGCCGCCGAGCCCACCGAGGCTACAATTCCGCAGTTCGCCGAGGTTAGCATCCGATCTCGCCACAAATGCCCGCAGCGTCCCAAGCTGATGGCTCGACACCCGATGCGTAACGATCAGGCTTCGCCTCCAGCAGCAGCCTCGGTGCCCTGTGATGCTCTCGACATGGTCAGCGAGGACACCTCAACGCACGAGAGCGGCCCGACTGAGGCCCCACTGAAGGAAGCTGCGGACTTCACGAAGCGCCGTGGTAAGCCGATGACACGCAGGCTGGTCCTCACCGCGGTGCTCTCTTTGGCTGTCGGCGCCGGCATCGGCTATGTCATCGCGCACGCCTCAGGGTCTACGAGCGCCACGACGTCTGGAAGCGCCCCGATCCTTGCCGGGGTCAGACAGAGCACAGTCTGCAAACTCGTGAACGAGGCAATGCAGCGGCAGCTCAGCATCAGGAAGGCGTCCCCAGTGTCTGAGGAGAAGGGTGGAGCCTCCTGCTATCTGATGATGACGGAGGACGGCGCCACTGAACCAGCTGGCTTTGTGGTTGCCTTCTACCCCACTTCAGCGTCTTTGCAGCAGACGGTGGATGGAACAGACGTAATCCCGGAGAAGGCAGAACCGCTCCTGATCGAGGGGCGTGCAGCTGCCCGCCAGGTCCTGTACGGCGACGCGTGGAAGGCCCAGCTCACCATCGACGTAGGTAACGGAGCAACGCTCTACGTCGAGCGGTTCGGCCCCAAAGACTCATTGTCGGAACGAGAGCTGCGTCGGTCCGTCGACGACCTTGCCGCGAGTGTTCTCAAGGGTCAGAAAGCCTGAGGTTGGCGAACCGCCGCAGGGGCGCAGTGCGTCAGAGGCTGGATGCTCCTGCGTGTCTAACTGCGTGACAACGCCGACGCACAGCAGCGAACAAGCGCGAACGCCTGCGGACCACAGCACAGGTGAGAGCCAGTCCAGCACAAGTCCCAGCCCTCACCCAAGTTGCTTCGGGACGAAGCAGTCGTTCGGTCGAGGCATGAGTGCTCGCGATGGGGACCCAGCTCGTCCAAAACCCACTCACACCGAGGCTTCTGTCGCTGGCATGCTGGCAGGTCCGAGTATCGGACCGCAGCCCCAGGGGGACAGCTTGATCGTGAACCGGCGTATCGGCAGCGAACAGCCTGATGAGTACGACGAGCTAGAACAGCACCTCACCCAGAAGCTCAACGTCCCGCTCGACTGGCCCGAAGATAGCGGCCTCACCGTCAGCCACGTTGCCAAAATCGCCGCTGCTGCAACCTGTGACACCGCGTACAGCCAAGCTGCCAACGGTCACTTGATCGACCTGTTCGCGGCGCTTCCGTTGCCGGGAACCACAGAAGGGAAGGACTTCTGGGAGCGCATCCGCGACACCGGAGGCAGCGCAGCCTGGAACATCCACCCTGCCAACATGGGCGGGCCCTTCTTCGACCGTATCCATGACGGCAACGAGGGCGGCATCGCCTCCCGCGTCCTGAGCTTCCTGGAGGAGCTGACGCCAGCTCAGCGCACGGCTGTGGCAGAAGCCATCGGCTCAGTCCTCGACAACGGCACCATTGGCGTTAGTGGTCGCTACGGGGGCGAGCTGTGGCTACGGGACGCAGAGATGAGCGCATGGCGCGTCGCGCTGGCCAGTCGGCGGGAGGTCGAAACGGCGCAGGACCGTGAGCGATTCTTCGAAGCATGGCGTCGCGCCTGACCGCCCGGCGCACCTCAAGTCGCGTACAGCAGAGAAGTACCGCAACCACAGCAACCAACCCCGTCTAACAGGATCCGCCCATGGCTCCTCAACGAACGGTCTGACGGGCCTTGACCCGGAATCTTGGACACGGGCTATGCGGCTTGCGCCAGGGTAGTTGATGTTGTGTCGAATGCTGTCTCGTAGGCGATGGGACTGCGTTGTCCGAGGCTGGAATGACGGCGTCGGGTGTTGTAGCGGTTGAGCCAGCGGAACGCGTCGAGGCGGGCCTCGCGTTCGCTGGACCAGGTCTTGCGGCCCTGCAGCGTCTCGCGTTTGAACGTCGCATTGAAGGACTCGGCGAGCGCGTTGTCCGCCGAGCTGCCGATCGCGCTCATGGACTGGCGGACGCTGGCCTGGCGGCAGGCGTCGGCGAAGGCCCGACTGGTGTACTGGGCCCCGTGGTCGGTGTGCATAACCGCCCCGGCGAGGCTGCCGCGGGTCCGTTCAGCGGCGGCCAAAGCGTCGATGACGAGGCCGGTGCGCATGTGGTCCGCGATCGCCCAGCCGGCCAGGCGGCGTGAGGCGAGGTCGATGACGGTGGCCAAATACAGGAACTTCCCGCCGTCCAGCGGGAGATAGGTGATGTCGCCGACGTACTTCGTGTTCGGCTCGCCGTGAAGTCGCGGCCGATGAGGTCCGGGGCCTTCGCCGCGGCCGGGTCCGCAACAGTGGTGCGGTGTCTGCGGCGCAAGCGCACGCCCGTCAGACCGGCACCCCGCATCACCCGCGCGATCCGCTTGTGGTTGACGCGCTCGCCCGCCTCGCAGAGCTCGGCCGTGATCCTGGGGACGCCATAGGTGCCGTCCGACTCGCGGTGTACGGCCCGTATCCGGGCGGCGAGGCGGGCGTCGGCCGCCTGCCGGGCGGCCCGGTCCGCGGCCGTCCGACGCCAGTAGTAGAAGCTGGAGCGGGCGATGCCCAGGATGGTGCACAGCCGCTTCACGCCGTAACGGCGCTGATGGTCGGCGACGAACTGGAAGCGGTTCACCAGCGCGTCTCCCCGGCGAAATACTTCGCCGCCTTCCGCAGGATCTCGCGCTCTTCCTCCAGCTCACGGACCTTCTTCCGCAGAGCGGCGTTCTCCGCCTCCAACGGCGCCGGCGGCTCGGTCGGCACCTCCGCCCGGCGCCCCCGGGGCCGGCTCGCTCCGGCCGCTCGGACCCAGTTCCGCAGGGTCTCGGGGTTGATCCCCAGATCGGCGGCGACCTGCCTGATCGTCGCCTCGGGCCGCGACTGGTACAGCGCGACCGCGTCCGCCTTGAACTGCGGCGGATAGTTCTTCATGACCACGAGATGTCCGTTCTCAGATCCTCAGGATCCAGTGTCTCGTGTGTCCAGGATCAAGGGTCAAGGCCCGACCCTCACTGACCGATCCACATAGAGCTACGGATCAGAAGGGGTGTGGCTCTCCGTGGGCGTCGAGAGCATCGGTGTAGCGCTGTAGCTTCGCCCCGAGTTCCTCCTGGAGGAGGCTTGCCGCTTGGCGGGCCTCCTCCAGATCGCCGGCCGCGCAGAGTTCGACGAGTTCGGCCACATCGGCGGAGAGGATCCTGAGGGTGTCGCCCTGGACCAGGACTCCAGGAAAGCGACAGCCAGGCAGGCGCACCACGGCGTCGTTGCTGGCATCGGTGAACAGCTCGGCTTCCACTCGTTCCATCGGGTCCCCGTCTCAGCTTCCGTCTCATTCAGCTTGGTTCAGGGCCGTTCGCAGCGGACCCGAGGCCGATGCCGGTAGCACTCCCGGACAGCGGTGAACGCAGGTGAACGCCCCTGAACGACGCCCACCACCCCACCACCACAGTTGGAAAGCGTGCGCTCTCTCTCGGGGTACCGTGCTGGTCATGGCAGCCAAACGGGTGTGCCCGCGTTGCGCCCAAGACTGGGTCCACCAATACCGCTTCAAGGCCGATGGGACGCGCTTCCTGCTGTGCACCGAGTGCGATTCGCTGTGGTGGCCCAACCAGTCGGTCGAGGTCGCGCAGGCGCACTTCCTTGACGACGTCGTCGCGGCACGCCTCGGCGTAGCGGGGAACCCCTGGTGCGATCGTGTCTGGGCAGACGTCATCGAGCCCGTGCCCGACCTCACCCCTCAAAGCGCCCGCACCACAACCGCACCAGATCGAGCGGGGAACAGCGGGGAACCACGGTAAAAGCGGTCAGGCAGGACAAGGCCCCTCACCGGCCGTCCGCGCAGGTCAGCCCCCGAACCACCCCCAAATGCCCGCAGCTTCCCAAGCTGATGGCCTGCCAAGGCACCGAAGTGGGCACTTCCCCGCCGGGGCCGGCCCTCGTCATGGACGATGACCGCATGCGGTACGTCAACGGGACAGGCTGGCTCGCAATCTTCACCGGCACGGAGACGACGATCGGTCGGACAGCGCACCTGGACGCCTGGGACGAGGCGACGGGCGTTGCACTTGTGGTCGATCCGAAACGCGGTACCCGCCGCCCCGGACGGACTGCCCAGATTTCTCCCACCTGGAGCAGGCCGACCAGGTGGTAGCCGCCGTACCAGGTGGGGTCTGGCGCGCGTACTGGAAGGACGAAGGGCCCAGCGACGGGCCATTGACCGAGCAGGTTCTTGCTTGGCTGGTCACGGCCCGAGGACGCGCCACCCCGATCACCGCCGACGCCCACGGACATGTGGACGACGCTGAGAGCGCCGATCGCCTTGTCCCGCCGGGGGAGGAGTGAGGGAGGCTCCCAGCACAACCGTTCGCCGCCGCACCGGTCGACGACAGCAGCAGGAGCCGGCTTGGACCGAACTCCTAAAGCCGTGCTCTGAGAAGGCGTTCGGGCCTCGCCTCGGCCGCTGTGATGGCTGTCATCATCATGAGATGGCAGACGGGCAGCTACCAGCAGGGTGGACTTTCGAAGAGATCCGCGAGGTCTCCGGCGACCAAGGTTCCGTGGCTCTCGACACCGATCGCGTCGTGACGTGGGTAGGACGGCCGGGGGAGAACGAACGGCTCCACCCCGAGATCATCTTGGGGTTCCACGGGCTATGTCTGGTGAAGCCGGTCAGCGATGAGGACTGGTACATGGGCAGCCTGAACGACGATGGCAGTGTCGACTGCTGGAGTGCTTACGGCGGCCTGTACGAGGCGCTGCGCGGTCTGTAGCCCGGTTGACCTCGCTCCAGGTCAACCCGGCGAGGCCCGTGTCGGTTTCCGTCTCATGCAGCCCCGTTCACGGCCGTTCAACGAGACCCAAGGCAGTGGCCGCTCCCGCGACCGACCGAGCATGAACGCAGGTGAACGGCCCTGTACGCACAGGCCGGTCCGTGTCAGACCGACAGCGGCACCGAGTGGATCTCGTCCGCCTTGTGTCCCGCCCGTTCGTGGACGCGCTGGACCGCGTCCGCCGACGGGGCCTCCGAGAGGCAGTACACGAGGCCGGCCTCGGGGTCCGCCCAGGCGTGCTCGAAGTGCACGCCCTCTTCGTTCTCGATCGCGAGGTCTGCCCGGTGGGCCTCCATCAACTGGTCGGCCGTGATGCCCTGCATCCCACGGTGTACGTCCATGAACCGCGCCATGGCCTCCACCTTCCTGCCATCCCCGAGCCGAACGGTGCCTTCACCCCTGCCCCCGCCCTCTCATGCTCCTCCTCTCCACCCGCCCGGTCGACCCCGACGACCCCAACGACGAAGGGCCCCGGAATCACCCGGGGCCCCTCAGCGTCGTACGAGATCCGGTTCAGGCCCCCTCGGCCCCCGTCACCGGCGGGATCTCCTGCTGGAGTTCGTCCGCGTGCTCGCCCGTCACCAGGTACACCACCCGCTTGGCCACCGACACCGCGTGGTCGGCGAACCGCTCGTAGTAGCGCCCGAGGAGGGTGACGTCCACCGCCGTCTCGATGCCGTGCTTCCACTTGTCGTCCAGCAGGTGCTGGAAGAGCGTGCGGTGCAGCAGGTCCATCTCGTCGTCGTCCGACTCCAGTTGGAGCGCGAGGTCGACGTCCTTGGTGATGATGACCTCCGCCGCCTTCGCCATCAGACGCTGTGCGAGCTGGCCCATCTCCAGGATGGTCGCGTGCAGGTCGTGCGGGATGGCCTTCTCGGGGAAGCGCAGCCGGGCCAGCTTCGCCACGTGCTGGGCCAGGTCGCCGGAGCGCTCCAGGTCGGCCGACATGCGCAGCGAGGTGACGACGATACGCAGATCCGTCGCCACCGGCTGCTGCCGGGCGAGCAGCGCGATCGCCCGGGCCTCCAGGTCGTGCTGGAGGTCGTCCACCTTCTGGTCGGCCTCGATGACGCTTTCGGCCAGCTTCAGGTCGGAGTCGAGGATGGCCGTCGTGGCGCGTCCGATCGCCGAGCCGACCAGCCGGGCCATCTCCACCAGACCGTCGCCGATCGAATCAAGTTCCTCGTGGTACGCGTCCCGCATCGTCGGTTCCCTCTCCTACGTCGTTCCTGTGGGCTCCAGGGGCCGAAACCGGCCGTGAAACCGGTGCCGCGTACCCCACGCTCCCACGTTCGGCCCCTTACGCGTCCGTTTCCGCCCTCCCAAATGAACCGGCACTGGCTCCAAGGTGAACTCTGGGCGACGAGTGTTCGAGCTCGCACCCGGACGGCTGTGGCCAGGACGGATCCCATGCCTAACCTGGAGGCATGGACGTGAACGCGGCGGTCGCCGCAGCGGCAGCGATCGCCGGTGTGCTCACCGGTGTCATCGCCATGCTGGCGTTCCGCTGGAGCGAGCGGGAGCAGAAACGCCCCACCCGCACCTCGCTGCACACCGACCCGATGCTTCCGCCGGGCGTGGACACCGTCCTGTCCGTGCTCCGCTCCTCGGCCGTCGTCCTCGACGAGGCCGACGCCGTCGTCAAGGCGAGCTCCGCCGCGTACGCCCTCGGGCTGGTCCGCGGTGGCAAGCTCTCCGTGGAGCCGATGCTCCAGATGGCCCGGGACACCAGGAGGGACGGGGAGATACGCCAGGTCGAGCTGGACCTGCCCAGGCGCGGGACCGGACGCGGTGAGGCCCTCGCGGTCTCCGCCCGGGTCGCGCCGCTCGGCTCCCGGCTGGTGCTGCTCCTCGTGGAGGACCTCACCGAGGCCCGGCGGATCGAAGCGGTACGACGCGACTTCGTCGCGAACGTCAGCCATGAACTCAAGACCCCCGTCGGCGCGCTCTCCCTGCTGTCCGAGGCCGTCATGGACGCCTCGGAGGACCCGGAGGCGGTGGAGCGCTTCGCCGGCCGGATGCAGATCGAGGCCACCCGTCTGACCAGCCTGGTCCAGGAGATCATCGACCTCTCCCGGGTGCAGAACGACGACCCGCTGGAGGACGCCGAGCCGGTCCGCGTGGACGAGCTGGTCGCCGAGGCCATCGACCGCTGCCGGCACCAGGCCGGCACCAAGCAGATCACCATGGCCGCCGCCGGCGCGGCCGAGCTCAAGGTCTGGGGCAACCGCGGCCAGCTCGCCGCCGCCCTCGGCAACCTCGTCGAGAACGCCGTCAACTACTCGCCCGCCCGCACCCGCGTCGGCATAGCCGCCCGCCGGGTGTCCGTGCCGAGCGGCGACCTCATCGAGGTCGCCGTCACCGACCAGGGCATCGGCATCTCCGACAGGGACAAGGAGCGCATCTTCGAGCGCTTCTACCGCGTCGACCCGGCCCGCTCCCGCCAGACCGGCGGCACGGGCCTCGGTCTCGCGATCGTCAAGCACGTGGCCGCCTCGCACGGCGGGGAGGTCACGGTGTGGAGCTCGGAGGGACAGGGCTCCACGTTCACCCTCAGGCTGCCGGAGGCGGGCGCGGCCCGCGACCGCGCGCTCCAGCACCCCGACCTCGACCACGAGGACGGGCCCACTCCCGAGTCGGCTTCTTACGACCCGCTTCCCGCCCCGGAGGTCCTTCCGTGACCCGAGTGCTCGTCGTCGAGGACGAGGAGTCCTTCTCCGACGCCCTTTCGTACATGCTCCGCAAGGAGGGCTTCGAGGTCGCCGTCGCGACCACGGGCCCCGACGGACTCGACGAGTTCGACCGCAACGGCGCCGACCTCGTCCTCCTCGACCTGATGCTGCCGGGCCTGCCCGGCACGGAGGTCTGCCGCCAGCTGCGCGGCCGCTCCAACGTCCCCGTCATCATGGTGACCGCCAAGGACAGCGAGATCGACAAGGTCGTCGGCCTGGAAATAGGAGCCGACGACTATGTCACCAAGCCGTTCTCCTCGCGCGAGCTGGTCGCCCGTATCCGCGCCGTCCTGCGCCGCCGCGGCGAGCCCGAGGAGGTCACCCCGGCGGCCCTGGAGGCCGGTCCGGTCCGCATGGACGTGGACCGCCATGTGGTCACGGTCTCCGGCTCCAAGATCGACCTGCCCCTCAAGGAGTTCGACCTGCTGGAGATGCTGCTGCGCAACGCAGGGCGCGTCCTGACCCGCATGCAGCTCATCGACCGGGTCTGGGGCGCAGACTACGTGGGCGACACCAAGACCCTCGACGTCCACGTCAAGCGCCTGCGCGCCAAGATCGAGCCCGACCCGGGCGCGCCCCGGTACCTGGTGACGGTCCGCGGCCTCGGCTACAAGTTCGAGCCGTAGAGAGCCTTGTAGGAAAAGTTGCCGTACGCCGAAGGGCGGGACCTCCGAGGAGGTCCCCCCCCTCCGCGTAAGACCAGTCCATGCTCATATAAAAAAAAAAAAACCCCCCACACCCACAAAAAAAACGTTAGCCGGGTTGTGGTTGT
>NZ_JBHVYZ010000084.1:0-4195 GCF_042880295.1 Streptomyces sp. NPDC058307
CGCTCCACCAGCAGCGGCAGCGTCTCCGACGCCGTGATCAACTCCCGCAGCGGATGGCGGGCGAGCACCGCGTCCACGTCCGGCGTAAGCGCCCCCGCCAGGCGGGTGGCGACCGGCAGGGAGTCGTCCGCGAGGGTCTTTGCCGCGGCCAGCAGCACCGCGTGCTGCGGTCCCTCCGGGACCCCTGCGGCCGCCCGGGTGTAGAGCTCCGCGCCCTCCTCCAGGACCAGACCGGTGTCGAGACCGGCAGGAACCTTTATGCGCGCGATGTGTCGCCAGGTGCCGACCGGATCGCTCCAGGCCTCGACGCGGTACGTCCAGTGGCCCTCGACGTCCGGAGTGACCTCCGCGCCCCAGCGGTCGCTGCCGGGAGCCAGTTCCCGCATCGGCGTCCAGGGGCCGTGCCGCCCTTCCGGGTCGGTCAGGACGACATTCGCGGCGACCGCGTCATGACCCTCGCGGAACACCGTCGCGGTGACCTCGAAGCTCTCTCCCACGACCGCCTTCGCCGGGCGCCTGCCGGAATCGACGGCGGGGCGGACGTCCCGAACCGGGATGCGGCCGATGACCGGGGTGGAACTCATGCTCTCGCCTCCGCCGTGCTCGAGGCCGGGCGCTGACTGCGCCCGGCCGGGGATCGAAGCTGCGCCGGAAGGGTTACCTCCCCGCGGGGGAACGTTCCGCGGATCTCGGCGGACCGCGTCGCGCGACGGCACCCGTGCGGGGCAGGTCGCTCTGCTCCTGGAGGTAGGCCACCACGCTGCTGCGCAGATAACGCTCGGCTGCCTCGGCCGCCTCACGCGCGCAGCGCTTGCCCATCAGCACGCACAGCGTGTAGCCCGAGTCCTCGAAAGTGGCCCGGACATCACGGTCGGCGGGGGACGCGAGCATCACGCGCTCCCAGGCGCGATAGCGCCGCAGTTGCCGGGCGACCTCGGCTTTGGCCGGTAGCAGCATGGCGCCGTTCACCTTTCGGACTCGGGAGGATCCAGGGCGCGGAAGGCTCCGGGCTCGGGAAGATCCAGGGCTCAAGAAGATCCGGGATTCAAGAGATCTTCACTCATGGTGCATGGATCACGACTCGGCGTCTTGTTGGTTCTTCAACTACCTCGCCGGTCGCTCGTGTTGCACGAATGGCGTAGCTCTCCCACGCTGGAGTCACTCTGAAGCGATCAGCGCTCACGCTCTGTGTTTCGGGGCCCGGCCCCGCGGGGGCCGGGAGGAGCGGGAGCTTCGCCGGTGAGGAGTGACGATGAAGACCGCAGTGCCCTGCTACTACCACCTCGACGTGGAGGTCAGCCCGGAACGGGTCGGACAGGTCAGGCGCATCCTGGCCGCCCATCTACGGCTCTGGGACCTCGAGACCCTGGTCGAGCCCGTCTGCCGTGGTACCGAACTGCTGCTCAAGGCCATCGACGAGCACGCCACGGACAAGAACACCTCCATCGAGCTGTGGTGGAACGGCCAGCACCTCATCACCGCCGTCGCCGAGAACGACTGCGACCTGCGCCCCGACCTGGATCTGCGTGCGTGCCTGGAGCGGATCGCCGCGATGAGCGACGGCTGGGGCTGCTGCGCCACCGACACCGGCAGCAAGGTCATCTGGTTCTCGCAGCGGGCCCGCGCCGGCGAGCGCGTCCCGCTCGTGCCGACGGCCCCCGAGCCCACCCTGCGGGAGGTGCTCCAGGTGCCGCGCGAGATGCCGGTCGCAGCCCTGGCCGCCACTGTCGACGGCGGGTGCTGAGCATGCCGTCGTCCAGGAAGAAGCCGTACAAGAACGGGAAGCGGGTGCCGGCCTGGAGCGGGCACCCCTACCCGCTGGGCGCGTCCTTCGACGGCGAGGGCACCAACTTCGCGCTGTTCAGCGAGGTCGCCGAGCGGGTCGAACTCGTCCTGGTCGACGAGCGGGGCGCCCACACCGGCGTCCCGCTGACCGAGGTCGACGGTTTCGTGTGGCACGGCTTCGTGCCGGGCGTGGGACCGGGGCAGCGCTACGGCTATCGGGTGCACGGGCCCTGGCAGCCCTCGTTCGGCCACCGGTGCGATCCGGCGAAGCTGCTCCTCGACCCGTACGCCAAGGCGGTGGACGGGCAGGTGGACAGCCACCCCTCGCTGCACACCCCGGAGGCCGACAGTGCCGGACACACCATGCTCGGCGTGGTCACCGACCCGGCCTTCGACTGGGGCGACGACCGGCCGCCCCGGCGGCCCTACGCCGACAGCGTGATCTACGAGGCACACGTCCGCGGACTCTCCCGCACCCACCCGGACGTCCCGCCCGAACTGCGCGGCACCTACGCCGGTCTCGCGCACCCCGCGGTGATCGACCATCTGACCTCGCTCGGCGTGACCGCCGTCGAGCTGATGCCGGTGCACCAGTTCGTGCAGGACGGGGTGCTCCAGGACCGCGGCCTCGCCAACTACTGGGGCTACAACACGATCGGCTTCTTCGCCCCGCACAACGCCTACGCCGCCCACGGCACCCGGGGCCAGCAGGTCACCGAGTTCAAGGCGATGGTCAAGGCGCTGCACGCGGCCGGTCTCGAAGTCATCCTCGACGTCGTCTACAACCACACCGCCGAGGGCAACGAGAAGGGGCCCACGCTCTCCTTCCGGGGCATCGACAACGCCTCGTACTACCGGCTGGTGGACGGCGACTGGGGGCACTACTACGACACCACCGGTACCGGGAACAGCCTGCTGATGCGGCACCCGTACGTGCTCCAGCTGATCATGGACTCGCTGCGGTACTGGGTGACCGAGATGCACGTCGACGGCTTCCGCTTCGACCTCGCGGCCACGCTGGCCCGGCAGTTCCACGAGGTGGACCGGCTGTCGGCGTTCTTCGACCTCATCCAGCAGGACCCGGTGATCAGCCGCGTCAAGCTGATCGCCGAGCCGTGGGACGTGGGGGAGGGCGGCTACCAGGTCGGCAACTTCCCGCCGCTGTGGTCGGAGTGGAACGGCAAGTACCGGGACGCCGTACGGGACTTCTGGCGGGGCGAGCCGCACACGCTCGGTGAGTTCGCCTCCCGGCTGACCGGCTCCTCGGACATCTACCAGCACAGCCGGCGGCGCCCGCGTGCGAGCGTCAACTTCGTGACCGCGCACGACGGGTTCACCCTGCGCGACCTCGTCTCCTACAACGACAAGCACAACGAGGCCAACGGGGAGGACGGCCAGGACGGCGAGAGCACCAACCGGTCCTGGAACTGCGGGGCCGAGGGCGAGACCGACGACCCCGCCGTCCTGGAGCTGCGGGCCCGCCAGCAGCGCAACTTCCTCGCCACGCTGCTGCTCTCGCAGGGCATTCCGATGCTCTGTCACGGCGACGAACTCGGCCGCACGCAAGGCGGCAACAACAACGCCTACTGCCAGGACAACGAAGTCTCCTGGATCGACTGGGAGTTGAGCGAGGAGCAGCGTGAACTCGCCGACTTCACCCGGCGCGTGATCGGCCTGCGCGCGGCGCATCCCGTGCTGCGCAGGCGCCGGTTCTTCCGGGGAGAGACCGTGACGCACGCGGGGCAGCCGCTGCCGGACCTGGTCTGGCTGCTGCCGGACGCCCGCGAGATGGCCGAGGCGGACTGGCAGCGCTCCGACGCGCACGCGGTCGGCGTCTTCCTCAACGGCGACGCCATCGCCGAGCTCGACGCGCGGGGCAACCGGGTGGTCGACGACTCGTTCCTGCTGCTGCTGAACGGCCACTGGGAACCCGTCGACTTCCGGCTGCCGGACCCCGCCTACGGCGAACGCTGGACGACCGTCCTCGACACGGCCCAGCCCCAGGGCGCCGACGAGGCCGAACACAAGTCCGGCACGGAGATGACGGTCGAGGCCCGCAGCCTGGTCCTGCTGTCGAGGCCGTCGCGCGCGGGCGCGTGAGGTGACGGTGGACTGAGTGCCGAGCCGTCGGCCTCGGCCGCGTTGTCTGCGGGCGGGTGGGGGGCCGAACTGGGCGCGGGCGGGGGCCTCGGCCGTGTTGGCGCAGGCCGCGACGTCCGCGACCGGGTGACCGGGTGAGGGGTGCGGGCTCCGGGTCTTCGTCCTCGGAGCACGCGGCGTGAGGTCATGGTTGAACGGGGCGCCGAGCCGTGGGGCCTCGTGCGCGTTGGCGCAGGCCGTGATGTCTGCGGGCGCGGGGCTTCAGGCCCGTCTTCAGTGTGCTCGGCGTGAGGTCACGGTGAACTGGGCG
>NZ_JBHVYZ010000084.1:4292-30837 GCF_042880295.1 Streptomyces sp. NPDC058307
GCGCCGTCCGGGTCGCGCAGGACGGCCTCGGTGGTGTCGTGCGAGAGGACGCTGCCGGCGTGGGGTCCTGTGGTGTTGCTGTGGGCCGTGGCCGGGTGGCGAGCGGGGTTCCAGGCTCTCGGCCTCAGTACACGCGGCGTGAGGTCACGGTGAACTGGGCGCCGTCCGGGTCGCGCAGGACGGCCTCGGTGGTGTCGTGCGAGAGGACGCTGCCGCCGTGGACCTCGGCCGCCTTGGCGCAGGCCGCCACGTCCGCGACCGCGAAGTGGACCTGCCAGTGCGGCCGGATCGCGGGATCGGGGGCCGAGCCCAGCGCCCCCGACTCGATGCGCGCCACCACGTCGCCCCGGCTGCGCAGCACCACCTCGTCCCCCTCGTAGCGGACCTCGCAGCACTCGGGGCGCCCCGTCGCCCAGTCGAGGACCTCGCCGTAGAAGATCGCGGCGTCGAACGCGTCGCGGGTGTGCAGTCGTACGAAGGCCGGCTGGGCCCGGTGCCACATGTCCCAGCTGGCGACGAGGTCGCCCTCCCAGACGCCGAAGGCCGCTCCGTCACGGTCGGAGAGCAGAGCCGCCCGTCCGGGCGGGAAGGACAGCGGACCGACCGCCAGCGTGCCGCCGCGTTCCTGCACGCGGGCCGCCGCCTCGTCCGCGCTGGGCACCGCGAAGTACGGCGTCCAGGCCACCGCCATCTGCCACATCGACGCCACCGCCGCGATCCCGGCGACCGGCGTGCCGTCCGCCAGCGCGACCCGGAAGCGCTCGCCGAGCTTCGCGGGCTTCCACTCCCAGCCGAGGACGGCCCCGTAGAAGTCCTCCGTGGCCTGCTGGTCGCGGCTGGTCAGGCTGACCCAGCAGGGGGCACCGAACACATGGTGGGTGGAGATGACGTCCGCGGTCGCGCCGGGATGTCTCGGATCGTGGTTCATGGCAGTCGCGTCCTGCTCTCGTCGGCCGGCGGCCACCGGCCGGTCTACGCCCAGTGTCCGTCCGGAACCGCCCAGGGCGCCTGCCGAGTACCCCGGGGGCGCCGCCGAAACGGTGGCCCCGTTCGCCTCCGCCCCGGTGGCGCGGACCCGTCCGGGTGACAGGATGGAGGCGTGCCAGTCGTACCGAGCGAACCCGCCGACGAGTCGGACCGGATCTTCGCGTTGCAGGAGGAGATCGGCCAGCTCAAGGAAGCGGTCGCCTCCCACGCCGTCGTGGACCAGGCCATCGGCATGGTCGTCGCGCTGGGCAGGATCACCCCGGACGAGGGCTGGCAGGTACTGAAGGACGTCTCCCAGCACACGAACATCAAGCTGCGCAACGTCGCGGAGCTGATCCTCATCTGGGGACGCTCTGGAGAGATCCCCCGGGAGATCCGCGTCGAGCTCGAGGAGGCTCTCGACCGGTACGGCCCGACGCAGGTCCCGGGGGCGTCGTCCGAGTGACTTCTCCTGCGTGACCGTGCCCCGAGGGGCTCAGTCGGCGTCGGCCAGTACCTCCTCCCGCAACTGCGCGAAGCACGTGCTGAGCAGGCGGGAGACATGCATCTGCGAGATGCCGAGTTCCTCGGCGATGCCGCTCTGGGTCATGCCCCGGAAGAACCGCAGGTACAGGATGGTCCGCTCACGCTCGGGCAGGGCCTTGAGGCAGGGCCCGATGGCCACCCGGTCGACGACCACGTCGTAGCCGGGGTCCGGGCCGCCGAGCGCGTCGCCCAGGGCGTAGCCGTCGGTGCCGGGCATCTCCGCCTCCAGGGACAGGGCCGAGAAGCACTCCAGGGCCTCCGCGCCGGTGCGCACCTCGTCCTCCGTCAGGTGCGCCTGCTCGGCGATCTCGGCGACGGTGGGCGTCCGGCCGGGGGTCTGCGAGAGCTCCTTCGCGGCCTGCCGGACCCGGTTGCGCAGGTCCTGCACCCGGCGCGGCACGTGCAGCGTCCACATGTGGTCGCGGAAGTGCCGCTTGATCTCGCCGGTCACGGTGGGCACGGCGTACGCCTCGAAGGCGCTGCCGCGCGTCGGGTCGTAGTGGTCGACCGCCTTGACGAGCCCGAGGGCGGCCACCTGGTAGAGGTCTTCGAGGGACTCCCCGCGGCCGCGGAAGCGGACGGCGATGCGTTCGGCCATGGGCAGCCAGAGTTCTATGAGCTCGTCTCGCAGAACCTTGCGCTCCGGACCCTCGGGCAGCTGCGCCATGCGCGCGAACGCCGCGTTGGTGTCGGGGGCGTCGTCGTGCGGATGCGGCTTTGTTCTGGTGGCGACGGACATGTCGCGCACCTCCCTGAGCGGTGCTGGGTGGACAGACATCGTGGGAGGAGCGCGCACGCGGACCTTGAACGAGACATCCGGGGCCGCTCGACGGGGCTCCCACGGACGTGCCTCATGTCCGAAGCACTTCTCTTTGGATTCCCGCTCTCGGATGAAATGAAACAAATGGGTCAATCATCACGTATGTGTTTGACCAGTCCTTGAGAGTAATTACCTCTGAGTCAGAGGTAATCTCGGTGGTGTGGACGAAGAGACCTTTCCCGAAGAGCTGGCGGACGCCCTCGTCGGCGTCCAGCGGCTGCTCAGGCGCAGACTGCGCGCCGGACTGACCGTGCCGCGGCTGCGTGGCGCCGAGGTCGAACTGCTGCGCCTGGTCCAGTCACGGCCCGGCATCGGCGTCTCCGACGCCGCCAGAGAGTTGTCGCTGGCCGGGAACTCCGTCTCGACCCTGGTCAACCAGCTGGTCAGGGAGGGCCACCTGGTCCGCGAGACCGACCCGGCCGACCGACGCGCCGCCCGGCTGCTGCTCACAGAGAAGGCCGAGACGCGGCTCAGGGACTGGAAGCGGCGTCGGGTCGCGCTCGTCAGCCGGCACGTCACCCGGCTGGACGCGGCCGATCAGGAGGCCCTGCGCGCCGCGCTCCCCGCCCTGCGCGCGCTCGCCGTCGATCTGCACGAGGAGGCCGAGGACGCATGACACCCGACGCTGTTTCCTGTACGGGCCTGACCTACGCCTTCGGTGACACGAAGGCCGTGGACGGGCTGGACCTGACCGTCGAGGAGGGCGAGGTCTTCGGCCTGCTCGGCCCCAACGGCGCCGGCAAGACCACCGCCATCCGCTGCATCACCACCCTGCTCCCCGTGCCGGCCGGCATGATCCACGTGTTCGGCCGCGACACCGCCGCCGATCCGATGGCCGTACGCCGGCTGCTCGGCTACGTCCCGCAGCAGCTGTCCGCCGACGCGAACCTGACCGGCCGCGAGAACGTCACCCTGTTCGCCCGCGTCTTCGACGTCGCCCGCAAGGAACGCGCCGAGCGCGTCGCCCAGGCCCTGGCCGCCGTCGACCTCACCGACGCCGCCGACCGGCTCGCCGGTACCTACTCCGGCGGCATGGTCCGCCGCCTCGAGCTCGCCCAGGCCCTGGTCAGCGCACCCCGGCTGCTGATCCTCGACGAGCCGACCATCGGCCTCGACCCGATCGCCCGCACCGGCGTGTGGGAGCACATCAACGCCGTACGCGAGGCGACCGGCATGACCGTCCTCGTGACCACCCACTACATGGACGAGGCCGACCAGTACTGCGACCGGGTGGGCCTCATGCACCGCGGCCGCGTCCGAGCCCTCGGCACCCCCGTCGAACTCAGACGGTCCCTGGCCGAGAAACGGGGCACCGACACCCTGCCGACCCTGGAGGACGTCTTCCGTGACGTCGCCGGCAGCGGACTCGAAGACGAAGGAGGGGATTTCCGCGATGTCCGAAGCACCCGTCGCACCGCGAACCGTGTCGGCTGACATAGGCCTGTTGTTGAGGCCGCCGGAGCCCCGCGCGGGCTGGCGTCTGCTGCCCGCCCGGGTCGTGGCGATGTGCGCCGTCGAGCTCCAGAAGCTCCGCCACGACCGCACCGAGCTCTACACCCGTGCGGTCCAGCCCGCCCTGTGGCTGCTGATCTTCGGCCAGACCTTCACCCGCATCAAGGCGATTCCCACCCAGGGCATCCCCTACATCGACTATCTGGCGCCCGGGATCATCGCCCAGTCGGCGATGTTCATCGCGATCTTCTACGGCATCCAGATCATCTGGGAGCGGGACGCGGGCATCCTCAACAAGCTCCTGGTCACCCCGACCCCGCGCTCGGCACTGACCACCGGGAAGGCCTTCGCGGCCGGTGTGAAGTCGCTGATCCAGGCCGTCGTCGTGATTCTCATCGCCGCCCTGCTCGGGGTGTCCCTGACATGGAACCCGCTCAAGCTCCTCGGCGTCGGCGTGATCGTCATCCTCGGCTCGGCGTTCTTCTCCTGCCTGTCGATGACCATCGCCGGCATCGTGCTCAGCAGGGACCGCCTGATGGGCATCGGGCAGGCCATCACCATGCCGCTGTTCTTCGGCTCCAACGCCCTGTACCCGCTGTCCGTCATGCCGGGCTGGCTCCGGGGCGTGAGCAAGGTGAACCCGCTCAGCTACGTAGTCGACGCCCTGCGCGGCCTCCTTCTCGGCACGCCCGCCCATCTGGCGCTCGACTTCGGGGTGCTGGCCGTGGCCGCCGCGCTCGGCATCACCGCGGCCTCCTCGCTGCTTGGCCGGCTGGCCCGTTGATCATGCGCGCGGAACGTGATGTGCGGCACGCCCGTGGAAGGATTTTTCCGGCCGGTCGGCGGATTCTTCCTGCGCACGGCTTGATCAGCGATCAAAGGGGGTGAAGTACCTGGCCACAGCGCATTCTGCTCATTTGACAGTGCATTGAGCACACAGATAGGAAGCAGCTCTCTGAAGTCAAAGAGGTGCACTGTGTACGAGCCGAACGTGGTCGGGGACTGGCAGGAGTACGACGAGCATGCCGGTCTGCGTGTCCGCGTCCACCGTCTGGAGGCGGCCGAGCCGCCGCGGGGACGCGACGACGCCGCCGAAGGGCTCACCTATTTCAGCGTCCGGGTGACCGTCGAGAACCGCGGGGACCTGCATCCGACCGTCCACCTCGAGGACGGCCAGATCGACGTGCGGATCGGACCCGAGGGCGAGAGCGCCTTCATCGACTGGCGCAACTCGCAGTTCATCGAGGGCTTCGACGTCTACCCGCTGCGCCGCGCCACCGCCGTGCTGTTCGCGGCGGGACCGGAGGCGAGCTTGAACCAGATCGACGTGCAGATCCAGCTGCGGGTCGACGACGAGTGGGCCGACCGCCGACTGTGGGCGGGCGGCATCGGACTCGACGAGGGCGCCTCCCACGTGGGCGTGGGCCGTGAGGGCCTGGCCTGCCAGATCAGCAACTTCCTGCGGGACCAGGCCGAAGAGGGCACCGCCTGATCCCGCGTGGGTCTCAGTGCGGGATGCCGTCGATGATCTCGCGGGCACCCTGACGCAGCAGCGCCACCGCGACCGAGGTGCCCAGCGTGGCCGGGTCGAGGCGGCCCGCCCAATCGTGGGCGTTCAGCCGCGTCTTGCCGTCCGGCGTGAACACACAGGCGCGTAGGGAGAGTTCGCCGGCGTGGTCCATGCGCGCGTACCCCGCGATCGGGCTGTTGCAGTGGCCCTGCAGCACGTGCGGGAACATCCGCTCGGCGGTGGCTTCCCGGAAGGTGTCCGGGTCCCCCAGCGCCCTGACCGTGTCGATCAGCTCGGTGTCGCCCTCCCGGCACTGGAGGGCGAGGATGCCCGCGCCGACCGGCGGCATCATCGTCTCGGGGGAGAGGACCTCGCTGATCACGTCCTCGCGGCCGATGCGTTCCAGGCCGGCGACCGCGAGCAGCAGCGGGTCCGCCTCACCCGCCTCCAGCTTCGCCAGCCGCCGGTTGACGTTGCCGCCGAACGGCACGCACTCCAGGTGCGGGTGGGTCGCGGCCAGCTGGGCCACCCGGCGCGCCGAGGAGGTGCCGACGCGGGTGCCCTCCGGGAGCTCGTCCAGAGTGAGACCGCCCGGGTGGACCAGGGTGTCGCGGACGTCGTCCCGCTTCAGGCCAACAGCGCCGCGTCGACCTCCTTGGTGAACGCGCCCTTGCCCTCGACCTTGGAAAGGTCGCCCATCCACTTGTCACCGGTCGTTCTCACCGGCACGGCCTCGGTGCGCACACCGGGGTAGAGGGAGGCCAACTCGCTTCTGACACGCTCCACTTGGGCCAGCGCCATCGGCGAGTCACGGGAGACGATGCGGATCAGTTCCGGGAGGGACGGGCGGGACACGATAGACCCGTAAGGAGTAGCGCACCTTTTGCCCCGGGCCTGCGCCTCCACCGGAACCTCCGCCCGGTCCTCAGGTGAGCGGCTCGCTGAGTTCGACCGAGCGCAGGGCTGCCGCGAGAGCCTGCTCGTCGCCGACGTCCAGGGCTGTGTCGGTGAGCTTGATGACGTGTTCGTCGCCGTGGGCGAGCGCTCGCTCCACGACCTCCTCGGGAGTCAGGCGCGCGGGAGGCACGTAGGCGACCGGCGCCTTCGGCGCGTACATCGCCGTGACCGCCGCCGACGCCGTCCAGGCCGCGTGCAGGCTCGGCACCCACTGGTCGCGGGGCAGGGAATCAATGGTCCGCAGCACGGCGTTGGGGGCCGTCGCCGCGTGCACGAGCATGGTCGGCTCACCGTGGCCGTGGGTGGCGTAGCGGTGGGTCGCGGCGCGGACGAGTTCGGTGAGCCGTTCCTTCGCGGTGTCCGGGTCGGTCACGTCGTGCGCCCACACGGGCAGCCGGCGTACGGCGGACAGGCGGTTCAGGAACCCCAGATGCCCCGGCTCTATGGCCGGTACGGCTTCCAGGGCGTCCGCGGCCCTAGCCGCACCCGGCAGTTCCACGAACCCGGTCACGGGCTGGTGCCGTGCCGCCCAGTAGCCCAGCGCGTGCGCGAGTTCGGTGACCCGGGGTGCGTTCTCGTGGGCCGCTACCGCGCGGACGGCGTGGCCGACCCGGATGACGGTGTGCGTGGCACCGCCGTACATGCCCGGCAGCAGGCGCGGCCACCATTCGGCGAGGACGTCCCGCCACGGGCGCTCGGCGAGCGTGCGGGAGAAATAGTCGGTCCAGTCCGCGATCCGGCGCGGATCACCCAGCGCCGAGGGCCAGTTGGCGTCCGTGACCGGCGTGGTGCGGTCGGGGAAGTCCTCCAGCTTGTCCCGGTACAGGTCCAGCCAGCGGTGCACCGAGCCGGCCTGTCCGTGCGCGGCGAGCGCCTCGACCACCATGGGGGCGTGGTTGCTCAGCCAGCCCTCGCGTTCCGGGCCCGCCGCGTGGACGCGGTCCAGGGCCTCTTCGAGGTGCCCGCTGGTGTCGCTGGTATCGGTCGTGTCCATGAACGGGACGCTATGCCGGGGGCGGCCCGGCGGGGATCGGGCGCGGGACGGAACCCGCGGGAGCGGGGGACCTAGGTCCGGCGCCCGATCGTGTCACCGGGTCAGGCGTTGGGGTCGAAGGGGATCCCCGACGGTTTGGCCGACGTCAGGTGGGCGGCGAAGTTGGCGTCCTTGAGACCGAAGTTGGCGCTGCCGAAGTCGTAGGCGCTCAGCTTGTCGCGCAGTCCCGCCGGATAGCCGTTCCAGCCGACCAGCGGCGGGTACTGCCAGGTGCCCTTGGCGTTCTCCGGCGGCTCGTCATTGGAGTTGGCCAGCCGGAAGCAGTGCGTCCTGATGCCGTCCTTGTGGTAGACGATCTTCGCGTGCGTGCCGTCGAAGCGGACGCCCGAGGCCGCGCTGACAGTGAACGAGCCGTGGTTGGACGTCGAGACGTACTGGATCGTGCCGTTCTGCACCCAGATCACGACGTGCTCCCAGTCGTGCCGGTGCCCGCCGATGCTGCTGTTGGCCACGGCCTGGTCCTTCTCGAAGTACAGGCCGTACATATAGGCGCACCAGCCGTTGTTGCACTTGTAGCGCGAGTACGTGTTGGTGTTGTCCAGGTCCGAGGCGTCATGGCACTCGCCGCTGAGCGAACCCGTCGGGTTCAGACCGCCGTTGATCGTGCCGTCGGGGCCGATGGCGGGCGTCGAGTAGCAGCCGTCCGTGTCGTAGTCGAAGGCCGGCTGGTAGGTGTACTCGGCACTCTCGGCGTTGGCGGGCAGCGCCTTGGGCGGGGCGGCGAACGCGGCGGAGGGAAAGGCCACGACGAGCGCGGCCGCACCGGCCAGGCCGGTGAACCATCGTGTGCGGTGCTTCTTGAACGACGGTGACGACACTGCGTCCTCCTCGGGACCGGGCGCAGCCCAACGGCGGCGGGGTTACTGGGGAGTTCAGCTTCCCGGCTTTTCATGACCACGCCAAGAGGTAGGAGGCGTCGCTCCGGTTACGGTCGGCCCAACAACCGGATCAGTCAGGCGGGTCCGGGAGGTCGGCGGCGGAGTCCTCCGGTGCCAGGTCCGGCCGCAGCCGCAGCCAGGACGGCTGACGCAGCAACCCGGCCCGGGTACGGGTGCTGTAGCGGACCTCGCCGACCAGTCGGGGCAGCACCCAGCGCGCGCCCGGGACCCGCGGCACGGGATCGAAGGGGCACACGTCCGTCGCCGCTGCGGCCAACAGCGAGGCGA
Organism: Streptomyces sp. NPDC058307; assembly: GCF_042880295.1. Lineage (NCBI taxonomy): Bacteria > Bacillati > Actinomycetota > Actinomycetes > Kitasatosporales > Streptomycetaceae > Streptomyces > Streptomyces sp. NPDC058307. Next base: position 12,764 of record NZ_JBHVYZ010000084.1, read on the forward strand.
GCTCCGTCCGTTCCGTCTCGCTCCAGCCGGTGCCCACACTGCCGACGTACCGCAGCCGCCCCGCGCCCCGCTGCCCGACCAGCACCGCGCCCGGCAGGCCCGTGAGCCGGCCCTTGCCGGGCAGCCAGCCGCCCACGACGACGTCCTCGCTGCGCATGTTGCGGATCTTGATCCAGGCGCGGGAGCGCACTCCGGGTTCGTACACCGAGTCGAGCCGCTTGCAGACCAGGCCTTCCAGACCGTGTTCACGGGTGGCGCGCAGGGCCTGCTCGCCGTGGCCGACGAGGGCGGCGGGTGTGGACCAGTGCGGTCCGGCGAGGCCCAGCTCGTCCAGTCGCGCCCGCCGCCGCGCGTAGGGGAGGGCGAGGAGTGAGCTTCGCCTCAGGTGCATCAGGTCGAACAGCACGACATGGACGGGTGCTTCGGCCGCCCGGCGTGCGGCTCGGCCGGGGGCGTGGGCCAGCTGCATGCGCGGTTGCAGCAACTGGAAGTCCGCGCGGCCCTGTTCGTCCAGTGCCAGGATCTCCCCGTCGAGCACCGCGGGCGTGCTGCCGAGCGCACCGCCCAGCGACCGCAGTTCGGGATAGGCGCCGGTGATCTCCTCCCCGGACCGGGCGCGCAACACCACCTCGCCGTTCCCGGCGAGGTAGACGACCACCCGCTGGCCGTCCTGCTTGGTCTCGTAGGCCCAGCGCGCGTCCTGGGAGGCGGGCGGCAGGGTGCCGGGGGTGGCGAGCATGGGCGGGATCAGGGGGAGGGTCACGGGTGAGTTGTCGACGCGAGCACCGGCGGTCACGCGCTCCACGCACTGCATTCGCCTGAACGGGCGCCGCCCGCGGGGAGCGGCATCGGCGCCCGCGGGGTCAGATGATGCCGCCGTTGGCCCGTACTACCTGGCCGTTGACCCAGTGGCCCGCCGGGCTCACCAGGAACGACACGACGTTGGCGATGTCCTTCGGCGTCCCGAGCCGCTCCAGCGGGGGCTGGGCCGCCAGGCGGGCGACGGTCTCCTCGTCCTTGCCGTCGAGGAAGAGGTCGGTCGCCGTCGGACCCGGTGCCACCGCGTTGACGGTGACGTTACGGCCGCGGAGCTCACGGGCGAGGATCAGGGTCACGGCCTCGACCGCGCCCTTGCTGGCCGCGTAGGCGCCGTACCCGGGGAAGGCGAGCCCGACGACCGAGCTGGAGAGGTTGACCAGTGCGCCGCCCGGGCGCAGTCGGCGCGCGGCCTGCTGGTCGACGACGAAGGTGCCACGGATGTTGGTGCGGTACAGGGCGTCGAGCTCGGCCAGGTCGAGTTCGGCGATCGGGGACAGGGGCATCCGGCCCGCGGAGTGGACCACCGCGTCGACCCCGCCGTACGTGGCCTCCGCGAGGTCGAACAGGGCGGCGACCTCCGTCTCGTCGGCGACGTCCGCACGGGCGGCGTAAGCGGTGCCGCCCGCCTCCTCGATGGCGCGCACGGCTTCGTCGGCGGCGTCCTTGTTGCCGGCGTACCCGACGACGACCGCGAAGCCGTCGGCGGCGAGCTGCTGCGCGATCTGCCGTCCGATGCCGCGCGATCCGCCCGTCACGATCGCGACACGCTGTTCCATCCGGGGCTGGGTGGGCATGGCTGCATCCTCTGTTAGCGCTGATACGAATCACTCGTATCGACGATAACGCGGATTCGTAGCGACGGTAACCCCGCTCTCGTATCAACGCTACGAATGCCGTACGGTGGGGGCATGGATGCGAGGGAAAAGATCCTGGAGGCGGCCACCGAGTTGTTGGCCGGTGCGTCGGCCGCCGATGTCTCCACGCGCGCGGTGTGCGAGAAGGCCGGGGTGGGGGCGCCGATGCTCTACCGGCTCTTCGGCGACAAGGCCGGTCTGCTGGCCGCCGTCGTCGACCGGGGATTCGAGCAGTACCTCGCCTCCAAGCGGGCGGCGCGGCCGAGCGCGGATCCGGTCGAGGACCTGAAGAACGGCTGGGACACCCACATGCGCTTCGCGCTGGAGCACCCCAGTCACTACCGCCTGATGTACTCGCCCGAGCTGACCGTCCCCCCGGCCGCGGCCCAGGAGGCACACGACCTGCTGCACGGCATCCTCGAACGCTGCGCGGCCGGGGGACGGCTGACGGTGCCGCCCTCGCTGGCCACACAGATGATCATGTCCGCCAACGTCGGGGCGGCCCTGTCGATGCTGACCAGGCCCGAGCAATACGCGGACCTGAAGTTCTCGCAGCGGCTGCGCGACGCGGTGCTGGACTCGGTGACGCGGCCCGCCGACTCCGGCACCGACACCGGCACCCACGCGGACGCGGCGCGGGAGCACGGTTCGGTGCCCGCCGCGGCCGCCACACTCGCGGCCCGTCTGCGCGCCGACCTGCCGCCGACGCTCACGACCGCGGAGTCCGCCCTGCTTCAGCAGTGGCTGGAGGAACTCTCCGGGAGATGAGGGATCAGCGTTCCCCGGGCGGCAGCGGCTGCACCAGACCCGACTGATAGGCCATCACGACGAGCTGGGCGCGGTCCCGGGCACCCAGCTTGGTCATCGCGCGGTGGACGTGGGTGCGCACGGTCAGGGGGCTGACGAAGAGCTTCCCGGCGATCACCTCGTTGGAGTGCCCCTCGGCGACCCACGCCATCACCTCGCGTTCCCGGGTGGTGAGCCCGGAAAGGTCGTCGGCAGCCGCCAGGCGGGTGCCGAGTCCCGGCGCCGCGAGGAACCGCGTGATCAGGGTGCGGGTGGCGCCGGGGGAGAGCAGCGAGTCACCGGCCGCCACGGTGCGGATGCCGTCGAGCAGGGCCTCGGCGGTGACGTCCTTGCCGAGGAAACCGCTGGCCCCCGACCGCAGCGCCTGCGCGACGTACTCGTCGATCTCGAACGTGGTCAGGATCAGCACCCGCGTGTCCGACAGCTCCCGATCCGCGCAGATCACCGACGTGGCGGCCAGACCATCGGTCCCCGGCATGCGGATGTCCATGAGGATCACGTCCGGCCGGTGGACCCGCGCCAGGTCGACCGCAGCGGCGCCGTCGGCGGCCTCCGCGACCACCTCCATGTCGTCGCACGAGTCGATGAGGATCCGGAAGGTGGCCCGCAGCAGGGCCTGGTCGTCGGCGAGCAGTACGCGGATGGTCATGAGGTCCGTTCCTGGCGTTCCGGGGCGGTGCGGTCGAGGGGGAGCCGGGGATGCACCACCCGGTCCGGCCGGTCGGTGCCGGAGCGGCCCCCACCGCCGTACCGGAGCCCGGGCAGCCGCAGCGCGGCCGTCATGGCGACGACCGTACGGACATGATCGTCGGCGTAGCGCCGCAAGGGGGTGCTCATGGGCTCTCCGGTCGTCCTGGAACCACGGTGGCCGAGGCCCGCCGGGTGCGGACGCGGTGTTCCGTCCCGGCCGAGCTGACCGCGCGGCCCCCGTCCGTGGGTCCGGTCGCCAGTCTTTCCGACACGGGCCCGCATGTCGTCGTACCACCGCCGACAATCGCGCCTACTGAGAACGCAGTACGCGTCAGGGGCGGGATCCTCCCCGGGCAGGACCTGACGGCCGCCGACCGGTCGGCCGTCAGGCGGGGAGCGTCAGTGTCAGGACGGGGCCCCGGCGGACCTCTCCGCGGCCGGTGCGGGGACCGCCGCCAAGGCCGCGGCGCGCGGGCGTGGGATGAAGGAGGCGAGGGCGAAGGCGAGGAGCGCGGCACCGGCGCCGATCGCCATGACGGTCCGGAAGCCGTTCTCCGACGGCAGCGCGTAGCCGCCCAGATCGATCGTCATCTGGGCCAGTACGACACCGGCGATGGCGCTCGCCGTCGACGTACCGATGGACCGCATCAGGGTGTTGAGGCTGTTGGCGGCCGCCGTCTCCGAGGCGGGCACGGCGCCCATGATGAGGGCGGGCATGGAGCCGTACGTGAAACCGATGCCAGCGCCGATCACACAGGAGACCAGCACCAGGTGCCAGACCGCGGACATCAGCACGATGTTCAGCCCGTAGCCGGCTGCCACGATCAGCGCGCCGATCATCAGCGTCACCTTGGGACCCTTGGCCTTGGAGACGGCCGCGGAGACCGGTGCCAGGGCCATCATCACCAGACCGGACGGGGCCATGACCAGACCGGCGGTCAGCAGGGACCTGCCCAGGCCGTAGCCCGTCTGGGTGGGCAGCTGGAGCAGCTGCGGCAGGACCAGCGACATCGCGAACATCGAGAAGCCGATGGCGATCGAGGCGAGGTTGGTGAAGAGCACCTGGCGGCGGGCGGTGGTGCGCAGGTCGACCAGCGGCTGGGTGGTGCGCAGTTCGAAGAAGCCCCAGGCCAGCAGGATGATCACGGCCGCCGCGAACAGACCGAGCGTGGTGCCGCTGGTCCAGCCCCAGTCGGCGCCCTTGGAGATGACGAGCAGGAGGGAGACCAGGCCGGCGGCCATGCCGACCGCGCCGACCGCGTCGAAGCGGCCGCCGGTGCGCACCCGGGACTCCGGCACGAACGCCAGGACCAGGACCAGGGCTATCGCGCCCATCGCCGCCGAGGCCCAGAACAGGACGTGCCAGTCGAAGTTGTCCGCGATCAGTGCGGCGGTCGGCAGCCCGAGGGCGCCGCCGACGCCGAGGGAGGCGCTCATCAGCGCGGTCGCGCCGGCCAGGCGCTCGGCGGGCAGTTCGTCGCGCATGATGCTGATGCCGAGCGGGATGACACCGGAGGACAGGCCCTGGAGGGCACGGCCGACGATCATCGGGACCAGGGCGTCGCTGAGTCCGCAGACCACCGACCCGGCCACCAGCATCACCACGCTGACCAGCAGCATCCGCCGCTTGCCGAACATGTCGCCGAGCCGCCCGACGACCGGGGTGGCGACCGCTGCCGCGAGCAGGGTCGCGGTGACCGCCCACGCGGTGTCCGAGGCCGGGGCGTCGAGCAGCTTGGGCAGCTCGGGCACGATCGGGATGACCAGGGTCTGCATCAGCGAGACGACGATTCCGGCGAAGGCCAGCACCGCCACCACGGCGTTCGGCCGCGGCGGGGCCACGGCACCCGCGTCGGCGGATCCGGCGGGAGCGTCGGACATGAAAGGGCCTCCAGAACAGGGGAGCGGGCCGAGAACCGGGCCATATTAAGTCAGGTGCTTGACTTACCTTACTGGGCTCGGTGCTCAAGTCCTTCGCAGGGACGGTCCGGTCCTGCGCCCCGCCCTCGGCATGCTGTTGCGTAGGCTTCCGGCACTGGAAAGCGCCGCACCGTCGGCGGACCCCGGGCGGCTCCAGGGGCTGGCCGCCGCAGGGGGCAGCGAAGTCCCGGTGGGGTGGTGAGCATGGCGGGCAGGACGGTACGCGAGGAGCAGGTCCACGCGACCCGGGAGCTGATCCTGACCGCGGCCGAGCGCCTCTTCGCCGAGCGCGGTGTCCTCGCGGTGTCCAACCGGCAGGTCAGCGAGGCCGCGGGACAGGGCAACAACGCCGCGGTCGGCTACCACTTCGGCACCAAGGCCGACCTGGTCCGCGCGATCGCCCGCAAGCACCATGTCCGCATCGAGTCGATCCGCGCCCGGCTGCTGGTCGGGGCCCGCGGCTCCACGGACGTACGCGACTGGGTGGACTGCCTGGTCCGGCCCGTGCCCGAACACCTCGCCGAGCTGGGCAGTCCCACCTGGTTCGCCCGGTTCTGCGCACAGGTCATGACCGACCCGGTGCTCCAGCAGATCATGGTCGAGGAATCCATGTCCTCGCCCTCGCTCCAGGAGATCGTCGAGGGGCTCAACCGCTGTCTGCCCGAACTGCCCGCCGACGTCCGCGCCGAGCGCGCCGAGATGGCCCGCCATCTGATCGTGCACATGGCCGCCGACCGTGAACGCGCCCTCGCCGAGAACACCCCGACGCCCCGTGCCAACTGGCACGACGCCGCCACCGGCCTCGGTGACGTCGTGGTCGCCATGTGGACGGCTCCGGTCACTCCGACCGGCCTGAAAGGCATTACTTGAGTTAGGCAAGGAGGCGCTAAGGTGGGGAGGAGTGCACCCCCCCACGAACGGGTCCCTCCATGCACGGCACCCCCAGCCATCGGCCGGCACTCGCCCGCGGTGCCGGTCAGCGCCTCCTGATCATCGCCGGTGCCCTGGACGTCGCCGAACTGCTCTCCTCCACCCTGGAGTTGGCGGGCTACCAGGTCGTCACCGTCGCGGCCGCCGCCGACGGTGTGGCCCGGCTGACCCGGGAGCGGTTCGATCTGGTGGTCGTCGACGCGACCCTGCCGGACGTGACCGAACTGGGCCGTACCCGGCCGACCCTGGCCCGCCGTCCGCCGGTGCTGCTGCTGATCGACTACGAGTCCCTGGACCGGATCATGCCCGAACTCGGCCTGGGAGAGCGGGACTACGTAGCCAAGCCGTTCCGGGTGGCCGACATCCTGGCCAGGGTGCAGATCCTGCTGCGCGGCACCGGTGCGGGACCGGCCCCGGGCCGAGCCCTGAGCTACCGCGACCTCGTCCTGGACGACGCCCTGTGCGAGGCCCGGCGCGGAGCGCGTGCCCTCGATCTCACGCCCGCCGAGTACCGGCTGCTGCGCCATCTGCTGGTCAACGCCCACCGGGTGCTGTCCAAGGAGCAGATCGGCCGGTACGTCTGGGGCGAACACCGCGGCGACAACGCCATCGAGCAGCTCGTCTCCCGGCTGCGCCGCAAGGTGGACCAGGACTCGTCGGACGCGCCGCAGCTGATCCACACCCGTCGCGGATTCGGGTACTGGCTGGGGCGGGCGGACGGCGACGCTTGAAAGCCCCGCGCGAAGGGCAGCCAGCGACTTCGGCGGCCGGGAGGCGCTGCGCCCCTGCGCAATGCCCTTACCTGCGAGGGTAGTTGACGATCCGGCTTGCGGTGTGATGTGAGTCACGTCAGGGTCCCGTCAGGTTACTGGCGGTCCGGTGTCAGGCCTGTCTGTTTGCATGTGCTCATCGAGGCCTCGACCACTCGCCCCGGCGCTCCGTCGTCCCCTCCCGCTGAGCACCCCCACGACCGAGGAGAACCATGGCCGACACCCTGGCCGGTCCCGCGCACGACACCGCGGACCCCGCCCCCGAGTTCCCCATGCCACGTGCCGCCCGCTGTCCCTTCGACCCGCCGCCCGCTCTCAGGGAACTCCAGGAGCAGGGCCCGCTGACGAGGGTCCGGCTGTGGGACGGCAGCGAGTCGTGGCTGGTGACCCGCTACGCCGAGCAGCGGGCGATCCTGGGCGACCCCCGCGTCAGCGCCGACACCGACCGGCCCGGCTACCCGGCCAAGGCGAGCGCCGAGGCCGGTGAGGGAAAACTCAGCTTCATCATGATGGACGACCCCGAACACGCCCGGCTGCGCCGGATGGTGACGGCACCGTTCGCCATCAGGAAGGTGGAGGCGCTCAGGCCCGCCGTGCAGCGGATCGTGGACGGCCTCGTCGACGAGATGCTGGCGGGCCCCCAACCCGTCGACCTCGTCGAGGCGTTCGCCCTGCCGATCCCGTCGCTGGTCATCTGCGAACTGCTCGGCGTGCCCTACGACGACCACGCGATGTTCCAGGAGAAAACCAAGACGATGGTCCGCACGACCGCGAGCCCCCAGGAGCGCGGCGCGGCCACCCGGGAGGTCGCCGGATACCTGGCCGGTCAGCTCGCCGAACGACTGGCCGAGCCCAGGGACGACCTGCTCTCCGACATCGCCGGGCGCGTCACCGCCGGGGAGCTGACCCACGGCCAGGCCACGGAGATGGCACTGCTCCTGCTGATCGCCGGGCACGAGACCACCGCCAACATGATCGCGCTCGGCACCGCCGTCCTCCTCGAACACCCCGACCAGCTCGCCCTGTTGCGCGAGACCGACGACCCGAAGCTGGTGGCCTCCGCGGTCGAGGAACTGCTGCGCTACCTCCACATCACGCACCAGGGACGCCGGCGCGCGGTCACCGAGGACATCGAGATCGCCGGGCAGGTCATCAAGGCCGGCGAGGGCGTCATCATGGTCAACGAGATCGGCAACCGCGACCCCGAGGTGTTCGAGGACCCCGACCGCCTCGACCTGACCCGCGACGCCCGCCGCCACGTCGCGTTCGGCTTCGGCGTCCACCAGTGCCTCGGCCAGCCGCTCGCCCGCATGGAGCTCCAGGTCGTCTACGGCACCCTCTACCGGCGCATCCCCACCTTCAGGCTCGCCTGCGCCCTGGAGGACGTGAAGTTCAAGCACGACGCGTTCATCTACGGCATCCACGAACTGCCGGTCGCCTGGTGACGGCTTCCGCACCGCACACGAGCCACCACCACGAGAAGAGCGAGGGGAATCCCATGAAGGTGGAGCTGGAAGCCGACAAGTGTGTCGCGTCGGGGCAGTGCGTGGTCGCCGCCATGGAGGTGTTCGACCAGGACGACGACGGCATCGCGATCCTCCTGACGGACGAGGTCGCCGAGGACCAGCTCGACGACGTCAAGGAGGCCGTCGCGGTCTGTCCGGCGGCGGCCATCCGGCTGGTCCGGCAGTGAAGCGGATCACCGTCGTCGGCGCCTCGGCCGCCGGGCTCGCGGCGGTCGAGACGCTGCGCCGCGAGGGGTACGACGGCACGATCACCCTCGTCGGCGAGGAGCCCGAACTCCCCTACGACCGACCGCCGTTGTCCAAGCAGCTCCTCGCCGCGGAGTGGGAGCCCGACCGGCTCGCCCTGCGCACCTCGGCCGACCTCGCCGCGCTCGACCTCGACCTGCGGCTCGGAGTCGCCGCGTCGGGCCTCGAACTCGGCGCCCGCACCGTGCGGTTGGCCGACGGGTCCGAGGTGCCGTACGACGGACTGGTCATCGCCACCGGCATGCGGCCCCGCCGCCTGCCCGGTGCGGGCGCGCACGTGCTGCGCACCCTCGACGACGCGCTCACGCTGCGGCAGCGGCTGTTTCCGGGGCAGCGGCTGGTCGTGGTGGGCGCCGGTTTCCTCGGCGCCGAGGCCGCCGCGGTCGCCTGGCGCCTCGGCGTCCGGGTGACCCTCCTCGAACCCGCCGCCGTGCCGCTGGCCCACGCGGTCGGCACGGAGGTCGGGCGGCTGCTGGCCCGGGCCCATGTGGACCGAGGCGTCGAGCTGCGCTGCGGGGTCACCGTGACCGAGGTGACCGAGGAGGGCGTCCGGCTCGCCGGCGGAGAGGTCGTCGAGGGGGACGAGGTGCTGGTGGCCGTCGGTTCGCTGCCGAACACCGAGTGGCTGGAGGGCAGCGGGATCGCGCTGGGCGACGGGGTGGTGTGCGACGAGTACTGCGAGGCGGCGGAGAACGTGTACGCGGCCGGTGACGTCGCCCGCTGGTACAACCCGCTGTTCGCCACCTCGATGCGCGTCGAGCACCGTACCAACGCGGCCGAGCAGGGCATGGTCGCCGCCCGCAACCTGCTGGCCGCTCCGGGGGCGCGCAAGCCGTTCGCTCCGGTGCCGTACTTCTGGTCGGACCAGTACGACATGAAGGTCCAGGCGTACGGCTACCTGCGCGGACACGAGGAAGTCGCTGTGGTCGAGGGGGACTTGGCGCAGCACCGGTTCGTCGCCGCGTACCGCACGGGGGACCGGGTCAGCGGTGCGCTCGCGATCGGCATGCCGCCCAAGGTCGTCCGGCAGTGGCGGCAGACCATCGCGGTGGGAGCGGCGTGGCGCGACACAGTGCCGCGTGCCGCACACCGACCGCAGTTTACTTGAGTTACGCAACAAGATGGTAAACTGGCGAGTATGTCCTCACAGCCGCTCCCCGACGTCCCCGCGTCCCAGGAAGTCATCGAGATCGAGCAGGCGCTCACCCGTATCACCTACCTGAGCACCCGTGCCCGACAGCACGACCGGCTGATGGCCCTGGCCGAGGTGCCGCTGGACCGGGCCGCCGTGGCCCTGCTCCGGCAGGTCGCCGACACCGAGCCGATGCGTCCGGGGGAGCTGGCCAACCGGCTGGGGGTGGAGGCCTCCCACGTCACCCGCACCGTTCAGCAGCTGCAGAAGTCCGGGTACGTCACCCGCGTCCCCGACCCCGACGACCGGCGCGCCCAGCGCATCCAGCTCACCGAGACCGGCCGCCAGGCCATCGACCGCATCCGTGACGCAGGCGCCCGCGGCATGCAGCTGGCCCTGGCCGACTGGTCGCCGGAGGAGCTGCGGCAACTCGCCGGCCTGTTCCACCGCATGGTCGACGACTTCCTCTCCCACGCCGTCGACGACGAGCCCGAAGAGGCGACTCCGGCCGGTACCGGCTGAGGTGCATCCCGTACGGGCGGGTCGCTCGGCGGAGGCTGGTTCGGGCAGCAGGTCGCCCTGCGCGGGGAGGGTGATCAGCGACAGCGGCGCGCCAGCGCCCCCGGCGCGAGTGCGACCGGTCCCCGACGTTCACCGTCTCGCGCGCCGTCGAGACCGAAGGGGGTAGGTGGGAGCGGGTTCGCGCAACAGCAGGCGGCTCAGGCCGGGCGGGGCGATCAACGGCAGCAGCGCGCCGGTGCCCCTGCGCCGGTTGCGGCTCATTTCGCATGGGCGAGCCGTTCGGCGGGGGCCGGTTCGTGTAGTCCGCGTAGCAGCAGGGCGCCCAGTGCGGGGAGGATGATCAAGGGCACCAGCGCGGTTCGCAGGGATGTCGTGTCGGCCAGTGCTCCCAGTGCCGGTGCGGCCAAGCCCCCGACGCTCACCGTCAGGCCCAGCGTGACGCCGCTCGCCGTGCCCACCCGTCCGGGCAGGTAGTCCTGGCCGAGGGTGACGTGCAGGGAGAACGGTACGTAGAGGCCGGCCGAGGTCAGGGCGACGAACAGATACAGCGCCGGGCCGGGGGCCAGTACCAGCCCGGCCACGGCGATCACCGTCAGGGTGTACGCCCTCCGTACCACCGTGAGGCGCCCGTACCGGTCCGCGAGCCGGCCCCCGAGGACCGTGCCCACGGCACCGCCCGCGTACAGCACGCACAGCGCCGCCGTACCGGCCATGTCCCCGCCGCCGACGCGCTCACGGACGTACAGTGAGACGAACGCGCTCAGCCCGACGAACACGACCGACCGGCAGACCACAGCGCCCGAGAGCCGCAGGAACGACGGCCAGTCGTCGCATCCGGTACGCGCGGTCGCCGGTCCCGCCACCGGGTGCGCCCGGGACGCGCGCACCGCCGCCGCGCACAGGGCCGCGCCCACCAGCGCCGGAACGGCAAGCAGGGGAGAAGCGTCCAGGCCACCCGTGGCGATCACGGCGGCGACCAGCGGCGGGGCCAGGGCGAAGCCGACGTTGCCTCCGAGAGAAAACCACCCCATCCCCCGGTTCCCGCCAGGTGCGACGGCCCGCGCGGCCCTGGCGGCCTCCGGGTGATAGGCCGCGACCCCGGCCCCGGACACGGCGACCGCCGCCAAGGTGAGCGGATAGGAGCCGAGGACCCCGCTCAGCGCGACCCCCGCCCCCGCGGTCAGCGCGCTCAGCGGCAGCAGCCACGGCATCGCCCAGCGGTCGGTGAGCGCGCCGAACAACGGCTGGACGACCGACGACAACAGGGAGGCGGCCAGGACGACACCCGATGCGGCGGCGTAGGACCAGGCGCGCTCGGCGACGAAGAACGGCACCAGAGCCGCGACGGCCCCCTGGTACACGTCCACGCAGGCGTGACCGAGCGACATCAGCGTGAGGGAACGGTTCTTGGACACGGAACCGAGCCTCGCGCGGGCGGCGACCGGCCCGCTTTCGATAATCTGCCCACTTGTGTCGAACATCCGCCACACCCCGATGGCGCCCACCCGCGCCCAGCGCCTCGCCGCAGGCGAACGCATCGACGCCCACCGGCACGACGACCACCAGATCGTCTACGCCGGCTCCGGCGTCCTCGAGGTGACCACCGACGCCGGCACCTGGTTCGCGCCCGGCACCCGCGCCATCTGGGTCCCCGCGGGCACCACCCACGCCCACCGCGCCCACGGCCGCCTCGACCTGCACCTGGTCGGCCTGCCCGCCGACGACAACCCGCTCGACCTGGACACCCCTACCGTCCTCGCCGTAGATCCGCTCCTGCGCGAGCTGATCCTCGCGCACACCCGCGACCCCGCCGACGACAGCCCCGAACGCCACCGCCTCCTCGCCGTCCTGCGCGACCAGCTGCGCGCCTCGCCGCAGCAGCCCCTGCGGCTGCCCACCCCGGCCGATCCCCGCCTGGCCGCGGTCTGTGCGCTCGTCCACGCCGACCCGGCAGACCCACGCACCCTCGCCGCCCTCGGCGCCGCCACCGGTGCCTCGGAACGCACGCTCAGCCGTCTCTTCCGCGGCGAGTTCGGCATGACCTTCCCGCAGTGGCGCACCCAGTCGCGCCTTTACCACGCCCTGCGCATGCTGGCCGACGACGTGCCCGTCACCACCGTCGCCCACCGCTGCGGCTGGTCCTCCGCGAGCGCCTTCATCGACGTCTTCCGCCGCTCCTTCGGCTACACCCCGGGCACCCACAACCGCCGTTCCCCCTGAGTGTGCAGGCCGCCGTCCGAGGTGCCCGTACCGTCCAGTAATGTGCGCGGCAACCTGCTCACGAGGAGGAACCGTGCCACGGTCCCCACGCTCACCCCTGCTGCTCGCCGGCCTGCTGGCCACCGGGGGCATCGCCCACTTCGCCGTACCGCGCTCGTTCGACGCGACCATCCCGCAGGCCCTGCCCGGCAAGCCCCGGACCTGGACCTACGCCAGCGGGGCCGTGGAGCTCGCGCTGGCCGCCGGTCTGGTGCTGCCGAAGACCCGGCGAACCGCCGCGCTCGCCTCCGCCGCCTTCTCCGTCGGGGTGTTCCCCGCCAACGTCAAGATGGCCGTCGACTGGCGCCACCGACCCACCCCCCAGAAGGCGGCGGCTCTCGGACGGCTGCCCCTGCAGCTGCCCCTCGTGCTGTGGGCACGCGGCATCGCGAAGAACGGGAAGGGCCAGGCATGAGCAAGGCGATCGAGACCGGCGACACCGTCGAGGACTTCGAGCTCCCGGACGAGACCGGCACCGGCCGCAAGCTGTCCGAGCTGCTCGCCGACGGCCCGGTCGTCCTCTTCTTCTACCCCGCCGCCCTGACCTCCGGCTGCACCGCCGAGGCCTGCCACTTCCGCGACCTGGCCGCCGAGTTCGCCGCCGCCGGCGCCCAGCCGGTCGGCATCAGCGGTGACACCGTCGAGCGCCAGCAGGAGTTCGCCGGGCGCCACACCCTCGGCATGCCCCTCCTGTCCGACGTCGACGGCAAGATACGCGAGCTGTTCGGCGTCAAGCGCGGCTTCTCCCTGGCGCCCACCAAGCGGGTCACCTTCGTCATCGCCCAGGACCGCACCGTGCTGGAGGTCGTCCGCAGCGAACTGCGGATGAACACCCACGCCGACCGCGCCCTCGAAGCCCTGCGGGCCCACCAGAGGTGACGAACGGGGCCCGGTTGCCCCGTTTCGGTTGATGCGGTCAGACAATAGGACCATCCTGGACGATATGGAGCACGTCTCCGCTACGGCGGTCACCGATGCCGCAGGCATTGTGACGGGGTGGAGCGAGGGTGCCCGGCGTCTGACGGGACACACGGCCGAGGAGGTCGTGGGGCGGGCGGCTAGGGAGCTGCTCGCCGAGGACCCGCCGGGATCGGCCATGGCCGCGCTGAAGGGGACCGTCGTACTGCGGCACCGCGACGGTTCACACGTCACGCTCGTCCTGGACGCGTGCCCCGTGCTGGGCGGCGAGGGCACGCCGACCGCATACGTGATCACGGGCCGGCGCCCCGGTTCCGTCGAGCCGACCCTGGCCGGACAGGCCTTCCAGCAGGCCTCCATGTCGATGTCGGTCTTCGACAGACAGCAGCATTACGTGCGTCTCAACGACGTGGCCTGCCGGGTCATGGGCGTGTCGGAGGACGCTCTGATCGGCCGCTTCTTCGCGGAGACCGTCGAGGACGCCGAACACAGCCGCGGCTTCCTGGCCAACCTGCGCCAGGTCGTCGAGACCGGCCGACCGGTCCGCTACGAGAGCTTCACGGGCGCTCCCGCCCTCAACCACGAACACGCCTGGACCTGCGAGATGTGGCCCGTCCGCGACGCCGGCTCCACGGAACCCGTCGGCGTCGCCCTGGCCGCCTTCGACAGCAGCGACCAGTACTGGGCCCGGCAGCGACTGGCCCTGCTCAACGAGGCGGCGGCAACCATCGGCACCACCCTCGACGTGGTGCGCACCGCCGAGGAACTCGTCGGACTCCTCGTGCCCCGCTACGCCGACTTCGCCAGCGTCGATCTCCTCGAATGGGTCCTCGGCGCGGACGAACCGCCCACCGCCCTGCAAGGCGACATCGCGCTGCGCCGCGTGGCGCACGGCTCCGCCCACGAGGGCACTCCCGAGGCCGCCGTCCGCCTGGGCGAGACGGACGTCTACCTCGCCAACTCACCGCCCGCGCGGGCGGTCAGGGAGGGCCGGGCCGCCCTCAGCCAGGCAGGCGAGCCCGACTTCATGCGCTGGGTCGCCGAACGCAACACCCGCGCCCCGGCCGGCCGCACCTACCGCAAGGGCGTCCACTCCCTGCTCGCCGTGCCACTCAGAGCCCGTGGCATCACCCTCGGCGTCGTGGTCGCCGTCCGCATCGCCCACCCCGACGACTTCGGCGGCGACGACGCCGTCCTCGGCGAGGAACTCGCCAGCCGGGCCGCCGTCTGCATCGACAACGCCCGCCGCTTCGCCCGCGAACGCACCACCGCCCTGGCCCTGCAGAACAGTCTCCTGCCGCGCGGCCTGCCCGGACAGGCCGCGGTCGAGGTCGCCCACCGCTATCTGCCCTGCGGCTCGCTGGCCGGCATCGGCGGTGACTGGTTCGACGTCATCCCGCTCTCCGGCAGCCGCGTCGCCCTCGTCGTCGGTGACGTCGTCGGCCACGGCATCCCGTCCTCGGCGACCATGGGCCGCCTGTGCACGGCGGTGCGCACCCTCGCCGACGTCGACCTTCCCCCCGACGAGCTGCTCACCCACCTCGACGACCTGGTCACCCACCTCGCCTCGGACGACCGCGAGGACGATGCCGCCGAACTCGGCGCCACCTGCCTCTACGCCGTCTACGATCCCGTCTCGCGCCGCCTCACCACGGCCGCCGCCGGCCACCCGCCGCCCGCCGTCGTCCTGCCCGACGGCACCGCGCACCTCGTCCCCCTGAGCGCGGGGCCCCCGCTCGGCGTCGGCGGACTGCCCTTCGAGGCCACGGAGATCGAACTGCCCGAGGGAGCCGTCGTCGCCCTCTACACCGACGGGCTGATCGAGGACCGGGACCGCGACGTCGACCACGCCACCGAAGAGCTGTGCCGCGCGCTCACCGCGAGGACCGACACCCTCGACGACCTGTGCGACACCGTGCTGAAGGCCGTACTGCCCGAAGAACCCGGTGACGACGTGGCCCTGCTCCTGGCCCGTACCCGGGCCCTCGGCGCGGACCGGGTCGCCACCTGGGACGTCGAGCCCGACCCCGTCCAGGTGGCCGCGACCCGGCAGGCAGCCACCGAGCAACTGACTGCCTGGGGACTGGAGGAGGCCTCCTTCGTCACCGAACTCGTCGTCAGCGAACTGGTCACCAACGCCATCCGCTACGGCGAACCGCCCATCCAGCTACGGCTGATCCGGGACCGCACCCTCATCTGCGAGGTGTCCGACGGCAGTTCCACCTCTCCGCACCTGCGGCGCGCCCACGCCTTCGACGAGGGCGGCCGCGGGCTGCTGCTGGTAGCCCAGCTCACCCAGCGCTGGGGGAGCCGGCAGACCGGCGGCGGCAAGACGATCTGGGCCGAACAGTCCCTGGAACCGCTCGACTTCTGATCACCGCGCTCACTGGAAGGAGCAGCCGGGGTTCGGCACGTCCTCCGAGTACGGCGAGCCGTGCGGGAGTACGTACAGCACCTCCAGGACGAGCGGGGTGGTCCCTTCGTTGCGGCCGAGGTGGACGTCGCCCGGGCCACCCGGCTCGCGTACGACGGTGCCCTGCGGATAGACGCCGTCACTGGCGCAGTCGGCGTGGTAGTGGCTGAGGGTGCCCTTCTTGACGTACCCGTAGACGGGGCCGTCGTGGTAGTGCCAGCCGGTCGCCTGCCCCGGCGGCACGGTGATCTCTCTGAGGACGTAGTCGGTGTCGCCCACGGTCTTCAGGGCGATCAGCGTGCCGACCACGCCGGGGCCGGGCGGGGTCGCCTGTGCGGTGCCGCCGGCGAGGACGGTGGCGGTGAGGACCGCGCCGGAGATGGCGGTACGGAGCGCGACGCGCATACGGAAGGCCTCCTGGCTCGTGTTGGGAACGATCACGTGTCGCTGCGAACATAGAGCCGCAGAAGGCCAGTCGGGCGGTGTTCGACGGATCTGACGGCTCAGGTCTCCTCGGCGGCGACCTGAGCCAGTGTCCGGCCGGTCCGTACCGAGCGTGCCCGGCGCGGATCGGGGGTGCCGTGTCCGCGCGCCTGACCTTCGGCGGTCTTCACCAGCAGCCAGTTGTCCTCGCGGAAGCGGGTGAGCGCGTACGCGCCGCGCAGCTTCGTCCCGTGCAGCCGGAACGTGGCGTGCCCGTGCTCCAGCGACTCCGCGAAGTCGAGGGGTCGCCCCTTCTTGTCGTGGCTGAGCGGCTCGTAGGTTCCGTGGTCCCAGACGATCACCGTTCCGCCACCGTACTCGCCCCGAGGGATCACGCCCTCGAAGTCCTCGTACTCCAGCGGATGGTCCTCCGTCGGCACGGCGAGGCGCTTGTCCTTGGGTACGCCGGAGGGGCCCTTGGGGACCGACCAGGACTTCAGCACGTCGCCGACCTGGAGCCGGAAGTCGAAGTGCATCGTGCTCGCGTCGTGGATCTGCACGACGAACCGCGGAGCGGCACCCGCGGGGGCACGCCGCCCTTCCGGCTCGCGTGTGCGTCCGAAGTCCCGCTTGCCGTGGTAGTCCCTCAGCGGCTCACTCACCTGCGGCTCCTTCCGGACCTCCCGGGTACCCCTCCCGGTGCTCAGAACTCCTCGTGCACCTCCGGGTCCCCGCCGAGACGCCGGTGCTCACGGCCGCCGATCGCCGTCATCTCGGCCTCGGTCAGCTCGAAGCCGAACACGTCGAGGTTCGCGCGCTGCCGCTCGGGGTCGCCGGACTTCGGGATCGGCAGGGCGCCGAGCTGGACGTGCCAGCGCAGGATCGCCTGACCGGGCGTGACACCGTGCGCCTCGGCGACGCCGGCCACCGCCGGGTCGTCCAGGAGGGCCGAGCCCCGGCCCAGCGGGCTCCAGCTCTCGGTGACGATGCCCTTGCCGGCATGGAAGGCGCGCAGCTCGTCCTGCGGGAACAGGGGGTGCAGTTCGATCTGGTTGACGGACGGCAGGACCCCGGTCTCCTTCTCCAGCCGCTCGAGGTGCGCGGCCGTGAAGTTGGAGACTCCGATCGACCGTACGAGACCGTCCTCACGGAGCTTGATCATGGCCTTCCACGAGTCGACGAACCTGTCGACCCGGGGGAGCGGCCAGTGGATCAGATACAGGTCCACGTACTCCAGGCCGAGACGGGCGCGGGACGCCTCGAAGGAGGCCAGGGTCTCCTCGTAGCCGTGATGCCGGCCGGGCAGCTTCGTCGTCACGAGGATCTCCTCGCGCGGCACGCCGCCGGCGGCCACCCCACGGCCGACACCGGTCTCGTTCCGGTAGTTCGTCGCCGTGTCGAGGAGCCGGTAGCCGCTCTGCAGGGCGGTGGCGACCGCCCGCTCCGCCTCGGCGTCGTCCATCGGCCAGGTGCCCAGACCGAGGGCGGGGATCTTCGTGCCGTCGTTGAGCGTGTGCGTCGGGATGCTGATCACGTCCGGCCCTTCCCTTGACTGTGTCGTCCCCCCAGCCTCACGGATAGGGTGAGCAATGATCAACCGGACGGGCGGGACGAGGGCAGCGGACGGCATGGGCGGCACCGAGGAGCAGCGGTCGGCGCGATCCGGGCGTCCCATGTCACGGGACGCCGCCCGGCTCGCCGGCGTGTCGCACACCGGCGGACAACGGAGCACGCATGACGACGTACAAGGGCACGGCGGAGCAGGACGCGGGCATCGAGGTGAACCCGGTCGCCGGGCACATCGGTGCCGAGATCACGGGGGTCGACCTGTCGGGTGACCTCGAC
>NZ_JBHVYZ010000085.1:0-29190 GCF_042880295.1 Streptomyces sp. NPDC058307
CCGGCGGCGCAGGAATTCCGCCAGTTCCTTCTTGTCCATGCCCGCCATCCTCGCCCCATCCCGCCCGGCTATCCAGAGACCGCCGATCCATGGCTGAGCAGCCGGGCGCTCGCGGCGAGGGGGCCAGAGGGGGCCTGACGGGTCACGTGACCTGCACGACCCGCTGTCCCTAGGGGGCCTGGTAGGTCGGTCAGCTGCCGCTGATCATGGCGAGGACGTCGTCGTAGGAGCCGTTGGCCACCGCGTCGCGGGCGAACCTGGCGCGCTCGACGACCAGCTCCTTCGCGTCGGGCTTCTCGCGCAGCAGGTCCAGGGTCTCGGTGAGGAAGTCGTCCAACGGCATGGACTGGTCGCTGTCCTGCTGGCCGAGCAGGGTCGTGCGCACACCCGGCGGGATCATCTCGATCACCTGTACGCCGGCGTCGGCACCGGCGAGCTGGATGCGCAGGCTCTCCGAGAAGGAGTGCAGCGCGGCCTTGGTCGCGCTGTAGGTCGGAGTGACCGAGAAGGGTACGAACGCCAGCGCGGAGGTGACGTTCATGACGACCGCGTCGTCCTTGCCCACCAGCAGCGGCAGGAAGGCGTACGTCATCCGGATCGTGCCGAGCAGATTGACCGTGACGTGGTCCTCGGCGACCGGCAGACCGGCCGGGTCGAGGACGCTCTCCAGCAGCATGATGCCGGCGTTGTTGACCAGCACGTTCAGCCCCGGGTAGCTCGCCGCCACGGTCTCGCGGGCGCGGGCGATCGAGTCGGGGTCCGCGACGTCGAGGACGAGCGCGTCGATGCCCGGGTGCTCGGCCGTGATCTCGTCGAGGAGTTCCTTGCGCCGGCCGGCGACGATCACCTTGTTGCCGGCCTCGTGCAGGCGCAGGGCCAGGCCGAGGCCGATGCCCGAGGTGCCGCCGGTGATCAGGATCGTGTTGCCGGTCATCTTCATGGGGGTCCTACTCCTTCGGTACGGCGGGCCGGTGAGCACCCGTGCCCTCGACCGTAGGGGCGCCCGCGCAGAGGCGGGAGAGGAAGGTTTGTCCATGGATCGGCGGTCTCTGCCTCGGCGAGCCGGCCGCGCCACAGGGGATCCGGTGTCGGCTACGTGTCGGCACCGATCTTGGCGGTGTCCACCCCGGTCTGCGGCGGGGGGACGGTCCGGGAATGCAGGACCTCGCGGGCCTGCTCGGTGTCGAAGTCGTTCTCCCACTTGCCGATCACGATCGTGGCGACGGCGTTGCCGAGGACGTTGATGAACACGCGGCCCTCGTTGAGGATGCGGTCGATGCCGACGATCAGGGAGAGGGCGACGAGCGGGATGTGGCCGACCGCGGTGACCGGGCTGGCCAGGACGATGAACGCGCCGCCCGCGATCCCGGCGGTGCCCTTGCTGGTGAGCATCATGACGCCGACCATGATCAGCTGCTGCTGCCAGGACAGGCCGATACCCATGGCCTGGGCCAGGAACAGGGAGGCCATCGTGAGGTAGACCGCGGAGCCGTCCAGGTTGAAGGAGAACCCGGAGGGGATGACGATGCCGACCACGGGCCGGCCGATGCCGAGGATCTCCAGTTTGCGTACCAGCTGGGGCAGGACGGCCTCGCTGGAGCAGGTACTGAGGGCGACGAGCAGTTCGGCCTTGAGGAAGCGCATGAGGGCGAACAGGCTCAGGCGGCAGGCCCGCGTGATCGCGCCGAGGACGACCAGGACGTAGACGACGCAGGTCGCGGTGAACAGGACGACGAGGTAGCCGAGCTGTTTGAGGCTCTCGGCGCCATAGGTGGCGACCACGGTGGCCAGGGCGCCGAAGGTGCCCAGGGGCGCGAGCCGCATCACCCAGCCCACGATGCGGAAGACGACGTCCGAGAGCGCCTTGATGCCGCGGGTCAGCGGTGCCCCCTCTTCGCCGGCCATGTTCAGGGCCACGCCGAAGACGATCGAGACCATCAGCGCGGCCAGGATCGCGTCCCCGGTGATCGCGCCCAGCAGGGAGGCGGGGATGAGGCCGCCGACGTGTCATGCCCTTCGTGCTCGACGTGCTTCACGTCAACCCGGCGGGCAGCCCGTTGGCGGCGGACGCGGCGAGCCCGGGCTGCGGCTTCAGTAGGCGGATGACGATCGCACCGCACCCGTGCCGACGTCGGCCTCCACGACCGCAACCCGGACCCCGGACCCCACCCCGGACCCCGGACCCCACCCCGGACCCCGGACCCCACCCCGGAGGCCGAACGCCACCCGTCACCCGTCACCCGTCACCGGGGCTTCCGTGCGAACGTCTTCTCGTGCGTGTCACGCCGACGGCCGTCTGCCCGTGGTGAGCAGATGCCCGCTCGCCCCCAGCAGTGTCGGCTCCGACTCGATGTGCCGGCACGCGGCCAGCACCGCCTCGCGCCGGTCCGGGTCGTCCAGCCAGTCCTCGACACCGGCCATCAGCCAGGCGACGCCCTCGATGCCGTACTGGCCCTCGACGGCCAGTCGCGCGCCAGTGAACTCCGCGGTCACCTCGTCCGGCGCCGCGAAGTGGGCGACGGTGAAGAAGCCCTCGTCATGGTGGGGATGCCGGCCGTCCACGAGGACGGCGTCGGTGTGTTCGCGGTGCTCCGGGGTGAAGTAGTGCTCCTCACGCAGCAGGTCGTGCAGTTGCGCGTACCGGTTGATGGTGGCCGCGACCACGAGCCCGCCCGGCCGCAGGACTCGCCGCGCCTCGGCCAATGCCCGCAGCCGGTCGGTCCGTTCGGGCAGGTGGTACAGCGGGCCCAGCAGCAGCACCACGTCGTAGGAGGCGTCGGGGGCGGACAGTTCGCGCGCGTCTCCGAGGCGGGCGGTGACGCCGGGCAGCCGCGAAGCCTGTTCGACGTGGAGCGGTACGGGGTCGACGAGTTGAACGGCGTGTCCGTCCTGCGCGAGCCATTCCGCGTGTACGCCGCTGCCGCCGCCGACGTCCAGGACGCGCGCGGGTGCGGTCGGCAGCAGTCTGCGCAGTACGTCCTGGGTGCGCCAGAACTCCAGCCGCCCGGCGGGCGCTCCGCCCTCTTTGAGCCGGGCGTCCTCCTTGCCCCGGGCGTAGTAGGCGAGGATCTCCTCGTGCATGCGCGGTGATGTCTCGGTCATCGCCTCATGGTGCTGATCCACGGCCGGCTCCGGCAACGGGATTTCAGGCACGCGTGCCGTCACACCTCGCCACCGCGTTCGTCTTCCACTTCATCAATCGGATCGTGTCCGCCCTGCTCACCGAGAACCTGCTGCCGGGCAACGCCCAGCGTTTCCGGGCCGTCCGCTCCCTCGCGGGCCGTAGCCTCGCCCGGACCGTACGCCGACCCGCCCGGCCCGGCGCGTCCCTCGCGCTGCCCGACCTGCCCGACCCCGGCGAAGCCCCCGCGTGGGCGGACGGTACGCCCGTCGGTCTCGCGTACGCGGCGCTGCTCCGGGCGGCCATGGCGGGCGCCGGCCTCCTCGGCGTCGACGACCAGGACCTCGTGGAGGAGACACTGCTGGACTGGGACGGGTCGCATCCGCCGCTCGACCTGAGC
Source organism: Streptomyces sp. NPDC058307 (assembly GCF_042880295.1). NCBI lineage: Bacteria > Bacillati > Actinomycetota > Actinomycetes > Kitasatosporales > Streptomycetaceae > Streptomyces > Streptomyces sp. NPDC058307. The sequence continues at coordinate 3,522 of NZ_JBHVYZ010000085.1, forward strand.
GGCTTCCCGGACCGGCGGGAGCGCCCCGGTGCGCGTCTGGTGCTGCTGGCCGCACTCGCGCCCTACCGGATCACCGACGAGGGCGTGGCGGCCTGGCGGCGGCCGGAGCACACCGACGACCATCTGGTGCACCTCGTGGCCTACGGGGCGTTCCTGGCCGTGGATCGCGTGGAATCGGCCCTCCACCGGTCCACCACCCGGACATAAACGGACACATGACGCATCGATGGCAGGGGGCGGTGACGGCACAGGCACGGAGTGAGTTCAGGCTTCCGCCCCACAGGCAGACATGTGAAACTGGCGTCCCGTCCGCAGTGCGGACCCCTCCGCACCCTCCGTCCCCCACGAAAAGTGCGCCGTGCGAACTCTTTCCCTGCCGCTCGCGCTCACCGCGCGCATCTCGCCCGTAGTCGTGCTCGCCGCGGCGGGCTGGGCGCTGACGTCGGGCCCGGCCACCACCACGCCGGCCGCCGAGAAGGAGTCGGCGCCACGGTCCGCCGGCGAGTCCCCCTCGGGCGCGTCCACGGCGGCACCCACAAAGCGGTACGCCGCCGCGCCCGCCCCCTGCGCCAGCATCGCCACGGCCACCATCAAGTCGCTCGTGCCGGGCGCCAAGACGGCCGGCAAGGAGATCCCCTCCACGGACACGACGCTGCGCCGCACCTGCTCCTGGAACGCGCTCAAGGGATACGACTACCGCTGGCTCGACGTGTCCTTCGAGATCACGGAGTCAGATGTGGCGGCCGCCAAGTCGTACAAGGAGAACATCTCCGAGAAGAGCGGCGGCGGGAGCGTGCCCGGGGTCGGCGACGCGGGGTACTCGGTGGTGAACCTCACCACCCAGGACAAGCAGCAGACCCGCGAGGGCGTGGTCATGATCCAGGCGTCCAACGCGCTGGTGACCGTGACGTACAACGGCAGCGACTTCGAGTCGAAGAAGGCGCCCAGCACGGACGAGATCAACAAGGGCGCCATCAAGGCCGCCAAGGAGGCGGTCGCGGCGTTGGAGAGCGGCCAGAAGACCTGAGCCGGAAGCCCCGAGTCGGGCAGACCCGGGGCCGATCCGACCGCCCTCCACGCGCGCGTGGCGCGCACCGTCAGGCCGCGATGCCCTCCTGCTCCCTGCCCTTCGGCAGCATCAGCGCGATGTACAGCAGCAGGGACGCGCTCAGGCCCACCGCCCAGCCGTAGTCGGCCAGCGGCTTGAGGAACGGGATCAGACCGTCGGTCGGGAACGGCCCGGTCTTCTTGCCGTCCGCCCCGACGGCCGAGTACGAGCCGCCGACCGCGAGCAGACCGCCGACCACGAAGGCGACGATGGCCCGCCAGTTCCAGCCGTTGGTGTACCAGTAGCGGCCGCCGGGCGTGTAGAGGTCCACGAGGTGCAGGATCGTACGCCGGATGATCCAGTAGTCGGCGATGAGGATGCCCGCGACCGTGCCGAGCAGACCCCCGACCACGCCGAGCCAGGTGAAGATGTAGAACTCCGGCGTGGAGATCAGCTTCCACGGGAAGATCAGGACGCCGAGGACGCCCGTGATCAGCGCGCCGGTGCGGAAGTTGATGAACTTCGGAGCCAGATTGGACAGGTCGTACGCCGGTGAGACCACGTTCGCCGCGATGTTCACGGAGACGGTGGCGACCAGCACGATGACGAGCGCGAAGAGCAGACCGAAGGCGTTGTCCGTCTTGGCGGCCAGCGCGACCGGGTCCCAGATGGCCTCGCCGTAGATGGCCTCGGAGCCGGAGGTGACCAGCACGGCGAGGACCGCGAACAGGGTCATGGTGGTGGGAAGTCCCAGGGCCTGGCCCCACGTCTGTGCCTTCTGGCTGGCGCCGAAGCGGGTGAAGTCGGGGATGTTCAGCGACAGGGTGGCCCAGAAGCCGATCATGCCCATGAGGGACGGGAAGAAGACCGGCCAGAAGTCGGCGCCCCAGCCGAGCTTGGACGGCTGGTCGAGCAGCGCGCCGAAGCCGTCGGCCTTGACCGCGATCCAGATCAGCAGCACGAGGGCACCGGCGATCACGAAGGGCGCGGCCCAGTTCTCGAAGCGTCGCAGAAACTCCATACCGCGGTAGATGATCGCGATCTGGAGCGCCCAGAACAGCACGAAGCAGAGCCACAGGGGCCACGGGTTGCCGGCGACCTGGGACGCGTTCTCCCAGTGGCCGCCGGTGAGCTTGGAGCCCAGCGCGAAGATGCCGCTGCCGCCGATCCAGGTCTGGATGCCGAACCAGCCGCAGGCGACGGCCGCCCTGATCAGCGCCGGGATGTTGGCGCCGCGCAGCCCGAAGGAGGCGCGGGCGAGGACCGGGAAGGGGATGCCGTACTTGGGTCCGGCGTGCCCGGTGGCCAGCATCGGCAGCAGCACGATGATGTTGGCCAGGGCGATGGTGAACACGGCCTGCTTCCAGTCCATGCCAAGGGCGACCAGGCCGGAGGCGAGGGTCCAGCTGGGGATGCAGTGCGCCATGGAGATCCACAGGGCGGCGAAGTTGTACGTCGTCCACTTGCGCTCGGAGACCGGTACGGGTCGCAGGTCCTCGTTGGCGAAGGGACTGTCGGCGGGGAAGGCCTCGGGGGCGAGTTCGACGCGGTCACCGGCGGACTGCGGTATCGGGGACCCCGTGGGGACTGTTTCGGTCATGGCAGGCCAATCGATCAGAGCGGGACGGGAAAGGCCGTGCGGGGGCCTTGGGCCCCTCTCCGCCCCGGGACGGCGGGGAGGAGAGGGGGGAACAAGGTGTGGGGGGACCGGGGATCGGAGGTCAGGTGTTGAGGGCGGGGATGACCTTCGAGCCGTACGCGTCGATGGTCGCTTCCTGCGCGTCGTGCATGTCGTAGACGGCGAACTGGTCGACGCCCAGCTCACGCAGCGCGTTCAGCTTCTCGATGTGCTTCTCGACCGGTCCGATGAGGCAGAACCGGTCGACGATCTCGTCGGGCACGAAGGCGGTGTCCGGGTTGTCGGCGCGTCCGTGGTGCGAGTAGTCGTACCCCTCGCGCGCCTTGATGTAGTCCGTGAGCTCGTCGGGTACGGCGGCGGAGTGCTCGCCGTACTTGGAGACCAGGTCGGCCACGTGGTTGCCGACCATCCCGCCGAACCAGCGGCACTGCTCGCGCGCGTGGGCGAGCGCCTCGGGCGAGTCGTCCTCGGTGACGTAGGCGGGCGCGGCGACGCAGATCGTGACCTCGTCCGGCGAGCGTCCGGCGGCGACGGCCGCGTCCTTGACGGCCTTCACCATGTACTCGGTGAGGTACAGGTCCGCCAGCTGGAGGATGAACCCGTCGGCCTCCTCGCCGGTCATCTTCAGCGCCTTCGGGCCGTACGCCGCCATCCATACGGGGAGTTCGGCGTCCTCCCTGATCCACGGGAACCTGATCACCGTGCCGCCGAGGTCGGCCTCCTGGCCCGAGCCGAGCGCCCTGATGACCTTCATGGCCTCGCTGATCCGGGCCAGTGTGTTGGGCGTACGGCCCGCGACGCGCATCGCGGAGTCGCCGCGGCCGATGCCGCAGACCGTGCGGTTGCCGAACATGTCGTTGAGGGTGGCGAAGGTGGAGGCGGTGACCTCCCAGGTGCGGGTGCCCGGGTTGGTGACCATCGGGCCGACCTTCAACTTCGTGGTGTTGGAGAGGATCTGACTGTAGATCACGAACGGCTCCTGCCAGAGCACGGCGGAGTCGAAGGTCCACCCGTAGGTGAAGCCGTTGCGTTCGGCCCGCTTCATCAGGCTGATGACCTTGGAGGCGGGCGGATCCGTCTGCAGGACGAGTCCGAAGTCCATCTGCGCCACTCCTAGTTGAGGTACTGACAGGTGGAGCGGGGGGTGTACGTGCCGTGCCCGGCGTGTCCGGTGTACTCCCGCTCGGTGATGACGAGTTCGCCGCGCGAGAGGACCGTCTCGACCCGTCCGGTGAGGCGCTTGCCCTCGTAGGCCGAGTAGTCGACGTTCATGTGGTGGGTCTCGGCGGAGATGATCTGTTCGGCGTGCGGGTCGTAGATGACGACGTCCGCGTCGGCGCCCGGGGCGATGGTGCCCTTCTTCGGGTACATGCCGAACATGCGGGCCGGGGCGGCGCAGGCGATCTCGATCCAGCGGCGGCGCGAGATGTGCCCGTCGACGACGGCCTGGTGGAGCAGGTCCATGCGGTTCTCGACGCCGGGGAGGCCGTTGGGGATCTTCGAGAAGTCGCCGCGGCCGAGTTCCTTCTGGCCCACGAAGCAGAAGGGGCAGTGGTCGGTGGAGACGACCTGGAGGTCGTTGGTCCGCAGGCCCTGCCACAGCTTGGCCTGGTGTTCCTTGGGACGCAGGGGGGTGCTGCACACGTACTTCGAGCCCTCGAAGTCGGGCTCCGCGAGGTTGTCCGTCGACAGGAACAGGTACTGCGGGCAGGTCTCGCCGAAGACGTTGAGTCCCTCGTCCCGCGCGCGGGCCAGCTCGGCCACCGCCTCCATGGCCGAGACGTGCACGACGTACAGGGGCGCGCCGGCGACCTGCGCGAGCTTGATGGCCCGGTGGGTGGCCTCGGCCTCCAGGAGTGCTTTGCGTACCTCGCCGTGGTAGCGGGGGTCGGTCTCGCCACGCGCCAGCGCCTGCTCGACCAGGACGTCGATCGCGATGCCGTTCTCGGCGTGCATCATGATCAGGCCGCCGTTCTCGGCGGAGCGCTGCATGGCGCGCAGGATCTGGCCGTCGTCGGAGTAGAAGACGCCGGGGTAGGCCATGAACTGCTTGAAGGAGGTGACCCCCTCCTCCACCAGCAGGTCCATCTCCTTGAGCGTCTCCTGGTTCACATCGGAGACGATCATGTGGAAGCCGTAGTCGATGGCGCAGTTGCCCTCGGCCTTGGCGTGCCAGGCGTCCAGGCCCTCGCGCAGGGTGTGGCCGACGCTCTGCACCGCGAAGTCGACGATCGTGGTCGTACCGCCCCAGGCGGCGGCCCGGGTGCCGGTCTCGAAGGTGTCGGAGGCGAAGGTGCCGCCGAACGGCAGCTCCATGTGGGTGTGGGCGTCGACGCCACCGGGGATGACGTACTTCCCGGTGGCGTCGATCGTGCGGTCCGCGGTCCAGCTCTGGGTACCGGGCACGGCGAGGGCGGCGATGCGGCCGTCCTCGATCAGCACGTCGGCGTGGATCTCGTCGGACGCGGTGATGACGAGGCCACCGCTGATGACGGTACGGCTGCTCATGTTCCCTCTCCTGCCAAGGTGGTCGGTTCGGTCAGGGTGCGGTCAGCGGGGGGTAGGCGTCCGGACGGCGGTCCCGGTAGAACTGCCAGCGGTCGCGGACCTCCCGCAGCTTGGCCAGGTCCAGGTCGCGGACGACGAGTTCGGTCTCCTTGTCGCTCGCCACCTCGCCGACGAACTGGGCCTCCGGGTCGACGAAGTACGTCGTCCCGTAGAAGTCGTTGTCGCCCAGTTCCTCCACGCCCACCCGGTTGATGGCGCCGATGAAGTACTCGTTGGCGACGGCCGCGGCCGGCTGCTCCAGCTGCCACAGGTAGGCGGACAGGCCGCGTGAGGTGGCCGAGGGGTTGAAGACGATCTCGGCGCCGGCGAGGCCCAACGCCCGCCAGCCCTCCGGGAAGTGGCGGTCGTAGCAGATGTAGACACCGATCCTCCCGACCTTGGTGTCGAAGACCGGCCAGCCGAGATTGCCGGGGCGGAAGTAGAACTTCTCCCAGAATCCCGGGACTTGGGGAATGTGGTGCTTGCGGTACTTGCCGAGGTACGAGCCGTCCGCGTCGATCACGGCGGCGGTGTTGTAGAGGACGCCGGGCTGCTCCTCCTCGTACATCGGCAGGATGAGGACGATGCCCAGTTCCTTGGCCAGCGCCTGGAACCGCTGGACGATCGGCCCGTCCGGGATCTGCTCGGCGTACTCGTAGAACGCCTTGTCCTGGACCTGGCAGAAGTACGGCCCGTAGAACAGCTCCTGGAAGCACAGGACCTGAGCACCCTGCGCGGCCGCGTCCCGGGCCGCCTGCTCGTGTACCTGGATCATCGACTCCTTGTCGCCCGTCCACGCGGTCTGGAAGAGGGCGGCGCGAATCACTCTGCTCATCGGGACCTCCGGTCACTCGGTGTGCGAGAAGACTAGGAAGTCCGAAAAGCTCCTCTGAGTTGCACGGTGTCACGTCCGCGGGCCTTGGGCGTGCCACGGTGTCACCCTCTCGTGAGCCCATGTTTCACCGCCGTTTTCCCAGGTCGTGGCATGTTTCAGCCCTGTTGCGCGTCGTGCGCCAGGAGCGCGATGTGCACCGAGGCGGCCTGTTCGAAGTCGTCGAGGTCGACGCCGAGCCGGCTCTGTATGGCTTCCAGCCGCCGGTACAGCGCGGGGCGGGAAACGTGGTGGAGCTGGGCGGTGCGGGACTTGTTGCGGCCGGTGCCGAGGTAGGTGCGCAGCACCGCCAGCAGATCCTCTCCCGCCGCGCACAGCAGTCCGTCCAGCTCGCGCTCGGCGAAGGACTGCACGTGCGGGTCGTCGCGCAACAGCCGTATCAGGCCGCGCAGGTGGACGTCCTTGAGGCGGACGACGGCCGGGAGGTCGAGCGCTCCGGAGGCGACCGCGTCCGCGACATGGCGGGCCTCTCGCATGCCGGCCGGGACGTCGTCCCAGGCGGTTCGCGGGTCCGCGGCGGCCACGACCGTCCGTGTCAGCCGCGCCGCGAAGTTGGCCGTGAGCACGGCGGCGTCCTGGTCCCGGGCCAGGCTCAGCAGGACGGCGGTGGCCCCGTCGGCGAGTTCGGCGACGATGCCGGGCAGGCCCAACAGCCGTAGCACCCGGTCGAGTTCGGCCGGATCGCCGTCCCGTACGACGAGCGGCACGAAGGTGCGCCGGTTGACGGGCAGCCCGGCCGCCCGCGCGCGGGGCAGCAGCTGCCGGGCCGGTACGACCCCGCTGACCAGGTCCGTGAGCAGGCTCTGCGCGGACTGCTCCTCCCAGGTGTGGGCGGAGGTGCCGCCGAGCATGCGGTGCAGGACGAGGGACTCGGCGGCGCGGTCGGCGAGGAGGCGTCCGGTCGCGGTGTCGCCGCGGTAGCCGCACAGCATGATCTGGCCCCAGCGCTCCCCGCGTCCGCCCAGTTCGGCGCGGATCCAGCCGTCGCCCTCGCTGCCGCCGGCCTGGCGGGCGATGCGCTCCCAGTCGCGCAGCACGTCGTCCACCGCGGACCGCTCCCCCGCGGTGGCGAGGACGCGGTGGGCGAGGTTGGTGACGACGACGGGGCACCCGCTGTGGTGGACGATCTCGTCCAGCATCCGCTGGAGCGGGGCGCCCGCGGTGATCAGTCCGGTGAGGGCGGTACGCACGGCCTCGGACATGCTGACGGCGGCGAACTTCCGCCGTACGAGCCGGGCTTGGACCTCCTCCGTCAGCTCGGCGAAGGGGAAGGGCCGGTGGAGGACGACCATGGGCAGCCCGCACCGTTCGGCGGCCCGGCGCATCACGTCCGGCGGGGTCGGGAAGGCGCGGCCGAGTCCGAGGACCACGGCCGCGGCCTCCGCGCGGTGCAGGGACCGGATGTACTCGGTCTGCTTCTCCTCGTCACCGGCGAGCAGCACGCCGGTGGTGAGGACCATCTCGCCGCCGCTGAGCATCACGCCGACGTCGGCGGCCTCCGCCACGTGCACCCAGCGCACGGCCCGGTCGAGCTGGCCGGCACCGGCCACCACCTCGGGCTCCCCGGCGAGCACCCGTTCCAGCATGAGGACCTGGCGGACCGACAGGGTCGGCTCCAAGGGTTCCAGGGGCTCCAGGCGCTCCAAGGTGGTGCTCATGACGGTGTTCCCTTGCTGTGGACCTACTGGATGGTGCTCCTCAGAGCGTGTTCGAGGATCGCGGCGCCCTCTTCGGCCTCCGCGACGGTCAGGGACAGCGGCGGGGCGATCCTGAGGGCGCTGGTGTTGTGCCCGCCTCCCTTGCCGAGGAGCAGCCCCTCGGCGCGGGCCGCCTCCAGCACGGCGGACGCGGTCTGCGGGTCGGCCTCGTCGGTGCCGGGCTTCACCAGTTCGACGCCCAGCATCAGACCGCGCCCGCGCACCTCCCGCACGCCCGGGATCTGCGCGGCGGCGGACCGAAGCCGCTCGATGAGCAGGCCGCCGACGCGCCGGGCGTTGCCCTGGAGGTCGTGTTCCAGGAGGTACGTCAGGTTCGCGAGGCCGGCCGCCATGGTGATCTGGGTCCCGCCGAAGGTGGAAATGCTGTTGGAGTCGAGGCAGTTCATGATCTCGCCGCGGGCGACGACCCCGCCGATGGACATGCCGTTGCCGATGCCCTTGGCGAAGGTCAGGATGTCCGGCGGGCCGGACTGCCCGTGCGCCTGCCAGCCCCAGAAGTGGTCGCCGGTGCGGCCCCAGCCGGTCTGCACCTCGTCGGCGATCCACAGGATGCCCCGCTCCTGCAGCACCTCGCGGAAGGCGGCGTAGAGGCCGTCGGGCGGGGAGGTGAAGCCGCCGACGCCCTGGATCGGCTCGGCGATCAGTGCCGCGGGCGGGCGGGTGTGACCGAGGAGGTCCTTGAGGTCGTCGACGCAGGCCGCGATGAAGTCGTCGTCGCCGAGGCCGGCGTACGGGCCGCGGGTCCGCACGCCTCCGTGGACGTACAGCGTCTGCAGCGGGGACAGCGAGGTGGGTGACCAGCCGCGGTTGCCGGTGATGCCGACCGCGCTGAAGGAGCGGCCGTGGTAGCTGTTGCGCATCGCCAGGATCGTGTTGCTGCGCCGGTAGGTCGTGGCGAGCAGCAGCGCGGTGTCGTTGGCCTCGGTGCCGGAGGTGGTGAAGAAGACCCGGGCGTCCGGGATACCGGACAACTGGGCGACACGCTCGGCGAGTTCGACCATCGGCCGGTTCAGGTACAGGGTCGACGAGTGGATGATCCGCCCGGCCTGTTCGCTCACCGCCTTGGTGATCTCGGGCAGGGCGTGCGCGGTCATCGTGGTCAGGATGCCGCCGAAGAAGTCGAGGTACTTGTTGCCCTCGGCGTCCCACACGTACCGGCCCTCGCCGTGGGTGATCTCCAGCGGCTGCTCGTAGTAGAGGGCGAGCCAGTCGGGCAGGACGGCCCGGTGGCGGCCCAGCAGGTCCTCGGTCACGGCTGCACCAGCCCGTCGTAGGCGTCGGGGCGGCGGTCGCGGTAGAACGCCCACTGCTGCCGCACTTCCTCGACGAGGTCGAAGTCCAGGTCCCGGACGACCAGCTCCTCCTCCTTGTCGCTCGCCGTGTCCCCGACGAACTGACCGCGCGGATCGACGAAGTACGACGTCCCGTAGAAGTCGTTGTCACCGTACTCCTCGACGCCGACCCGGTTGATCGCGGCGACGAAGTACTCGTTGGCGACGGCGGCCGCGGGCTGCTCCAGGCGCCACAGGTGGGACGAGAGTCCCCGGTGGGTGGCGGACGGGTTGTAGACGAGCTGGGCGCCGTTGAGCCCGAGCTGCCGCCAGCCCTCCGGGAAGTGGCGGTCGTAGCAGATGTAGACGCCGACCTTGCCGACGGCGGTGTCGAAGACCGGCCAGCCGAGGTTGCCGGGCTTGAAGTAGTACTTCTCCCAGAAGCCCTTGACCTGCGGGATGTGGTGTTTGCGGTACTTGCCGAGGACGGTGCCGTCGGCGTCGATCACAACCGCGGTGTTGTAGTAGAAGCCGGACTGCTCGACCTCGAACACCGGCACGACGATCACCATGCCGGTCTCGCGGGCGAGTGCCTGCATACGACTCGTGGTGGGGCCGTCGGGCACCGGCTCGGCCCAGCGGTAGTGCTCGGGTTCCTGGACCTGGCAGAAGTAGGGGGCGTTGAACACTTCCTGGAACCCGATGATCTTCGCGCCCTGTCGGGCCGCCTCGCGGGCGTGCTCCTCGTGTTTCGCCACCATGGACTCGGTGTCGCCGGTCCAGGTGGCCTGGACCAGAGCGGCACGTACGACGTTGGCCATGAGCTGCTCCTTCGGCGGGACGTCAGAGCCTCTACGCCCGTAGAAGGGGCCGTAGAGGGACGAACGTAAGCCTCCGGGAGAGGCTTGCCAAGACCATCGTCGTTAACCCGCGAAGTCGATCACGTTTCACACTCCAGTGGAGGAGTGACGTGCCCGGTCGGCGGGATTGTGGGGGACCTGTCAGGCGGAGAATCCGGCGACCCGCAGGGCGTGCACCAGGTCCCAGTGCCGCTCGTCCGAGACGCCTCGCGCGGCGGCCAGGAGGAGCGGTACGAGGGTCTGTGGGCCGGGCTCGGCGCTGCGGGCGGCCTCCTCGGGGGTGCGGACCCGGACGTAGGCGTCGAGGAGCGCGGTGACCTCGCGGCGGCGGCCCTCTGCGGTCAGCGCGAGCACGGCGGCGCCGATCTCGCCCGCGGGTCGCGCAACCCCCTGCCTGAGCACCTGCTCCCCGTCCGCGCTCCGCCCGGCCGCGACCAGGGCGTCCGCGGCGGCCACCAGCCGGTCGGCGGGCAGCGAGGCGGCCTCCCACAGCAGGGACGCCCAGTCGGCGCCGAGCCCGGCGTGCTGCAGCTCCGCGGCGAGCAGCGGGAAACGGTCGGCGGGCCAGTGGGCGACCTCGACGAGCAGGGCGTGCGCCTCGCCGGTACGCCCCGCCGAGCGCAGCCGCACCAGCGCCGCGACCGTCTCGGCAGTCTCCCGCCGCGCGACCACGTCCGACGGCTCGGCCCACTCCCGCTCACTGACCGCCGGCGCCTCCGCGGCCCCGGCGAAACGGGCCCCGCGCGGGGTCCGCCCCTTCGCCACCGGCGCGGCGGGCAGATCGGGCGCGGCAGCCGGGGGTACGGCCACGGGGGCGCCGCCCTCGTCGCCCATACCGGCGAAACGGGCACTGCCCCGCCGGCGCTTGCGCTTGGGGGCGGTCGCCTCCGGCGGTGCGGCGGTGGGGGCCGGCTGTTGCGGGGGTTCGACGTCGGGGTGGGTGACCTGGGTAGGGGCCTGCGGGTACGGGGCGTATCCCGAACGGGTCGCTTCAGCTGCGCCGGGTTGCGGCGGTACGTCTGCGGGGGCATCCGCCCAGGTGGGAGTCTCCATGACCGCGTCGCGCTGCTGCGGCATGTCCGGGAACCCGGCGCCTCGGCCGCTGCCGGCTGCGCCACCCCCGACCCGTCCCCGCCGGATCGCCCGGGCCTGGTCGTTCATCGCGCGGTGGTCCAAGTCGGCGATGCGGGACTGGAGTTCGGCGCAACGCCGGACGGCGCGTTCGTGGTCGTCGCGGGCCCAGGCGAGGTCCAGGCGGATGGCGTCGGCCTCCTCCCGGGTGGTGGCGGTGGCGAGCCGGCGGCCCAGTTCGGCCTGCCGTTCCGCCGCGTAGCGCTGTTCGCGGAGCATGACGTCGAAGCGGTCGCCGAGGGCGTCCCGGCCGCCGGGGCGGGCGTCGTGGGCGGCCTGCGCGGCGGCGTGCAGCGGGCGGGCCCGCTCCGCCTCGGCGTGGGCCACCTCCGAGCCGTACTCCGCGGCGAGGTCCTGCAGGAGGGCCTCGACCACGTCCCAGGGCGGCACCTCGCGGCCGTCGAGGCAGGCCTGCATACCGTCCGGGTCGCGCTGCCAGAACACCGCGCACCAACCGGCGCCCTGATCCAGGCGCGCCAGCACGCCCGCCAGGTAGGCCACGAACTCCCGCATCCTGCCCGGGAGTTGATCCACTGCCATCGCTCAACTCCCGTTAGACCGGAGCACTCCGGTCCGTAAGGCAACACCAGCAGTGTTACGAACGGGCTACAGCCAGTTTGCAAAGGCGCAGCAGGAGCCTCCTGACGTGCTCCCGGACCGGTGAGCGAACTCCCGTCACACGCCCGCCAATTCGCACAGTCCGGCCAGTTCGTCCATGGACAGCCCGAGCGCCCGGGCGAGCGCGGCCACCGTGAAGAACGCCGGCGTCGGAGCCCTTCCGGTCTCGATCTTCCGGAGGGTCTCCGGGGAGATCCCGGCGGTCGTCGCGACCTCCGTCATGCTGCGGCCGCCGCGGGCCTCGCGCAGCAGCCGGCCGAGCCGTTCGCCGCGTTCGTGTTCTTCGGGAGTGAGAGGGGTGCGCACCATACCCCCATTCTAATACCGGTATAGTAATTGGCATGGTGGAGCTGAAGACGGATACATCGATGGATGCCATGTACGAGGCGGGACAGGTGGTCGGGCGCGCCCTGACCGCCGTACGAGAGGCCGCTGACGTGGGCGTTTCCCTGCTGGAGCTGGACGAGGTGGCGCGTGGGGTGCTGCGGGAGGCCGGGGCGTCCTCGCCCTTCCTCGGCTATCGGCCCACCTTCGCCACCACCCCCTTCCCCGCCGTCATCTGTGCCTCGGTGAACGACGCGATCGTGCACGGCATCCCGACCGGCTACCGGCTGCGCGACGGCGACCTCGTCTCGATCGACTGCGGTGCCCAACTCGGCGGCTGGGCCGGGGACTCGGCGATCAGTTTCACCGTGGGCAGGCCGCGCGCCGCCGACGTCCGGCTCATCGAGACCGCGGAGCGGGCGCTGGCGGCCGGGATCGCGGCGGCGGTCGTGGGCAACCGCATCGGCGACATCGCGCACGCGATCGGCACGGTGTGCCGGGACGGCGGGTACGGCATCATGGACGACTTCGGCGGCCACGGCATCGGCCGCCGGATGCACGAGGACCCGCCGGTGCCGAACGAGGGGCGCCCGGGGCGGGGGCTCGCGCTGCGGCACGGCATGGTCCTCGCGATCGAGCCGATGCTCATCGCCGGCGGCACCGACGAGTACCACACGGCGCCGGACGGCTGGACGCTGAGGACGAACGACGGTTCGCGCGCGGCGCACACCGAGCACACCGTGGCCGTCACCGACGTGGGACCACGCGTCCTGACGGCGCGCTGAGCAGGCTCTCCGGGAGGCGCTCGGTGAACCGCGTCGCCCCCCGAGCGCTGCGTGTGCCCCACTCCCCCATCCGTGCGAAGGTGTAACGGGCTGACACCCGGGTTACCCGGCCCCGGCACGTCGATCAGCGAGGGGTGTCCCCGGCCCGCGCGGGGACGCCGGATGGGAACGCCATGACCAGCGGATTCAGCGGACCGGAAGGCTATGACGCCTTCGGAGAGTTCCTCGCCCGTTTCTTCGGCGGGCCGCGTCCCGGCCCCCGGCAGATCAACATCGGCCAGCTGCTGAGCCAGCCGGCCAGGGAGCTGGTGCGGGGCGCCGCGCAGTACGCCGCCGAGCACGGCAGCCGGGATCTGGACACCCAGCACCTGCTGCGGGCCGCGCTCTCCGCCGAGCCGACCCGGACCCTGCTGAGCCGGGCGGGTGCCGATCCCGACACGCTCGCCTCCGAGATCGACGAACGCTCCGGCCCTGTCCAGCACAAGCCGGAGGAAGCCCCTCCTCCCACCTCGCTGTCCCTCACCCCGGCCGCCAAGCGCGCCCTGCTGGACGCGCACGAGCTGGCCCGGGCCCGGGGCGCCGGTTACATCGGCCCGGAGCACGTGCTGAGTGCCCTGGCCGCGAACCCCGACTCGGCCGCCGGGCACATCCTCAACTCGGCCCGGTTCGCCCCCACCGGCCTGCCTCCCGAGGCGTCCCCGGACGGCGCACAGCCGGGCGGTGAGACACCGCGCGCCACGAGCACGCCCACCCTCGACCAGTACGGCCGCGATCTCACCGACCTGGCCCGCCAGGGCCGTATCGATCCGGTGATCGGCCGGGACGAGGAGATCGAGCAGACCATCGAGGTGCTGTCCCGGCGCGGCAAGAACAACCCGGTGCTCATCGGTGACGCGGGCGTCGGCAAGACCGCCATCGTGGAGGGCCTGGCCCAGCGGATCGTCGACGGGGACGTACCCGACGTGCTGATCGGGCGTCGGGTCTTCGCCCTCGACCTGACCGGAGTGGTCGCGGGCACCCGCTACCGGGGCGACTTCGAGGAGCGCCTGACGAACATCGTGGGCGAGATCCGCGACAACTCCGACCGGCTGATCGTCTTCATCGACGAGCTGCACACGGTCGTCGGCGCGGGCGGGGGCGGCGAGGGCGGCTCCCTGGACGCCGGCAACATCCTCAAGCCCGCCCTGGCCCGCGGCGAGCTGCACATCGTGGGCGCTACCACGCTGGAGGAGTTCCGCAGGATCGAGAAGGACGCGGCCCTCGCCCGCCGTTTCCAGCCGATCCTGGTGCCCGAACCGACCCCCGCGGACGCCATCGAGATCCTGCGCGGGCTGAGCGACCGCTATGAGGCCCACCACCAGGTCCGCTACACCGACGAGGCGCTGGTGGCCGCTGTCGAGCTGTCCGACCGCTACCTCCCCGACCGCCGCCTGCCGGACAAGGCGATCGACCTCATCGACCAGTCAGGAGCGCGGGTACGCCTGCGCGCCCGCACGAAGGGCACCGACGTACGGGCCCTGGAGCGCGAGGTCGAGCAGCTGACCCGGGACAAGGACCAGGCGGTCGCCGCCGAACAGTACGAGCAGGCCACCCAACTGCGGGACCGTATCGCCGAGTTGAAGAAGCGGATCAGTGAGGCCGCCGGGGGCGACGAAGTCGAGGAGGGCCAGCACCTGGAGGTCACCGCGGAGGCCATCGCCCAGGTGGTGTCCCGGCTCACCGGCATCCCGGTCAGCAGCCTCACCGAGGAGGAGAAGGACCGCCTGCTCGGCCTGGAGCGGCATCTGCACGGGCGGGTGGTCGGCCAGGACGAGGCCGTACGGGTCGTCTCGGACGCCGTCCTGCGCTCCCGTGCCGGCCTCGCGAGCCCGGACCGGCCGATCGGCAGCTTCCTCTTCCTCGGCCCGACCGGCGTCGGCAAGACCGAACTCGCCCGCGCTCTTGCCGAGTCCCTGTTCGGCAGCGAGGAGCGCATGGTCCGCCTGGACATGAGCGAGTACCAGGAGCGCCACACCGTCAGCCGTCTGGTCGGCGCCCCGCCCGGATACGTGGGCCACGAGGAGGCGGGCCAGCTGACCGAGGTGGTCCGCAGGCACCCGTACTCCCTGCTCCTGCTCGACGAGGTGGAGAAGGCCCATCCGGACGTCTTCAACATCCTCCTCCAGGTCCTCGACGACGGACGGCTCACCGACTCCCAGGGCCGCACGGTCGACTTCACCAACACGGTGATCGTGATGACGAGCAACCTGGGCTCCGAGGCGATCATCCGCCGCGGCGCCGGCATCGGCTTCGGCGCGGGCGGCTCGGACGCGGACGAGGAGGCGCGGCGCGAACAGATCCTGCGCCCCCTGCGCGACCACTTCCGCCCCGAGTTCCTGAACCGCATCGACGAGATCGTCGTCTTCCGCCAGCTGACGGGAGAGCAACTGCGGGAGATCACCAAGCAGTTGCTGGAGGGGACCCGCCGCCTGCTCCACGCCCAGGGCATCACGGTCGACTTCACCGACCGGGCGGTCGACTGGCTGGCCGAACGCGGCTACCAGCCGGAGTACGGCGCCCGCCCGCTGCGCCGCACGATCCAGCGGGAGGTCGACAACCAGCTGTCCCGGATGCTCCTCGACGGCACGGTCGAGGAGGGTGGCCGGGTAACGGTGGACGCCGAGGCGGGCGCCTTGGAATTCCGTACGGGGAACGGCTCCTAGACGACTACGGCGCCGGGCGCACCACCTGTGCGGACCCGCCACCGCGCCGAGTGGTCTCGGCAGCCGCAAGCCACTTCCCGCCCGGCAACCGCTGCACACCCGTCGCCGCCCCGATCTCCGGATTCAGCTTGAAGGAGTGCCCGATCGCCTCAAGCTGGGACCGCACCCCGCTGCTGTACAGCGCCGGCTCCAGCTCGGTCTGCGCGGCGTTGCGCTGACTCGCCCGGGGCGCGGCGATCGCGTCCACCAACGGCAGCCCACGGTCCACGAACTCGGTCAGCACCTGGAGCACGGTCGTGATGATGGTCGCCCCGCCGGGCGAACCCAGCGCCACCACAGGCTGGTTGTGCCGGTCCAGCACGATCGTCGGTGAGATCGAGGACCGCGGCCGCTTGCCGGGCCCCGGCAGGTTCGGGTCGTGCACGGCCGGGTTCGCCGGCACGAAGGAGAAGTCCGTCAGCTCGTTGTTGAGGATGAACCCGCGCCCGGGCACGGTGATCGCACTGCCGCCGGTCTGCTCGATGGTCAGCGTGTAGGAGACGACGTTCCCCCACTTGTCGGCCACCGTCAGATGCGTGGTGTTCTCGCCCTCGTACGTCGTCGGAGCCGCGGTCCCCCGGTCCGTGCAGGCCCCCGGACGACGTGGGTCGCCCGGCGCCAGCGGACTCGTGAGCACCGCGTCGTCCCTGATCAGGCAGGCCCGCGAGTCGGCGAACTTCTGCGACAGGAGCCCCTTCGTCGGTACGTCCTCGAAGGCGGGGTCGCCGACCCAGCGCCCCCGGTCCGCGAAGGCGATCCGGCTGGCCTCGATGTAGTGGTGCAGGTACTGGACCTCGCTGGCCTTGGAGAGGTCGGTGTGCTCGAGGATGTTGAGGGCCTCGCCGACCGTCGTGCCTCCGGAGGAGGAGGGCGCGATGGAGTAGACGCCGAGCCCGCGGTAGGAGGTCTTGGTGGGCTTCTGGAGCTTGGCCCGGTAGGCGGCGAGGTCCTTCTCGGACAGCTCGCCCGGCCGTGCCTTCCAGCCCGAACCCGGGTCCACCGGCGGGTGGTTCACCGTGTCGACGATGTCGTCGCCGAGATCGCCGTGGTAGATCGCGCCGACGCCCTTGCGGCCCAGCTCCCGGTAGGTGCGGGCGAGATCGGGGTTCTTGAAGGTGGATCCGACCACCGGCAGCTGCCCGCCGGGCAGGAACAGCTTCGCGGTGTCGGGGAAGTACCGGAACCGCGTCTCGTTGGACGCGGTCTGCGAGCGGAAGGTGTCGTCGACCGTGAACCCGTCCCGGGCGATGCGCTCGGCCGGCTTCAGGACGCTGCCGAGCGATCTGCTGCCCCACTCGCCCAGGGCCGTGGCCCACGTGGCCGGGGTGCCCGGGGTGCCGACGCTCAGCCCGCTGCTGACGGCGTCCGCGAAGGCGAGCGGCTTGCCGTTCTCCACGAACAGGTCGGAGCCGGCGGTCAGCGGTGCCGTCTCGCGGCCGTCGATCGTGTGGACGGTACGGGACTTGGCGTCGTAGTAGACGAAGTAGCCGCCCCCGCCGATGCCGGACGAGTACGGCTCGGTGACGCCGAGCGCGGCGGCGGTGGCGACGGCCGCGTCGACCGCGTTGCCGCCCTTCCTCAGGACCTCGATGCCGGCGGCGGAGGCGTCCGCGTCCACGCTGGAGACGGCGCCGCCGTAACCCACGGCGACGGGTACCTTCCCGGGTGCCGAGGCGGTCTGCGGCGGTGCTGCCGCTCCCACCGACACCACGGCGGCCGAGACCGCCAGCACCGACAGTTTCCGTGCGACAGGGCGACGCATCCGTACCTCCAGTCCAGGACCGTCCGCGCAGCGTAACCACATCGCCGGGGCCCCGACACCCCACGTGGGGTCAGGTGTCATGCAAATGCCACACTTCGAACACCGGTGCGTACCAGCCGGGTCGGCCCGCTAGCATGCGCGCACATGACTGACGACGTGCGCAACATCGTCCTGGGTGTGGTGGCGGCGGGCATCAGCGCCGCGCTCGGCTGGCTCGCCCGGACGTATCTGTGGAAGCGGAAACTCCGCCGCAAGCAGGCGTTCTTCGGGCTGCCGGACAACTCCGAGTCGCTGCTGGTCGTGAACCGCGGCGCGGGCGGCCCGGACCTCGCGGTGATGCGCTACGACGTGTTCGCCCTCCTCGAACTCGCCGCGCTCATCAAGGACTGCAACGCCCACGCCCAGGTCCTCGCGCACGACGCGGCACGGCAGGGCTTCGGCGAGCGCACCGAGTTCTGCGTCGGCGGCCCGGCCTCCAACCGCCGTATGGCCGCCCACCTTTCGTCCCTGCTGCCCGGCGTCCGGGTCAACGTGGACGCCGAACCGAGCCCGGACCGCGGCGCCTTCCAGGTGGGGTCCGAGCGCTACCGCGTGGAGGTCGGCACGTCCGAGTACGCCCTCCTCGCCCGGCTCACCGTCGAGCAGAGCAACGGCGCCCGGCCGGTGTTCCTCTTCTGCGGCCAGACCGCGATCACCAACCAGGCCGCGACCCGCTATCTGGCCCGCAACCACGAACAGTTGACCCGCAAGTACGGCGACAGCACGTTCGTACTGCTGCTGCGGGTGGTCAACTCCGGTGCGTACGGCCCGGACGTCGTGGAGCTGGTCGCGGACGTGACCCGGGAGGCCAAGACGCCTCTTCCGGCAACCGCGGCTCCACGCAACTCCCACCGCGCCTCCTGAATTGATTCACACGACAACAATCGTTACTCCCACGTAACTTACCGACGGGTTACCTCCGGTAAAGCGTCGAGGTTACCGTCTGGTCACTTTGCATTGACACGAGTAGGGAGTGACCCGTGGGACACCCTCGCAAGGCCCTGCGTACGACCACCGTGGGCGCCGTCTCCGCGACTCTGATCGCCGGAAGCGCCCTCGGACTCGCCCCCACCGCCCAGGCGGCGGACGCCGTCCGCTTCGTGGACATCACCGGCGACGGCGGAACCGTCCTCAAGGCGAACGTCATCACGCCCGCCGGAGCCGACGGCTCCCGGCGCTACCCGCTGCTCGTCCTGCCCACCAGCTGGGGACTGCCCCAGATCGAGTACCTCGCCCAGGCCCAGAAGCTCGCCAACTCCGGCTACATCGTGGTCAGTTACAACGTCCGCGGGTTCTGGCAGTCGGGCGGAGAGATAGAAGTGGCGGGCCCTCCCGACACCGCCGACGCGTCCAGGGTCATCGACTGGGCGCTCGCCAACACCCCCGCGGACGCCCAGCACATCGGCATGGCGGGCGTCTCCTACGGCGCCGGCATCAGCCTCATCGCCGCCGCGCACGACAAGCGCATCAAGGCCGTCGCCGCGCTCAGCGGCTGGGCCGACCTGATCGACTCGATCTACTCCGGCCGCACCCAGCACGTCCAGGCCGGGGCCCTGCTGGACGGCGCGAGCGTGATCACCGGCCGCCAGAGCGCCGAGATCCGGCAGATCTTCGACAACTTCTACGCGTCGAACCTGTCGAAGGAACAGGAGATGATCGATTGGGGGAAGAAACGTTCGGCCGCCACATACGTGGACCAACTCAACCAGAACGGCGCGGCGGTCATGATGGCCAACGGGTGGGGCGACACGGTCTTCGCACCCAACCAGTACGCGGACTTCTACGAGAAGCTGACCGGCCCGAAGAGACTGGAGTTCCGCCCCGGCGACCACGCCACGGCCGAACTGACCGGGCTGTTCGGCCTGCCCAACGACGTGTGGACCGACACCGAGCGCTGGTTCGACCACTACCTCAAGGGCACGGACAACGGGATCGACCACGAGGAGCCGGTCCAGCTCAAGTCCCGTTCCACGGGCGGCTACGAGGGCTATCCGGACTGGAAGTCGGTCGGCGCGACCCGCAAGAAGATCGCCCTGTCGGGCACCACCACGATCCACACCAACGTCGACTCGGGCGCGGACGGCGGGATCGTCTTCCTGTCCAGCATCCTCGACCAGATCGCCCAGGCTCCCCCGGTCGCCTCGATCCCCCTGCTTCCGCGCCTGTGGGCCGCCGTATGGCAGTCGGAGAAGTACCCGACCGCCCAACAAGTGCGCGGCACCGCGAAGTTGCACACCACCGTCACGCCCACCAAGGAGAGCGGCACCCTCGTCGCCTACCTCTACGACGTGGGGCCGCTCGGCCTCGGCAAGCTGGTCTCCCACGCGCCGTACACCTTCCACGGGCAGACGCCCGGGAAGCCGTTCGGCGTCGACCTGGAGCTGTTCTCCACGGCCTACGACGTCCCGGCCGGGCACCGGCTGGCCCTCGTGGTGGACACGGTCGACCCGCTCTACATCGAGCACAACCCGTCCGGCGCTCAGCTGACCTTCTCCTCACCGGCGAACGACCCGTCGTACGTGTCGATTCCGCTGCGCGAGCAGTGATCTCCGGCCGGCGCCGGGCGGGTAGGGCTCTGTGACTGCTGCCCCCTACGGCTGACGGGCCGTGGGGGGACCCCCATCCGGCAGCAGCGTCCCTGGAGGCTCGGCCGACGTCACCGTGGGGGTGAGCGGACCATCGTAGTCGAGGCTCGAAGCCATGGCCGTCGCTCCTCTCAGTGCTTGAGGATCTTGGAGAGGAAGTCCCTGGCGCGCTCGCTGTCCGGGTTGGTGAAGAAGTCGTCGGGGGCGCGGTCCTCGACGATGCGGCCGTCGGCCATGAACACCACGCGGTTGGCGGCCGAGCGGGCGAAGCCCATCTCGTGGGTGACGACGACCATGGTCATGCCCTCCCGGGCCAGTTGCCGCATGACCTCCAGGACCTCGTTGATCATCTCCGGGTCGAGGGCCGAGGTGGGCTCGTCGAACAGCAGGGCCTTGGGCTCCATGGCGAGGGCGCGGGCGATGGCCACGCGCTGCTGCTGACCGCCGGAGAGCTGGGCCGGGTACTTGTCCGCCTGGTCGGCGAGGCCCACCCGGTCGAGGAGTTGGCGGGAGCGCTGGTCGGCCTGGTCCTTCTTGCGGCCGCGGACCTTGACCTGGGCCAGCGAGATGTTCTGCAGGACCGTCTTGTGGGCGAACAGGTTGAAGGACTGGAAGACCATGCCGACCTCGGCACGGAGCTTCGCGAGGGCCTTGCCCTCCTCGGGCAGCGGCTGCCCGTCGAGCGTGATGGAACCGGACTTGATGGTCTCCAGGCGGTTGATCGTCCTGCAGAGCGTGGACTTGCCCGACCCCGAAGGGCCGATGACCACGACCACCTCCCCCTTGCCGACGGTGAGGTTGATGTCCTGCAGGACATGCAGCTCCCCGTAGTACTTGTTGACGTCACGCAGTTCGATCAACGGATCGACGACGGCCATGCCCAGCCCTACTCACTCTCAGCTGTGTCGTGGTTGCCGCAACCTATCGAGGCAAGATCACGCCTGAGGAACGACACGCACTTTCCGGTCATTAGCCGTATTTACGCCGCGCTTACGGCCATGGATTCACTCCTCGGCGACCTCGGCGTAGAGCTGCGACAGCTCCGGCACCCCGCTCGCGGCCCACTCGTGGCCGGAGGCCACCACGTCGAACTCGCGCCCGGACTCCAGCCGGATCACGGGCTGGCCGTCCGAGCGCAGGTCCCAGGTCGCCCCGGGGACGGTCCGCACGATGACCGTGCCCAGGTAGAGCCCGGCGTCGTTGCCCAGCCAGAGCAGGATCTCCTCGTCGTCCCGCCAGCCCGGCACGAGCTGGTCGAGCGCCTCCAACGAGGCCGCCGTGTCGTCCAGTAGGACACCCGAACGGGAGGCGTGGGAGCGCAGGAGCTCGCACTCGGAGAGGAGTTCGGCGATGCCCTCGGGATCGCGGGTCCCCGGCTTCTCACTCCAGCCGCCCAGAAAAGGGATCTTCATACACCCAGCGTGTCACTCACTCGGCCGTATGCACCACAGGCGCGCGGGCTGTCGTTTCCAGCGCGCCGGGTGGAGCGAGGCCTGGACGTCCACGTCGTGGTCCAGACGTCCGGATCGTGGGCTAGACGTCCAGGTCGACGACGACCGGTGCGTGATCGGAGGCGCCCTTGCCCTTGCGTTCCTCGCGGTCGACGTACGCGTCGGTGACGGCCTTCGCGAAGGGCTCGTTGCCGTAGACCAGGTCGATGCGCATGCCGCGGTTCTTGGGGAAGCAGAGCTGGCGGTAGTCCCAGTACGTGAACGGGTGGTCGTACTTGAGGGGCCGCGGGACCACGTCCGACAGGCCCGCCTCGCGCAGGGAGGCGAGGGCGGCGCGCTCGGCCGGGGTGACGTGGGTGAGGCCCTCGAAGGCGGCCACGTCGTGGACGTCGTCGTCCGTCGGCGCCACGTTGTAGTCGCCCAGGACCGCGAAGGGGCGGCTGCCGGCCGCGTCACCGGCGACGGCGGCCTTCAGGGCCTCGAACCACTGGAGCTTGTACGCGTAGTGCGGGTGGCCGACCTCGCGGCCGTTGGGCACATAGACCGACCAGACGCGGACCGGTCCGCAGGTCGCGGAGATCGCGCGCGGCTCCGTGGCGCCGTCGTAACCGGGGTCGCCGGGCAGGCCCTTGACGATGTCCTCCAGGCCGACCCGGGAGATCACCGCCACGCCGTTCCACCGCCCCGTCGCGTGGACCGCCGCCTCGTAGCCCGCCTCGCGCAGCTGGTCGAACGGGAACTGCACCTCGGCGACCTTGGCCTCCTGGAGGCACAGCACATCGGTGCCGGTGCTCTCCAGCCAGGCCAGCAGCCTCGGGAGACGAGCGGTGATCGAGTTGACGTTCCAGGTCGCGATGCGCATGCCTGACAACCTACCGGGCGGCACTGACACTCACAGAGCCGTGCTCTCCCCCGGCGCGAGACGCAGGTGCTCCGCGCCGCCGAGGGCGCCGATCTGGTTGTCGTAGACCGGGCGGGCGAGGTCCGCGAGAAGGGCGTCGTGGATGTCGTAGGCGCGCTGGGGCCTGACCTCACGGACGTAGTCGATGACCTCGGAGATCTTGCTCCAGGGGGCCATGACGGGGAGCATCAGCGTCTCGACGGCGTGGTCGGGGACGGTGAGGGCGTCGCCGGGGTGGAAGACCGCGCCGCCGTCGATCAGGTAACCGACGTTGGTGATGCGCGGGATGTCCGGGTGGATCACGGCATGCAGTTCGCCGTGGACCTGGACGTCGAAGCCGGCGGCGGTGAAGGTGTCGCCGTGGCCGACGGTGTGCACGCGGCCGGGGAAGACGGTCGAGATCTTCTCGGCGACCGACTTCAGCGTCCAGATCTGGGCGGCCGGGTTGGCGTCCAGGGCCGTCCGCAGCCGTTCCTCGCTGAAGTGGTCGAAGTGCTCGTGGGTGACGAGGATCGCGTCCGCGCCGAGGGCCGCGTCCTCCTCGCTGAAGGCCCCGGGGTCGAGGACGAGCGTCTGTCCGTCCTTCTCCAGGCGGACACAGGCGTGCGACATCTTCGTGAGCTTCATGGGTCCATCCTGCCTGGGCGAGGTGCGCGGCTCACTCGTTGGGGGTGGTTTCCTCGCGGATGACCTGCTGGGCCACCTTGAACGCGCTGCCCGCCGCCGGCACACCGCAGTAGACGGCCGCCTGGAGGAGCACCTCCTTGATCTCGGAGGGAGTGAGGCCGTTGCGCAGGGCGGCCCGGGTGTGGAAGGCGAGCTCGTCCAGGTGCCCGCCCGCGACCAGCGCGGTGAGGGTGGCGACGCTGCGGGAACGGCGGTCGAGCCCCGGCCGGTCCCAGATCTCGCCCCACGCGTAGCGGGTGATGAACTCCTGGAAGTCGCCCGAGAAGTCGTCGGCCTGCGCCAGCGTCCGGTCGACGTGCGCGTCGCCGAGCACCTCGCGGCGCACCTTGATGCCGACGGCGTAGGAATCGGCGCGGCCCGTCGTCTGCGGGTCCGGGGCGGCCGGTGCGATCTCGGCGATCGGCACGGGGTGCGGCGGTGCGGCGTTGAGGACCGGCGTGATCGGGGCGGCGGGGATCGCCGTCTGGCCGGTGCTGGAGTCGAAAGCGGGCTGCCAGGCGGTGGAGAAGTGTCTGACCAGGAGGTCGGTGACGGCGGCGGGCTGCTCGACCGGCACCAGGTGGGAGGCGCCGGGTACGACGGCGAGCCGGGCGTCCGGGATGCCCGCGACCAGGGTGCGGGCCTCGGCGGGACCGGTGACCTGGTCGTCGGAGCCGACGAGGACCAGGGTCGGCACTCCGACGCTCGCGAGACCGGCCCGTACGTCGAACGCGGCGAGCGCCTCGCAGGCCGCGATGTAGCAGCCGGGGTCGGTGGTGCGCACCATCTGCACGGCCCACTCGGTGATCGCGGGCTGGGCGGCGGCGAACCCGGAGGTGAACCAGCGGTCGGGCGAGGTACGGGCGATGGGATCGAGCCCGTTCGTCCGTACGATCACCCCGCGCTGGCGGAACTCGTCGGCGGTGCCGAAGCGGGGCGAGGCGGCGATCAGCGCCAGTGAGGCGAGCCGCTCGGGGTGGCGCAGCGCCAGCTCGATGCCGACCGCGCCGCCGAGCGCGCAGCCCGCGTAGCCGAAGCGCTGCACTCCGAACCGGTCGAGTGTGGCGAGCAGCCGGTCGGTGAGGGCGCCGACCGAACCCGCCGGGTAGGCGGGGGCGCCGCCGTGCCCCGGCAGGTCGAACCGGAAGACGCGCCACTGCTTGACCAGTTCGGGGACCTGGCGGTCCCACATGTGCCATGTGGTACCCAGTGAGGGACCGAGGATCAGGACGGGAGCCTCTTCCGGCCCGTCAAAGCGGTATTGCAGGGTGTTCGGTGGTGTCTCGCTCACCCTTCTGAGCCTCTCATCTGTCACGAGATGTCACATAGCCGGGGTAGACGTAGCGGGCCTTGCCACGCTCCGGTCCTGCCGGCGAGAACCGGGTATACACGGGCATGTACTCGTGGCCTTGACGGCAGTCGGCCCTCCGGGCTCGGGCCCCCCTTACAGTCGCTACACGCAATGCTTTCCTCTTTGATCACGGCCCCCAGCCGGTTCAGGAAGCACCATCGAGTGTGGTGGCACGAGCGAGGCTCGGCATGATCCACCCGGAAACCTTCCGAAATCCTGCCCTACAGCAGCTCAAACACCACACAGTGAACGCTTGGTAGAAGCCTTGGTCGGCGCGCAAGTCGCTCGGCTCGATCCGCGTGGCTCATCCTTGCCCCTCTGCCGCACCCCCGTGCAGACCATCCCAAGTGGTGGCAGCTCCGCGAAGATCTTCTACATCCGGCTTGACGTACCACCGCTTGGTCGTCTTTACGTTCGCATGTCCGGCCCATCGCGCGAGGATGTGGTCCGGGACGCCGTTGTTGGCCAGGAAGGTGAAGCACGACGAGCGTGCGTCGTAGAGCCTGACGCGACGGAGCCTGAAAGCTCCATAAGCCGGTACGCGCGTCAGCGAAGTTGCTTGATCGTGAAGGCGTCGCCCGCTTCATGCGCCAGCACGTAGCCCGACGCCCTGTACGCCTCCCCCAGAGCGAGCCTCTCCTCTGCTTGGAGAGCCCGGAATGCCTTGAGAGCCCCCAGAACCAGCGCCGGCAGCGGCGGATCCCGCTCAGCCGCAAAAGACTTGGTGTCCTTCTCCACCACGTACCGGTTGCCCATCATCGTCCGCGTGTCGGCAATGACGATCGTGGCGTTCTCCAAGTCAACGTCCTCCCACCGGAGGCCGCAGACTTCAGCTGGACGAAGCCCCATCAGCGAAAGAAGAAGCGCAGCACAGAGACGCTCACCCCTGATTCCATGGATGAACTTCTGAACCTCCTGGACGTTCCAGGGCGGCACCTCCTCTTCAGTCTTCCGCTCTTCCTTGCGCGCTCTCCGGGGAATGGTCCCGTGCGCAGCGACATTGACGTACACCAACCGCCGGGTAACGGCTCTCCCCAGCGCTTCCTTCAGCAGAGCGAGGCTCATATCCACACTCGTCATACTGGGTGGCGTCCCGGCTCTTTTGCCTCGCACGCGGCCATGCGCCAGCGCCCAGTCTCTCCACTCTTCCACGTGCTCTTCAGGAAGGTCCTGGAGACGGATATCGCCGAGCCTCCCCCGAACTCGGTCCAGGGTAATCCCGTAGTTGTAGATGGTGGTTTCTTCGAGGTCCTCCGCTTTCATGGCCAGCCATCACCGGAGCCACTGAGCATTTTCAGCGTTGCCTCTCCAGGGTGAGGACGGCTTTGGCGATTGACGAC
>NZ_JBHVYZ010000086.1:0-28581 GCF_042880295.1 Streptomyces sp. NPDC058307
CCTCCGAGGAGGTCCCGCCCTTCGGCGTACGACGTGACGACGGTCTCGTACGTCCGCTGTCTCGTACGGCCGCTCAGTGGCCCGCGGCCGACGCGGTGGCCGTCGCGCTCGTGGACGCGGACGCCGCGCCGGTCGGCGTGGCGGAGCCGGTCGGGGTCGCTGAGCCGGTCGGCTTCGGCAAGGGCTTCGGCGCCGTCGGCGCGGCGCTCGGGCCCCACTTGGCGTAGTAGCTGTCGGCCGGGACGACGAAGGCGCGCAGGCTGACCTCACCGGTCGTGCTGAAGGTGAAGGTGACCTTCTGGGCGTTGCCGTTCTTGACGCCCGCGCCGAGGTCGGTCACCGCGGCGGAGGCGTTGCCCTTGCCGCCGAGGATGACGGAGCCGTGGGCCGGGACGGTCACCTTGCCCTTGCCCTTGGCGGGCGTGATCCGGGCGCTGCCGCCGCCGTCGATGCGCACGGAGTCCAGCGTCTGGGCCTTGTCGCCGGAGTTGAAGACGGTGCCGGAGAGCACGGCCGGGCCCTTGGTCTCACCGGAGGCCTCGGGGGTCGTCTGGGTGATCACCACGACGTTCTGGAGCTTGATGTCGCCCACGCGGGTCTCCGCGTTGTCCGGCTTGACCTCCAGGGTCTGGGCGTCGCTGCCGGCCGCGCACGCGGAGAGCGCGGCGATCGAGAACGCGATGGCAGAGGCGGCGAGGGCGCCGCGTCGAAGGCTGCTGCTCACGGCGGCGGCAACTCCTTGACTTGAGCGGGGCGGCCCGTAAAGCCGCGCTAAGTGTCTGTCAGCGGCCTTAGGTTACCGAGCCGTTCCCGCAGGGCCGCACCCGACCCTCCCCAAGGGGCGTGTCACTCCCGTCTCACTCCCGTCTCACTCCCATGTCACTCGCTTCACAAGTGACTCACCGGTCACTTCTGCCCCGCACTCCGGCGCTCGTCCGGCATTCACATAACCGCGTTCGCATCCAGTAGCAAAACTTCCGTGAAGGAATGTGTGACCGCCCCCGGAATTGATCACCACCTGATCCGCCACCTGATCTGCCGGCCGTGCGTGATCAATTCCGGATTCGGCGGGGAAGTGACTCCGGGCACCGAACGGAGTAGCGGAAGTCGCACACATGGAACCGGACATTTGGGGACGTTAGTCCGTCCGGAGGGGCCTCCGGATGTGTGTAACGTACGCGTTTCACCTCGCGCGGAGAGCCGCTCCGACCTGCGAATTCCTTGTTCCGTGCGGCCTGCGCAGCACGTTCCTGTTGCTGTTGTCAAGCCCCGAGATATGCCCTGACCTGCGAAAACGCCATTCAGAACCCGCAGTTTCCGTGTTACCCTGGATAGCCACGGAAGGGGTACCTGTCACATGACGTTCAAGGTTGGCGACACCGTGGTCTATCCCCATCACGGGGCCGCGCTGATCGAGGCTATCGAAACTCGCCAGATCAAAGGCGTGGACAAGACCTACTTGGTGCTGAAGGTCGCCCAGGGTGACCTGACGGTACGTGTGCCAGCGGACAATGCGGAGTTCGTCGGCGTGCGCGATGTGGTCGGTCAGGACGGGCTGGACCGGGTCTTCGAGGTGCTGCGCGCGCCGTACGCCGAGGAGCCCACTAACTGGTCCCGTCGTTACAAGGCAAACCTGGAGAAGCTCGCCTCCGGCGATGTCATCAAGGTCGCGGAAGTCGTGCGTGACCTGTGGCGTCGTGAGCGCGAGCGCGGACTCTCCGCAGGTGAGAAGCGCATGCTCGCCAAGGCTCGGCAGATCCTGGTGAGTGAACTCGCCCTCGCGGAGAACACGAACGAGGACAAGGCCGAGGCGCTGCTCGACGAGGTTCTCGCGTCCTGAGCGTCTCTGTGCAGGCACCTCGCCCGCTCAGCTCAGCACAAACTGAATCCGAATTGCCGCACTGAAATGCCGCGGTGCCCGATGACGCAACAGCTGTCGCCGGGCGCTGCGGCATGTCTGTCTCCGGATGCCGGATCCATGACGCTCACTGCGAAGACGCCCCACGTGCCGTGCGCGTTTTTCTCTCGGAGAAAGATCCCCCGATACTTGGCGTGCCGGGCCCGGGCAGCTGGCTCGACCGGGGTCACGGAAGGGTCCGGTCAAGCCGTCGCGCCCGGCACGCTGTCTCCGTACCCACGTTGGCCGAGCACACAAACCTGACAGGAACCGATGTCTGACGTTTCGCGTCCTTCGCCCGCCGAAGCACATGCGGAGGCCCGCACCGCGGTGGTGATTCCGGCCGCCGGACGGGGCGTACGCCTCGGTCCGGGCGCCCCCAAAGCCCTCCGCGCGCTGAACGGCACCCCCATGCTGATCCACGCGGTCCGCGCGATGGCCGCGTCCCGTGCCGTCTCCCTGGTCGTCGTCGTGGCCCCGCCCGACGGCGCCGGCGAGGTCAAGTCCCTCCTCGACGCGCACGCGTTGCCCGAGCGCACGGACTTCCTCGTCGTCCCGGGCGGCGACTCCCGTCAGGAATCGGTCCGGCTCGGCCTGGACGCCCTGCCCTTGGACTTCGGCATCGTCCTGGTCCACGACGCGGCCCGCCCGCTCGTCCCGGTCGACACCGTCGACGCGGTCATCGAGGCCGTACGGGACGGCGCGCCCGCCGTCGTCCCGGCGTTGCCCCTCGCGGACACCGTGAAGGAGGTCGAGCCGGCCCTCGCTCCCGGTGAGCCGGAGCCGGTGGTGGCCACCCCGGTCCGCGCGCGCCTGCGTGCCGTGCAGACCCCGCAGGGCTTCGACCGGGCGACCCTGATCCGCGCCCACGAGACGGTCACCGAGGACGTCACCGACGACGCGAGCATGGTCGAGCGGCTCGGGCACACCGTCGTCGTCGTGCCCGGTCACGAGGAGGCGTTCAAGGTGACCCGCCCCCTGGACCTGGTCCTCGCGGAGGCGGTCCTGGCCCGCAGGAGGCTCAACGATGGCTTCTGAGCAGCCCGTACTCCTGCCCCAGGTCGGCATCGGCACCGACATCCACGCCTTCGAGGAGGGCCGCGAGCTGTGGTGCGCCGGCCTGAAGTGGGAGGGCGAGGGCACCGGCCTGGCCGGCCACTCCGACGCGGACGTCGTCGCCCACGCCGCCTGCAACGCGCTCTTCTCCGCGGCCGGCCTCGGCGACCTCGGTCAGCACTTCGGCACCGGCCGCCCCGAGTGGTCGGGTGCGTCCGGCGTCACGCTGTTGACGGAGGCGGCCCGGATCGTCCGCGCGGCGGGCTTCCGGATCGGCAACATCGCCGTACAGGTGGTGGGTCCGCGCCCGAAGATCGGCAGGCGCAGGGACGAGGCGCAGAAGATCCTGTCGGAGGCGGCGGGTGCCCCGGTGTCGGTGTCGGGGGCGACCACGGACGGCCTCGGATTCCCCGGCCGCGGCGAGGGACTGATGGCGGTCGCGATGGCCCTGGTCGTAAGGGAAGGGTGACCACCGGCCGTAAGGGATGGGTGACCACCCGGTCGTAAGGGAAGGGTGAGCACCGGCCGTAAGGGAAAGGTGACAAACGGCCGTAAGGGAAGGGTGACAAAAGGCTGCTCCACGCACCCCCTTCGGCCCACTACCCTAGGTCCCGTGACTATTCGCCTGTACGACACCAGCGCCCGGCAGATCCGTGACTTCGCCCCGCTCACGCCGGGCTGTGTCTCGATCTACCTCTGTGGCGCCACCGTGCAGGCCGCCCCGCACATCGGTCACATCCGCTCCTACCTGAACTTCGACATCATGCGCCGCTGGTTCCAGTACCGCGGCTACGAGGTCACCTTCATCCGGAATGTCACCGACATCGACGACAAGATCATCGTCAAGGCGGCCGACCAGAACCGCCCCTGGTGGTCCATCGGCTACGACAACGAGCGCGCCTTCAACGACGGCTACAACGCGCTCGGCTGCCTGCCGCCGACCTACGAACCGCGCGCCACCGGGCACGTCCCCGAGATGATCGAGATGATGCGCGGCCTCATCGAGCGCGGACACGCCTACGAGGCCGACGGCAGCGTCTACTTCGACGTACGGTCCTGGCCCGCCTACCTGGAGCTGTCCCGGCAGGACCTGGACGAGATGCGCCAGCCCGCCGAGGAGGGCATCACCGGCAAGCGGGACCCGCGGGACTTCGCCATGTGGAAGGCCGCCAAGCCCGGCGAGCCCGACTGGGAGACCCCGTGGGGCCGCGGCCGCCCCGGCTGGCACCTGGAGTGCTCGGCGATGGCCCACAAGTACCTCGGCTCCGTCTTCGACATCCACGGCGGCGGCCTGGACCTGATCTTCCCGCACCACGAGAACGAGATCGCCCAGGCCAAGGCCTACGGCGACGAGTTCGCCCGCTACTGGGTGCACAACGCCTGGGTCACCATGAGCGGCGAGAAGATGTCCAAGTCGCTCGGCAACTCGGTCCTCGTCTCCGAGATGGTCAAGACATGGCGGCCCATCGTGCTGCGGTACTACCTCGGCACCCCGCACTACCGCTCGATGATCGAGTACAGCGAGGACTCCATGCGCGAGGCCGAGTCGGCGTTCGCGCGGATCGAGGGCTTCGTGCAGCGCGTGGTGGAGAAGGCCGGTCCCGTCGAGCCGGCCACCGACGTCCCGCCCGCCTTCGCCGAGGCCATGGACGACGACCTGGGTGTCCCGCAGGCGCTCGCCGTCGTGCACACCACTGTCCGGCAGGGCAACAGCGCGCTCGCGGCCGACGACAAGGAAGCCGCGGTGGCCCGCCTCGCCGAGGTGCGCGCCATGCTCGGCGTCCTCGGCCTCGACCCGCTCGACACGCACTGGGCCGGTGAGTCCGACCGGGGCGAGGACCTGCACGGCGTGGTCGACAGCCTCGTACGCCTGGTTCTCGACCAGCGCGAGGCGGCCCGTGCCCGCAAGGACTGGGCCACCGCCGACGCCATCCGCGACCAGCTCGGCCAGTCGGGCCTGACCATCGAGGACGGTCCCCAGGGGCCGCGCTGGACGCTGGGTCCCCGCTAGCCCTTTCCTTGATCGATTGTGCCGCCCGGCCCTCCGGGCGGCACACTGCATAGACGTACGAACGTTTCACCGACGCAGACACTCACGTAGAACAGGTAGGTCATGGCAGCCAACAACCGCCGCATGTCCGGCAAGAAGGGCGCGCAGGTCGGCAGTGGCGGCCAGCGGCGCAGGGGCCTGGAGGGCAAGGGGCCGACCCCGCCCGCCGAGGCGCGCAAGGGACACAAGAAGAACCGCATCGCCAACTCCAAGGCGAAGCAGGCGGTACGCCGTCCCGTGGCGCGCGGCCGCGGCGGCAAGGGCACCTCGGAGATGGTCGTCGGCCGCAACCCCGTCGTCGAGGCGCTGCGCGAGGGCGTGCCCGCGGTGACGCTCTACGTCCAGCAGTTCATCGACAACGACGAGCGCGTGCGCGAGGCGCTCCAGCTCGTCGCCGACCGGGGCGGCGTCCACCTCATGGAGGCCCCCCGCCCCGAGCTCGACCGCATGACCAACGGGCTCAACCACCAGGGCCTGGTCCTCCAGGTCCCGCCGTACGAGTACGCCCACCCCGAGGACCTCGCGGCCGCCGCCTACGACGACGGCGAGGACCCGCTGATCGTCGCCCTCGACGGCGTGACCGACCCGCGCAACCTCGGTGCCGCCGTCCGCTCCGTCTCCGCCTTCGGCGGCCACGGCGTCCTCGTGCCCGAGCGGCGCGCGGCCGGCATGACCGCCGGTGCGTGGAAGTCGTCCGCCGGTACGGCCGCCCGCACCCCGGTCGCCCGCTGCACCAACCTGACCCGCGCCCTGGAGGCGTACAAGAAGCAGGGCATCGCGGTCGTCGGCCTCGCCGCCGACGGCGAGCACGAGATCGGCGACCTCCAGGCCCTCGGCGGCCCCGTCGTCATCGTGGTCGGCAGCGAGGGCAAGGGCCTGTCCCGCCTGGTCGGCGAGACCTGCGACTACCGGGTGCGGATCCCCATGCCGGGCGGCGCGGAGTCGCTCAACGCCGGTGTCGCGGCGGGGATCGTGCTGTACGAAGCGGCTCGCCGACGCAGCTGAACGACTGTTCGGCGCAGTCCCCCACACGGGGTGTTCCCGGCGTACGGGGCAAGCTTGACGGGGTCCGGACACATCCGGCGAGTCAAAGCAGTGTCCTAAGCACACGTCACTCGGTTAGATGAGTGTGGACACCAGAACACCCCGCACACCCACGGGGGACGGCCCGTCGGGATTCGACGACGCTCCCGCGCTGAGCATGGTGAAGGTGCCGAGCGATCCGGCGCAGATCATCGTCAATCATGCGAGCTTCCGCGTGCAGTTGGGCGCGTCGACGAGACGCGCCCAGTCCCCGCGGATCGCACGGCACTTGATCGCCGCCGAGGACACCGCCCGGATGCCGGCCGTCGGCGCCGCGGGGCGCCGACGGCCCGTCGTGTGGAGCGGCAGGTCCGCCCCCGACGACACCGGCGCCCACCGCCTGTTGCAGGCCGCGCGGGGCGGCAGCGTCGGCCATGCCGAGCCGCCCACCGCCGACGCCGGAGCCACCCAGGTCATCCCCCGTATCGACGTCGACCACGGCTACCAGGCCGACTACGACGGCGAGTTGGCCCAGACCATGGAGACCCCGGTCGTCGGCGCCCAGCGCACCCCCGACGGCGACGGCACCCGACTCCTGCCCCACATGCGCACGGTGGGCAGCGCGTACGACGAACCCGCCCACAAGGGCGAGGAGTTCGACGACGGCTTCGACGAGGCCCGCGCCGACCGCGCCACCAGGCGACAGGGCGACGAAGCCGCGCGGCACGCCTACTACCCGGGCCGCCGGATGAACCTCGGCGTCGTCCTCCTCCCGCTCCGGATCTTCCTCGGCTTCATCTCCATCTACGCCGGCATGGGCAAGCTGTGCGACCCCGTCTACTTCGACGGCGGCAAACGCGGCTCCATGGTCAAGTGGCTCAACACCCTGCACCCCTGGGAAGTCGCCGAACCACTGCGCCAGTTCGCCCTCCAGCACCCCGTCGGCTCCGGCCTCGTCATCGCCTTCCTCCAGGTCATCGTGGGCGTCCTCACTATCCTGGGCTGCTGGCAGCGGGTCGCCGCGGTCGTCGGCGCCGGCCTGTCCGCCGCGCTCCTCGTCACCGTCAGCTGGAAGAGCGTCCCCGCCTACGACACCCCCGACATCATCTACCTCGCCGCCTGGTCCCCGCTGATCATCGCCGGCGCCCCCGTCTACTCCATCGACGGCCGCCTCGCGGGCAGCGCCTGGCGCCGCCTCGGACCCCTCTCCGACATCTGGGAACTGCGCCGCTACGTCCTTCGGCGCGGAGCCCTCGTCACCGCCATCGTGATGGGCCTGACCCTGCTGATCGGCTCGGTGCTCGGCAGTGCCGTCCGGGACGCCGACCGCGTCATCGTCCCCGGCCCCGGCGATGCCCCGCGCAACGAACTGCCCGGCTCCCCGCTCCCGCAGGACTCCGCCAAGGCCCGCCACAAGAAGCCGCCGGCGTCCACCGAGCCCAGCCAGGGCGCCACCAGGGGCCCGTCCGCCAAGACCTCGGCGACCCCCGGCGTCACCGGCGACACCGGCACCACAACCACCACCGGCGGCTCGCCCAGCCAGACCCAGGGCACCACGGGCCGGACCTCGCCCCAGCAGTCCTCCCCGGCCCAGCAGGCCCCCAGCACCACCTCGGGCCCGACCGGCGGCACGAGCACCTCCGGCGGTTCAACAGGCGGCTCCGGCACCGGGGGCTCGTCCTCCGGCCAACCGGGCCTGGTGGGCGGCCTGTTGGGGTAGGCGGGCCGGTGGGCGACGTACTGGGCGACCCCACCGGCTGAGAGACACCGCCCGCGCACGGAGAAGGTCCCGCACAGAGACTGTGCGGGACCTTCCCGGTCTACGGCGCCCTTATCGGCTGTACGGCACGGCGTCGGCTGTACGGCGTCGGCTGTACGGCGCCCCTACCGGCCGAGCGCCGCCAGCTCCTTCGCCGCCTCGGTCAGATCCTTCGCGGTGTCGATGGCCCGCCAGTACGCCCCCTGCGGGATCGGGAACCCGGCCAGCCGCAACTCACGGGCCAGCGTGGGGAACGTCGTCCGCTCATGGTCCCCCCGCTCCGGCAGCAGATCGGCGAACCCGGGCGAGAAGACGTACACGCCCGCGTTGATCTCGAACGTCGACGGCGGTGCCTCTATGAAGTCGGTGATGTGACCGAACCCGTCGGTCTGCACGGCCCCCCACGGAATGCGCGGCCGCGCCAGCGCGAGCGTCGCGACCGCGTCCCGCTCGGTGTGGAAGTCCGCCATGTCCCGCAGCGAGAACCGGGTCCAGATGTCACCGTTCGTCGCGTACCACGCCTGATCCGGCTGCGGCAGACGCGCCGCCGCGTACTTCAGTCCGCCACCCCGGCCGAGCGGCTCCGTCTCGATGACCGTCTGGACACGCAGCGGAAGGTCGGCCGTCCTCAGCCAGTCCTGGAGCACCTCGGCGAGATGCCCGCAGCTGACCACCACGTCCGTCACACCCTCCTCGGCGAGCCAGACAAGCTGATGGCCGATGATCGGAGTTCCCGTGCCGGGGATCTCGACCATCGGCTTGGGCCGGTCGTCGGTGTAGGGGCGCAACCGTGAGCCCTGGCCGCCGGCCAGGATCACGGCCTGGGTGGGACGGGACGCGGCGTTCGGATCGGTCATGACCGGAACCTTACGACGCGCCCCTCTCCCGACTTCGGTCGGCATCCCCTCTCGCGGGGTCAGCCGCTGTGTGCCGCGGCCACACCCGTCGCGAACGACGTGTCGCACACGGGGCGGGCGTAGGACTGGGCACGCGTGGGGCCGTACACACGGACCGCGGCGCGGCCCAGGGCCTTCGCGATGGAGGCGCAGTGTCTGGCGAGCGAGGGACGCTCGTTCACGGCCTCCTGGAGGTGCGTGAGGGCGATGCCGGGGTTCTTCTCCTGGAGCTCGGTCAGGAGCTGCCCGCGCAGGGCGTCCTGGGGGGCGAGGGGCGCGCTGCGCGGCTTGCTGTCCGAGACCGTCGCGTCCGAGGCGGTGAGCACCGAGGAGCTCGAGGGATCCCCCGACCAGTTGACTCGGGTGACCGCGAGGGTCCCGGAGAGCACCAGGACGACCGGCAGGACAAGGGCGAGGGAGCGGCCGATACGGCGGGCGGGGCCCCGGCCGCGTCGCGTCTGTTGGTAAGTGGAGTGCTTCACGCGTGTGAGGGTAGCGTGCGGTAATGATTTGGCGACATTTAGTCACCGGTTCGGGGGATGAGGCAGTGCCGATTTTCGGGTAGGGCGTTGACGAACACTGCTCGAAATGACCGGTGTGCCGGGGTATTTGTCGACGCGTTCGGGGACGTTCGGGGAGGGTTCCGGGCGCGAGAAGGGCCCCGCAGAAGCTCTGCGGGGCCCTTCTCGTCAACCTGGGTGAATTGCTGCGGTTCGTCCTCAGTCGGTGAGGCGCTCGCCCGTGGAGGTCGAGAACACGTGGGTCTCGCCCGGACGCGGCACGACGTGCAGCGTGGCGCCCTTCTCCGGGACCGCGCGGCCGCTGACACGGACGACCAGGTCCTTCAGCTCGCCGTCGACCTTGGCGGAACCGTAGACGTAACCGTCGGCGCCGAGCTCCTCGACGACGTTCACGGTGACCGCGAGACCGGCCGGGGCGTCCTCGGTGTCCTTGGAGAGGGCCGAGGCGGCGGCGCCGTTGTGCTCGACGATGTCGAAGTGCTCGGGGCGGACGCCGACGGTGACGGTGGTGTCACCCTTGTCGGAGGCGGCCTTGAGGGCCTCGCGGTTGACGGGCACCACGCTGTTGCCGAACTTCACACCGCCGTCGGTGATCGGGACCTCGACGAGGTTCATCGCCGGGGAGCCGATGAAGCCCGCGACGAACAGGTTCGCCGGGCGGTCGTACATGTTGCGCGGCGAGTCGACCTGCTGGAGCAGACCGTCCTTCAGCACGGCCACCCGGTCGCCCATCGTCATGGCCTCGACCTGGTCGTGGGTGACGTAGACGGTGGTGATGCCGAGACGGCGCTGCAGCGAGGCGATCTGCGTACGGGTCGAGACACGGAGCTTGGCGTCCAGGTTGGACAGCGGCTCGTCCATGAGGAAGACCTGGGGCTCACGCACGATGGCACGGCCCATCGCGACACGCTGGCGCTGACCACCGGAGAGCGCCTTCGGCTTGCGGTCCAGGTACTCCACGAGGTCGAGGATCTTCGCGGCCTCCTCGACCTTCTGCCGGATCTCCGCCTTGTTGATGCCGGCGATCTTGAGCGCGAAGCCCATGTTGTCGGCGACGGTCATGTGCGGGTACAGCGCGTAGTTCTGGAACACCATGGCGATGTCCCGGTCCTTCGGCGGCAGGTGCGTGACGTCGCGGTCACCGATGCGGATGGCGCCGCCGTTGACGTCCTCGAGCCCCGCCAGCATGCGGAGCGAGGTGGACTTGCCACAGCCGGACGGGCCGACCAGGACGAGGAACTCGCCGTCCTCGATGTGGATGTCGAGACCGTCGACGGCGGGCTTCGTGGAACCCGGGTAAATGCGGGTCGCCTTGTCGAACGAAACAGTGGCCATGGCTCAGAGGCCCCCTTCTACCGGCAGGAACGTGCCGGACGATCCGTTGTAGGAAGGTGGTGTAGTCCACACAGGTGTGGACTGGCTCTGGACGGTACCTGGCGTTCATGCGTATGTCAGTACCTGGCGGACTGTGAACTTCGCGGAAACTTTCGAACGGGGCAGAGCAACTTACTTTTGACCTTGCCCAGCGGCTTCCTGCTTCAACACCCACTGCCACCCACGCACAGCTACGGTGAGCTGGGCCTGACCGGTCTTACACGGACTCCACAGGCATTCCGGCCGACGGCCCGTCGGTCCGTACTACGGCAGCCGCGCTCTACGCGGCCAGCAAACGCAATCCCTCGTCTCTGAGGTTCACGGCAGCGTTCACATCACGATCGTGCAGGGCCCCGCACCCGCCACACGTCCACTTGCGAACCGAGACGTCCAGTCTTGGCCCCGTGACATGGCAGGCGGAGCACCGCCGTGTCGAGGGAAAGAAGCGATCTACAACCACCAGCGTCCGGCCATACCACTCGCACTTGTAGCGCAGCTGCCGTAGCAACTCTCCCCACGAGGCGTCCATGATCGCCTGATTCAGCTTCGCCTTCCGTCCTCGCCCCTTGCCGCGCGCCACCCGCATCAAGGTCCCGACCGAGAGATCCTCCACCACGAGCACTTGGTTCTCGCGCACGAGGCGGGTGGTGAGCTGGTTCAGCATGTCCCTGCGTACGTCACTGATCAGGGCGTACAGCCGCGCGATCTTCTCTCGGACCTTCTGCCGATTCTTCGACCCCCGCACCTTCCTGTGCAGCTCCCGCTGCAACCACGCCAACTTCTCCGCGTACCGCTTCAACAACCGCGGATGATCGAACTTCGTCCCGTCGTCCAGGATGACCAGCGACGCCAGCCCGACATCCACCCCAACTGCCTTCGGCTCCCGCGTCCCCGGCAGGAACACCACAGGCAACGCCGCTATCCGCTCCTCCACCAGCACGGACACGAAATACCGGGCCGCCCGATCCCGCGTCACCGACAACCGCACCGGAACCTCCCCGGCAGGCAAGGCCCGAGACCACCGGATGTCCAACGGCACCGACTGCTTCGCCAACGTGATCAGACCGGTCCCCGGCCGCCCCGGATCCTCCACCCACTTGAACCCCGTACGCACATACGTTGCTGAATCCCGCGAACGACCCTTCTTCTTCCGCCTCGGATACCTGGCCTCACCCTTGAAGAAACGGCCGTACGCCTGATCCAGATGACGCAGCGACTGCTGAAGCACCGTCGACGACACATCCCCCAACCACGCCGTCTCCTCCTTCCGCTTCCAACCCGTCAGCGCCCGACACGTCTCCGCGAACCCCACATTCACCCGATACCGCTCCCAGGCCCCCGAACGCAGCGCCAGCCCCTCGTTGTAGACCCACCGACACGCCCCGAACGTCCGATCCAACTGCTCGGCCTGCTCCTCGTTCGGATAGAAGCGGAACCGGTACAGACGGTGATGCGTGTCGGGCGCCTTGGCATGGGACTTCAGCGGAGTCGCCTTGCGTGTGTGGTGCTTCCGGCGCTCGCCGATGCCGAGGACTTCACGCTTGATGCGCTCGGCCTCTGTCTCCCCCATGACCCCTCCCTGACGATCCGATCTTCGGAACAGCACGTCAGCTCGATCAACGAACGGGTGCACGGATGGTTACGCACGGTTTTGGGATCGTGTGGAGTGCGGAACTTCGTGGCTTGGGGAAACCGGCTCTGTGTACAGTGGTGCAGCCTCGCGTACGGCGTTGTGGTGCGCGGCGCCTCCTTAGCTCAGATGGAAGAGCTCGGCTCTTGTAAAGCCGTGGTCGTCGGTTCGAGTCCGACAGGGGGCTTTGTCGAACCCCAGGTCAGACTCCGTCTGACCTGGGGTTTTGCGTTGGCAGCTCTACGCTGATGCGCAGCCCGCCCGCGACGCGCGGGGCGAGGGTCAGGGTGCCGTCGTGGGCCTGGGTGATGGTCTTGACGATGGCGAGGCCCAGGCCGATGCCCGCGTGGTCGGTGTGGATGCGTTCGGTGCCGCGCTGGAAGGGCTCGGTGAGGGTCGGGACCAGCTCGGGGGCGAGCTGGTCGCCGGTGTTCTCGACGGTGAGGACCGCTGTCCCCGGGCGGGCCTCGGTGGCGATCCACACGGTGCCCTGCTCGGGCAGGTTGTGGACGATCGCGTTGTGGACGAGGTTCGTGGTGAGCTGGAGCAGCAGCGCCTGAGATCCGGTCGTGACGGTGATCTCGCCGCCGGTTTCGATGGTGACGCCGTGCTTCTCCGCGAGGGGGAGGAGTGTCTCGGTGGCTTCTTCCGCCATGAGGGACAGGTCGACGCGTTGGCGGGTGAAGGACCGTTGCTCGGCGCGGCTGACCAGGAGCAGTGCCTCGGTGAGGTCGATGGCCCGGGTGTTGACGGTGTGGAGGCGGTCGATGAGCCGGCCGGTGTCGTGGTGCGGGTCGGTGCGGGCGACGTCGAGGAGTGACTTGGAGATCGCGAGCGGGGTGCGCAGTTCGTGGGAGGCGTTCGCCGCGAATCTGCGCTGTTCGGCGACGTGTGCTTCGAGGCGGGCGAGCATCGCGTCGAAGGTGTCGGCCAGTTCGCGGAACTCGTCCTTGCGGCCCGGCAGCCGGATCCGGTGGGAGAGGGATCCGGTCGCGGCCGTGCGGGTGGCGTCCGTGATGCGGTTCAGGGGGGCGAGCATGCGGCCGGCGAGGATCCAGCCTCCCAGGACGCCGAACACCAGCAGGAACGCCATCGTCGCGGCTGCCGTCGGGGCGAAGGCTTTCAGGAACATGGTGCCCGGGGTTGCCTGCACCGCCCCCGCTTCGTTGAACAACTCCCCCTGGAGAGACAGGTACAGCCCCACGGCGACGATCAGCAGGATGCCCGCGAGCATGAGGAACCCGGCGTAGCTGAGGGTGAGTTTGAGGCGGACACTCAGGCCGGGCGCCCTATCCACGGTCCGCTCCCTCGTCCGGGGCTCCCGGCCGTGTGTCGATGCGGTATCCGGCGCCCGGCACGGTGGCGATGATCCAGGGTTCGCCGAGTCGTTTGCGCAGGGCGGAGACGGTGATGCGTACGGCGTTGGTGAACGGGTCGGCGTTCTCGTCCCACGCGCGTTCCAGGAGTTGTTCGGCGCTGACGACGCCTCCTTCTGCGGCGACGAGGACTTCGAGGACGGCGAACTGCTTCCGGGTCAGGGCGACGTAGCGGCCGTCCCGGTAGACCTCTCGGCGGAACGGGTCGAGGCGCAGGTCCGCGATCTCCCGTACGGGAGGTCTGCTGTGGGCGCGTCGGCGGTCGAGCGCTCTGAGTCTGAGGGCGAGTTCCTGGAGTTCGAAGGGTTTGGTGAGGTAGTCGTCGGCGCCGAGTTCGAAGCCGGTGGCCTTGTCGTCGAGGCGGTCGGCGGCGGTGAGCATGAGGATGGGCATGCCGCTGCCGGAGTCGATGATGCGTGTGGCGATGTCGTCTCCGGAGGGGCCGGGGATGTCCCGGTCGAGGACGGCGATGTCGTAGGTGTTGATGCTCAGCAGTTCCAGAGCGGTGTGGCCGTCGCCTGCGATGTCGGCCGCGATCGCTTCTAGGCGCAGCCCGTCGCGGATGGCTTCTGCCATGTAGAGCTCGTCCTCCACGATCAGCACACGCATGCCTTCGATGCTACGAGCGGGGGCATATCGTCGGCGTATTGAAATCCGCATACGGGGCGGCAACACCGTGCTGTCTTGACTGGTCGTATGACGAGATACCCGTCCTCGGTACGGACAGCGGACAGCGACCCGCGGACTCACAGGCCCCCACGGGGTGGCTCCGGTCGGCGTGCGGGCCTGGGCCGGGTGCTCGGCGTCGTCTCCCGGCCGG
This sequence comes from Streptomyces sp. NPDC058307, assembly GCF_042880295.1. NCBI lineage: Bacteria > Bacillati > Actinomycetota > Actinomycetes > Kitasatosporales > Streptomycetaceae > Streptomyces > Streptomyces sp. NPDC058307. The sequence goes on from NZ_JBHVYZ010000086.1 coordinate 14,403, forward strand.
GTCCCTGGAAGCGCGGCCCGGTGCTCGCGGGGCTGGCGGTGCTGCTCGGTCTGCTGATGCTGCTGCACGGGGAGATCACGGACCGCGGCGGGCTCGGCTCTCTGGTGGAGACTTTCCTGCCGTGGTTCGGCGTGTTCGTGCCGGTGCTGCTGGCCGGTGGGCTGTGGCGCCGTTCCGCCTCCGCGGTGGTCGCGCTGCTGCTGCCGGTCACGGTGTGGGTGAGTCTGTTCGGCGGGCTGCTGGGCGACCGGTCCCAGGCGGGCGGTGACCTCGTCGTGGCCGGTCACAACGTCGGCGCCGGCAATCCCGACCCGGTCGGTACCGCTCGGGACCTGGTCGCGTCGGGGGCGGACGTGCTGGGGCTTGAGGAGATCACCCCGAGGGCGAAGCCGGTGTATGAGGAGGAGTTGGCGAAGGCGTACCGGTACCACGCGGTGCTCGGCACGGTCGGGTTGTGGAGCAGGTTGCCGCTGTCGGATGTGCGGCCGGTGGACACGGGGATGGACGCCGGGCCGTTGGGGGACACCAAGTCGGCGGCTGTGAAGCTGTCGTACAACCGCGCGCTGCGTGCCACGGTGGCGACGAGCCGGGGGCCGCTGGCGGTGTATGTGGCCCACTTGGGGTCCGTACGGGTGATGCCCAGGGGCGGGTTCTGGACGGACAGCCGGGACCGCAACGCGAAGGCGCTCGCCCGGGCCGTCGCCGCCGAGCCGAACGGGCGGCTGGTGCTGCTCGGGGATCTGAACGGCACCACCGACGACCGCGCGCTCGCCGGCCTCACTGCACGGCTGCGCTCGGTCCAGGACGTGGCAGGGGACGGCTTCGGCTTCACCTGGCCGGCGGGGTTCCCGGTGGCGCGGATCGACCAGATCCTGGTGCGCGGGGTGGACCCGCGGAGCTCCTGGGTGCTGCCGGCCACCGGCAGCGACCACCGCCCGGTGGCGGCCGGGATCAGCTGGTGAGCCGCGTGCGGCGCGGCTTCCTCAGTGGGCGGCGGCGTTCACGAGGGCCTCGTCGGTCAGGCGGTACACGGTCCAGTCGTTCTGTGGGCGGGCGCCGAGGGACTCGTAGAAGTCGATCGCGGGGGTGTTCCAGTTCAGGACGGACCATTCGAGGCGTTGGTAGCCGCGTTCGACGCAGAGGCGGGCGAGTTCGGTGAGCAGGGCCTTGCCGTGGCCGCCGCCGCGGGCGGTGGGGCGGACGTAGAGGTCCTCGAGGTAGATGCCGTGGACGCCGCGCCAGGTGGAGAAGTTGAGGAACCAGACGGCGTAGCCGATCACGGAGTCCGTGGAGTCGGTCGCCACGTGGGCGTAGGCGGCGGGGTGGGGGCCGAAGAGGGCTTCGTGGAGTTGTTCCTCGGTGGCCTTCGCCTCGTGCAGGGCCCTTTCGTAGTCGGCGAGTTCGCGGATCAGGGCGTGGATCGCGGGGATGTCGGCGGGGGTGGCGGGGCGGATCACGGCTGTCGGCTCCGGTGGGTGCGCAGGCGGTGGGCGATGTCGAGTTGGCGGGGTGCGACGGGGCGGCCTTCCTTGATGTCCCAGAGGGCGTTCTGGAGGAGCCGTCCCAGGGTCCAGGCACGCGCGCGTGCGCGGTCCAGGCCGAGGATGTCGGTCATGGCGTCGAAGCGCCAGGTGACCTCGTCGGCGTCGTAGCGGTTGTCGAGGGCGGGCCACAGTTCGAACCCGGGGTCGCCGGCGAGGGGTTTGGGGTCGATGGCGAGCCAGGGGGCGCGGTCGGAGGCGAGGACGTTCTCGTCGTGCAGGTCCCAGTGCAGGAGCCGGTCGCCGGGTTCGTCCGCGACCTCGCGTACGGCGGCCGCGCAGTCGGCGACGGTACGGCGGATCCCGGGGTCGGGGATGCGCTTGAGGGCCTCGGGGGTCCGCTCCAGCAGGGCGCGCGCGATGTCTCCGAGCCGCCGCATCCCGGCGGGCGCGGGTCCCGCGGTCAGGTGGGCCAGCAGTCCGGCGATGACGAGGACCGCGTCGCGGGTGCCGGGCAGGGTGGACAGCATGCGGGTGGAGTCGAGGCGCTCCAGGAGCATGGTGTGGGTGACCGGGTCGTGGTCGAGGAGGCGGACCGCCCCGTCGCCGTCCCAGAGGCGCAGGGCGGCGGGTTCGCCGGCGCTCTCCGCGTCGAGGAGTTGCAGTTTCAGGACGGCGCGGGTGCCGTCGGCGCGTAGGACGACCGGCAGGACCAGGGCGGTGACCCCGTGCATGGGGGAGCCGTCCGGTGTGAGCTCCCAGCGTTCCAGGAAGTCCTCGACCAGGGCCGGCAGCCCGGCGATGAACTCCCGGCCCTTCTCGCCGTTGTACAGCTCCTGTGCCGCCGCCAGTTCCTGCGGAATGTCGATCACGTGCCGGACCCTATCGGCGTGCGTGAATCGACTCATGCGAATTAACCGGGGTGTCCACAGGGTGTGGGCGTACGTCCGCAGCGCCCCCGGCACCTATGTGTGGCTGGCGGTTCTCTTCGTGACGACGGTGGCGCTGCACCACATGTCGCCGGAGTTCGAGGAGGAGTTCCTGCGGCAGCGTTCGACCAACATCCACGAGCTGTCGAGTGATCCGCCGCGGGTGCTGGTCTCCAGCGCCCTGTGGATCGACAGCGGGCACTGGCTGCCGTACGCCGTCCTGTACTCCGTCTTCCACGCGCCGGCCGAGCGGTGGCTGGGGACGGGGCGCTGGCTGGCGGTGTGCGGGGTGGCGCACGTGCTGGCCACGCTGGTCAGCGAGGGGGCGCTGCTGTGGGGGATCCGGCACGGGATGGCGCCCGGCTCCGCGGTCGACACGCTGGACATCGGGGTGAGTTACGCGCTGGCGGGGGTGGTCGCCGTGCTGGTGTACCGGATTCCGGAGCCGTGGCGGTACGTGTACGGGTTCGCGGTTCTCGTCGTGTACGCGGTGCCCCTGGTGACCGGGCGGACCTTCACCGATCTCGGGCACTTCTCCTCGGTGCTGATCGGCTTCGGGTGTTACCCGCTGGTCAGGGGGCGGGAGAAAGCACGGAATCCGAAGGAGACAGCGGGTGTGCCGGCGGGTTAACGTCCCAGGCCATGAGCAGCAGGGTCGTGAACGGCGGCATCTCCTTCTGGTACGCGGACGACGGCTTCCCCGAGGCGCGGGAGCCGCTCGGCGGTGACGCGTCGGCGGACGTGGTGATCGTCGGCGGCGGGTACACGGGGCTGTGGACGGCGTACTACCTGAAGAAGACCGTGCCCTTTCTGCGGATCACCGTCCTGGAGCAGAAGTTCTGCGGCTACGGCGCCTCCGGGCGCAACGGCGGCTGGCTCTACAACGGCATCGCGGGCCGCGACCGGTACGCGAAGCTGCACGGCCACGAGGCCGCCGTACGCCTGCAGAAGGCCATGAACGACACCGTCGACGAGGTTGTCCGGGTGGTCGGGGAAGAGGGCTTCGACGCCGGGCTCCACAAGGGCGGCGTCCTCGAAGTCGCGCGTACGCCCGCGCAGTTGGCGCGGCTGCGGGCCTTCCACGAGCACGAGTTGTCGTACGGCGAGAAGGACCGTGAGCTGTACGGCGCCCGGGAGACGGCCGAGCGGATCCGGGTCGCGGACGCGGTCGGGTCGTCGTGGACGCCGCACGGGGCACGGGTGCACCCGGTGAAGCTGGTCAAGGGGCTCGCGGCGGCCGTCGAGGCGCTGGGCGTGACGATCCACGAGCAGACGCCGGTGACGGAGATCCGGCCCAAGCACGCGGTCACGCCGTACGGCACCGTCCGCGCGCCCTATGTGCTGCGCTGCACCGAGGGCTTCACCGCCGCCCTGAAGGGCCAGAAGCGCACCTGGCTGCCCATGAACTCCTCGATGATCGCCACCGAGCCGCTGACCGACGGGCAGTGGGCGGCGATCGGCTGGGAGGGGCGCCAGACGCTCGGCGACATGGCGCACGCGTACATGTACGCGCAGCGCACCGCCGACGGGCGGATCGCGCTGGGCGGGCGCGGGGTGCCGTACCGCTTCGGTTCGCGCACCGACAACGACGGCCGGACGCAGGCGGCGACTGTCGAGGCGCTGCGGGAGGTCCTCGTCGGGTTCTTCCCGGTGTTGGCCGGGACGCGGATCGCGCACGCCTGGTCGGGGGTGCTCGGCGTGCCCCGCGACTGGTGCGCGACGGTGACCCTGGACCGTTCGACGGGTCTCGGCTGGGCGGGCGGTTACGTCGGCTCGGGCGTCGCGACCGCCAACCTGGCCGCCCGGACCCTGCGGGACCTGGTTCAGCAGGACTCCGGGCAGGGCGGCCGGACCGAGCTGACCGAACTGCCGTGGGTCGGCCACAAGGTGCGCAGGTGGGAGCCGGAACCGCTGCGGTGGCTCGGCGTGCAGGGCATGTACGCCACCTACCGCACGGCGGACCGCCGCGAAGTCACCGGTCACAGCGCGGAGTCGTCCCGGCTGGCGCGGTGGGCGGACCGGATCGCGGGACGGCACTGACCTTCTCGAGGCCGGGGTCTCACGGCTCCAGGACCACCTTGCCGGTCGTGCCGCGGGTCTCCAGCGCCCGGTGCGCGGCGGCCGCCTCGGCGAGTGGGAAGCGCTGTACGGCGGGGGTGAGACGGCCCGCGGCGGCTTCGGCGAGGGCGCGCAGTTCGAGGGTGCGGACGGGGTCGGGGCCGCCCGCCTTCCGGAGCATCACGGGCCCGAGGACCTGCTCGGAGACGCCCTCCACGAGGTACGGCTGTCCGTCGTGGATGCCCTCGCCGGACCAGCCGAAGACGAGGTGGCGGCCTCGGTCGCCGAGCAGGGCCACGGACGCGCGCGCGATGTTCCCGCCCACGCCGTCGAAGACGACGGTGGCGGTGCGGCCGCCGAGGAAGGCGCGGACCTTGTCCGGCCACGAGGGGTCTGTGTAGTCGACGGCGAGGTCGGCGCCGTTGGCCAGCACCTGAGCCGTTTTCGCCGGTCCCCCCGCGAGGCCGACGACGGTCGCCCCGGCGTTCTTCGCGTACTGGACCAGCAGGGTGCCGATGCCTCCGGCGGCCGCCGGGATCACGGCCACGGAGTCCGGGCCGAGCTCGGCGAACTGGACGATCCCCATGGCCGTACGGCCCGTGCCGATCATGGCGACGGCCTCGGCGAAGTCGAGGTTCCCGGGGATCTCGTGGACCCGCTCGACCTCGGTGACGGCGAGTTCGGCGTACCCTCCGGGCGCGAAGCCGAGGTGGGCGACCACGCGCTTGCCGAGCCACAGGTCGGCGACGCCCTCGCCGAGGGACTCGACCGTGCCGGCGACCTCACGCCCGGGGACGGTGGGCAGTGCGGTCGGCCGGGGCGCCGGTCCCTGGTGACCCTCGCGCAGGGCGGTGTCCAGGAGGTGGACTCCCGCCGCCCGTACGGCGATACGGACCTGGCCGGGGCCTGGTACGGGATCCTCGGTCCGCTCGTAGGTGAGGTTCTCGGCGGGGCCGAAGGTGTGCAGGCGGACGGCGTGCATGGGTGGCTCCCTCGGTAGGCATGACCTGTAGGCATGACCTGTAGACAGGGCACCCACCCTCCGGCCTCAAGCGTGCTTGAGGTCAAGGGCGTTCCGGCCGAGCGCCAGCGACACGGCGGTGAGCGCGCTGTTGAAGGAGACCTCCGAGAGCACCCCGGGCGCGGCGACCTGGTCGCCCGCGAGGTAGACGCCGTCGCCCCGGTCGACGGCGGGCCGGTCCCGCCAGCTGGTGCCGGGCAGGTCGACGGCCCCGGTACGGCCGTTCGCGACGGACTCGCGCCGCCAGGTGGCGCGCTCGCGCCAGCCGTCGAAGGCGAGATCGAGCAGTTGCTCGGCGCGTGCGACCCCGTCGGCCTTCGTCTCGTGCGGGGCGATCGGGATCTGCCCCTGGAGGAGCTGTTCGCCGGCGGGTGCCAGGGTGCGGTCCTGGGCGGTGAACCGTTCGATCCAGCCGGGGGAGTCGAGGTCGGAGACGGCGAAGGCGTCGCCGCGCCGGGTGCGCAGGGCGAGGTCGATCAGTGTCGTACGGCCGCTGGGCCAGGTCAGGGAGTCGTCGCGGAGGAGGCGGCGGGCCGCGTCGAGGGAGGTGGCGACGACGACCGGGGTGTCGGTGGGCAGGGTGTCGACGCGGGACAGGGTCTCCATCCGGACGCCCAGGTTCCAGGCGCGGGCGGCCATCCGGTCGACGACGCCGGCCCAGCCGCCGCGCGGGTAGTGCGCCTCGGGCGGCAGCTTGGTGGCGCGCCGGAGCCGTTCCTGCACGAACGCGGCGGACAGGGCGCCGGGGTCGTGGTGGAAGAGGGCTACGGCGGAGTAGTGCGCGGCGGCGCGGGCGCCTTCCTCGCCGGCCTGACCGGTGGCCCAGGTCAGGAAGTCCACGTCGACCGGTGCCTGTTGGGCGCTGCGGTGCAGCAGCTTGAGCATCGCGAAGGGCGGGGTGCGGCGCAGGGCGCCCTTGTGCCTCAGGCGCAGCCGGGCCGCCTCCAGGGGCGGCAGCGGGGCGAGCGGTCCGATGAGGTCGCGCTGTTGGAGCCAGGACCAGTGCGGGCCGCCGTTGTAGAGGGCGTGCGGGCCGTCGTTCGTGCGGTACGGCCCCTCGGCGGTCCTGGCCCGGCCGCCGAGGGTGTGATGGGCCTCGTGCACGGTGACCTTGGCGCCCGCCTCGGCGGCGGTGATCGCCGCGGTCAGTCCGGCGAGGCCGCCGCCGATGACGGTGATGCGGTGCATGGCTGGGGGTCTCCCTCTGCTCGGGTGCGTGTCTTCTTTTCGTTGTCGTCGTCTTCGTCCTCGCCGGTATGACCGATCCGGGGCGCCGGAATGTGACATGGGGGGTGTTTGTGCAGGTCAGCGGGATTGTCAGTGGGGGGGTGCAGGATGGGGGCATGGTGAGGCGAGCGGCGGGTGCGAGCAGGGTGAAGGGGGCGCGGCGGCCGGAGGTGCGGCTGCCGCCGCTGGAGCCGTACGGGGGAGGGGAGCTGGAGCCGGACGGGGACTATGACGGCCTGGAGTTCCTGGAAGCGGACTTCGTGAGGCAGGACGGGGCGGGGGCCCGCTTCATGGACTGCGCGCTGAGAAGCTGCGCGCTGGACGAGACCCGGCTCCACCACGCCCGCTTCCTCGACTCCGTCCTCACCGGCATACGGGGCGTGGGCACCGACCTCGCGGAGTCGACCCTGCGTGACGTCGAGCTGATCGACGCGCGCCTCGGCGGAGTGCAGTTGCACGGGGCGGCGCTGGAGCGGGTCGTCATCCGGGGCGGCAAGATCGACTACCTGAACCTGCGTACGGCGGTCCTGAAGGACGTCGTCTTCGAGAGCTGCGTCCTGGTGGAACCGGACTTCGGTGGCGCCCGCCTGGAGCGCGTGGAGTTCGTGGACTGCGCCTTGAAGGGCGTGGACCTCACGGCGGCGACCCTCAAGGACGTCGACCTGCGCGGTGCCGCGTCCCTGGAGATCGCCCGGGGCGTCGACCGCCTCGCGGGGGCGGTGATCAGCCCGTCCCAACTCCTGGACCTGGCCCCGGTGCTGGCGGCGGAGGTGGGGATTCGGGTGGAGGGGTGACGGGGAGGGGTGAAAGCTGAAGCCCCCTTCACTTCACCCGCGGGAACCGTGCCTGGAGCGTCCAGATCGCCGGGTTCTCGCCCAGGTCCTCGTGCAGGTCGACCAGGTCGGCGATCAGGTCGTGCAGGAAGTCGCGGGCCTCGCGCCGCAGGACCGCGTGGGAGAAGGTGAGCGGAAGTTCCTCCACCGGCATCCAGTCGGCCTCGATGTCCACCCACCCGAAGCGGCGCTCGAAGAGCATGCGGTCGGTGGACTCGGTGAAGTCGAGTTCGGCGTGCTGGGGGCGGGAGGCGCGGGAGCCCCGCGGGTCGCGGTCGAGGCGTTCCACGATGTCGCACAGCGCCCACGCGAAGTCGAGCACCGGCACCCATCCCCAGGCTGTGGACAGTTCCCGGTCCTCCTTGGTGTCCGCGAGATACACGTCCCCGCAGAACAGGTCGTGCCGCAGCGCGTGGACGTCCGCGCGGCGGTAGTCGGTCTGCGGGGGGTCCGGGAAACGGTTGGAGAGGGCGTAGCCGATGTCGAGCACGTAGGCGATGGTGTCACGCGGCCCTCGTAGGATCACCGCGTGCCCCGATCCGTGCCGCTCGTCCACAGTGCCCCGCTCGTCCCCACCGCCCTGCTCCTGGCGGGAGCCCTCGCCCTCACCGCGTGCGACGGCGGAGTGCACGGCACCCCCGGCGGCGCCGGCCTGCACGACCGCGACCCCTACTTCCCGAAGTCCGGCAACGGCGGCTACGACGTCACCCACTACGACCTCGCCCTCGCCTACGACCCGGACACGTCGAGGCTCTCCGGCACCGCGACCCTCACCGCCCGCGCAACCCAGGACCTCTCCGCGTTCAACCTCGACCTCGACGGCCTGGACGTCGAGAAGGTCACCGTCGGCGGCGACCCGGCCCGCTGGAACCGCACCGGCCAGGAGCTGACCGTACGCCCGCACGAAGACCTCGACGAGGGCCGCGCCTTCCGGGTGACCGTCGCCTACTCCGGCAGCCCGAAGACCATCACCGACCCGGACGGCTCCGAGGAGGGCTGGCTGCCCACCGACGACGGCGCGGTGGCCCTCGGCGAGCCGACCGGCTCGACGGCCTGGTTCCCCGGCAACCACCACCCCTCCGACAAGGCGTCCTACGACCTCACGATCGCGGTCCCCGAGGGCCTCCAGGCAGTCTCCAACGGCGAGTTGACGGCGAGCACGACCCGCGGCGGCCGTACGACATCCCACTGGCACACCGCCGAACCCATGGCGAGCTACCTCGCCACCCTCGCGATCGGCCACTACGACATCCACCGCACCACCACCTCCGACGGCCTGCCCGTGTACACCGCGGTCGACCCGAAGGAGGCAACCGCGAGCCGGAAGGTGCTGACGCAGATCCCGGCCGTCATGGCCTGGTCCGAGGACACCTTCGGCCCGTACCCCTTCTCCTCCACCGGCGCGATCGTCGACCGGAAGGGAGACGCCGAGTACGCCCTGGAGACCCAGAACCGACCCTTCTTCCCCGGCGCCCCCGACACCGAGACCCTCGTCCACGAACTCGCCCACCAGTGGTTCGGCGACTCCGTCACCCCGAAGACCTGGCGGGACATGTGGCTCAACGAGGGCTTCGCGACGTACGCCGAGTGGCTGTGGTCCGAGGACCACGGGGGCGACAGCGCCCAGAAGACCTTCGACGCGCTCTACGCCCACGGCGACGACGTCTACGACGACCTCTGGTCCTTCCCGCCCGGCAAGCCGCCCGGCGCCGCGCACCTCTCCGACAGCCCCGTCTACCAGCGGGGCGCGATGGTCCTCCACCAGATCCGCCGGCAGCTCGGCGACACCGCCTTCCGCGCCCTCCTGCGCGACTGGCCCACCACCCACCGCCACGGCAACGCGGACACCGAGGACTTCACGTCGTACGTCGAAGACCTCGCCCCCGACAAGGACTTCGGCCCGATCTGGGAGCGGTGGCTGTACGGGGAGGGAAAGCCGGGACGCTCCGCGTAGCCGACAGGCCTATCGCGGGTGTGAGTAGTTGGCGTACAGGAAATCCCGGTGAGAACGATCATGGTTCGGTCGGCACGAGCGCGCTGACCCGGTTCTCGTACTCGCGGCGGGCCTTGCGCTGGGCGGGGATCGCCCCGGCGCCGTCGAGGCCCCGGCAGAGATCGAGGAGTTGGCGGTGGACCGCGGGCAGTGCGGTGACGCGGAGGGTGTAGCCCTGGCCGCGCCTGACGGTCTGGCCCTCGCCGAGCGGGGCCCGCTCGGCGACCTCCAGCTCGGCGGTGCGGAGGAAGTCGGCGACCTTGCCCGGCGTGTCGAGGGCGACCAGCAGCTCCGGGGCCGGGGCTTCCTCCTCGGCGGCGGTGTGGTCGGGCAGGAGGTCGGCGACGGCCGTGCGGATCGCGCCGCGGCTGACCCGGTGGTCGCGCGCAAGGGCGGCGATGGAGCGGCCCTCCAGGTACGCGGTGCGGACGTCGCCGGTCTTGTCGGCCGGGACAGCGGGGCGGCGTCCGCTCTTGCTGCCCTTGGCCTCGGAGGCGCGCAGCCCGTCGTACGTCAGTTCCCGCTGGAGATCGCGCTGGAGTTCGCCGGCGGCGGCGAGGGTCTGCACCATGAACTTCACGGTGGACAGCAGCTCGCCGGTGCGCGGGTGGCGTGCGGTGAGGTCCATCGCGGAGAACGCGCCGTCGTGGATGCGCAGCGCGACCTGGTCGCGATGGAGGACGTCGAGCACGTCGAGGATGTGTCCGGTGCCGCGTACGAGGCGGAACATCTCGGAGATGTGCACGGTGTCCCGGGGCCGGGCGTAGTCGAGGAGCTCGCGGAACTTCGGACGCTGGAGCGGGTGGAGGCGGCTGGAGGTGCCGCCGTCTCCTCGAAGACGACCGGGTCCTCGATGCCGGCTTCGTCCAGGACGAGGTTCTGCCGGGCGGTCGACTGCTGGTCGGTCGAGACCCGCTTGTAGATCAGGTTCGCCACCGAGGGCCCCTTCCGTACGGAGGATCGGACCCTGCCTGTCGTCAAACCCTGTCAGCAATCACCATCGGATCTGATTGGATTCGCGGCGCCGCGGACCCCCGGATTGCACGGGTTCATTGGACGCGTCTGCCGCCTGTCGGCAAACGATGGCACCCTCAAGTGATCAACGCACCACCCGCGGATGATCATGTGACCGTGGAGGTACAGGTGCGTGACTACGGGTTTTCGCCCGCTCAGCAGGATGAGATCTGGAGACGCTGGCGCGAGGGGCAGTCGTTCAGCTTGATCGGTCGGGCGCTCGGGGCACCGCCGACCCGACCCCGGCTGGTCGTGACCGGCGAGGTCACCGGTGGGCGCGACGTCAACGACGTCGTCGAGCTGGACGTCGTGCGCGTCGAGGCCACCGGCTAACCCCGAGCGACCTCAGTGGTGTGCGCGGGGGTGTAGCGCTCGCCCATCACCTGGTCGCTCAGCGGGTCCAGCGCGGCCAGCGCCTCGGCGTCCAGGGGGAGCTGCAGCGCGGCCGCGTTCTGCTCCAGCCGGGCCGGGCTGCGGGTGCCCGGAATGGTCGCCACCGCCACCCCGAGCCGCTCGGCCTGGGCGTACACCCAGGCCAGCGCCACCTGGGCCGGGGTGGCACCCAGCCGGTCGGCCACCTCGCGCACGGTCTGCGCGATCTTCTCGTTGGCCTCGCCCGCCTCGCCGGCGAAGCGGGGGTTGGTGCGCCGGAAGTCCTTCTCGCCCAGCGTGGAGCGGTCCAGGGTGCCGGTCAGGAACCCCCGCCCCAGCGGCGAGTACGGCACCAGCCCGACCCCCAGCTCGGCCATCACCGGGGTGACCGCCTCGACGTCGCGGGTCCACAGCGAGTACTCGCTCTGCACCGCGGTGATCGGGTGCACCGCGTGCGCCCGGCGCAGCAGCTCGCCGTCGACCTCGGACAGGCCCAGATGGCGGACCTTGCCAGCCTCGACCAGCTCGGCCATCGCCCCGACGGTCTCCTCGATCTCCACGTCCTGGGGCGGGCGGTGGGCGTAGTACAGGTCGATCACCTCGACACCCAGCCGCAGCAGCGAGGCGTCGCAGGAGCGCAGCACGTAGTCCCGGGCACCGCGGATGCGGCGTGCCCGGTCGCCGGCACTGCGGTCGATGCCGAACTTGGTGGCCAGCTGCACCTGGTCCCGGCGGCCGTGGATGGCCCGGCCCACCAGCACCTCGTTGTGCCCGGTGCCGTAGGCGTCGGCGGTGTCCAGGAACGTGATGCCCAGCTCCAGGGCCCGGTCGATGGTGGCCAGGCCGCCGTCCCAGTCGGCGGCGCCGTAGCTCTCGCTCATCCCCATGCACCCCAGGCCCATCGCGCTGACGGTGAGACCGGGCGAGCCGAGCGTGGTTCGGGTGATCATGCGCGGATACTCCTCCTGCCCGGCGGACCGGGCGGTACTTTGAGCACTGAAGGACGCCTCCGACGCTAGGACCTGGAGCGCGCTCGAAGTCAAGCCGGAGGACCGGCCCCCGCCGGCGGGTCAGGCGCGGCGAGAGCGGGTGAGGGTGAGGGTGAGGGTGAAGCGTTCCACCGGCAGCGATCGCCACAGGGCCCGGACACCGCGTATTTCCCGGCCGTCTTCACCAGCGGGTGCAGCGGCCCAGCGGCCGGACCTTCGTGCGGGCCACGGTGTCCTCTTCTCTTACCGGTCCCGGGTATCTGCGCGGGACCTCCGCTTCGACGAGACACCCGGCAGCAGCACCCGGTTCTTCCGCAGCCACGTCACCGCGTGGTTGAACAGCGCCACCGGCCCCTCGGCGTGCGTCCACGCCCGCCCGTACAGGAAGCTGCGGAACTCCCGCCCCCACTTCCGGTCGGTGAAGTCCCGGTACTTGAACCGCCTCTGGATCTCGTCCGCGTGCTCGTACACAGTCGAGCGCCGCTCGGCGTACCGCTTCACGCACGAGGCGTCCGCGATGCCGAGCTGCCCGGCCAGGTACTCCACGGCCTCCCACGGCACCGCGAGCGGGTCCGGGCGCGTGGGCGCCTCGGAGAACGTCCCGTACGCCTCGGCCTGCTCATCAGTCAGAAACTCCACCGGCACGAGGCGGACCGTAGCCAGCGCCGGCACCCGCTCGACGATCTTTCCGTAAACCTCAGCGAGGCCGCGGAGCGGTGTGCTAGCCGACCTAGATCAATCTCACCGGGATTTCCTGTACGCCAGCTACTCACACCCGTATTGGCCACCTTCTCGTTTACGCTCGCTGCGCCGCAGGGCACGACGCTCCTTTCCCGGCAGCGTGGCGGCCAACTCGCCCACCAGACAGACGTCGTGGCCTGTGCCGTCCCGGCTGCCCCGGCACCACCACACCACCGGGTCCGACGCGTCCGCCTCGCCCCCGCACCAGTCGTCAGCGGTCCCCGCGGGACGAACGTGCACCCCGATCTTGTGTGCCCGGCAGATCGGCCAGACCTGCCAGAGCAGCTCCGTGATCGTCTCCTGCGCCGCTTCCGCGACCAACGTCAGGGTCGTCATCGCATCATCCGGCTCCGGCGGGTCGCCCTCCTCCAGGTCGAAGACGTTCACCGCGTTGCCCTGCCAACGGCCGTCCGGCATCGCCACGTGGACCTGTCCCCTGTCGATCCCGCTCGGAGACGGCGGCTGCCAGGACGGGTCAACCATCAGTATCAGCGCGTCCTGACCGGGCAGGGTCGCCATCACGTCGCGGTTGACCACGGCGAGCGCGGCCTCGAACTTCGGCCACTCACCGGGCTCGGCCCGCCTGGGCTCCGAGAGCTGCGGCCGGTCATGACCAGGACCGATGCGGTCGTACGAGAAGGAGTTCACCGGGGCATCGTCTCAGCCACGCGGAGTACGGATTCAGTCCTTGTAGCGCGGCAGGTTCTCCGTGGAGATGGTCCAGTCGCCGATCGTGACGTCCTCGCCGTAGACGAAGTCCTTGCGGGTGGCGTAGCGGGGGCCTTCGGGAGTGGCGTGGATGTCGGTGAGGACGGCTCCGGTGCCGGTACGTGGGTCGAAGATCGCGTAGACGGGGATGCCGATCAGGGGGTAGTCGCGGACCTTGCCCACCCAGTCGTTGTCCGGGTTGGAACGCGAGACGACCTCGATGGCGGCCAACAGCGTATGTGGGTCGATGGAACCTTCGGTGTTCAGATCGGTCCACGCGATCACCATGACGTCCGGGTGGCGCATGATGCCCTCGGGCTCGTCCTCCACGTCGGGGGTGCCGTTGTGGGCCAGCAGCTCGTCCGGCATGACTTTCTCCAGTCGCCGGCTGATGTGCGCTGCCGTGACCTCATGCGGTCCTCCCGGCGACATCATGTCGTGGACGATTCCTTCCTTGGTGATCTCGAATTTGCCGGGGAGGGAGTCGTCCATGGCCTGCATGAAGTCCCGCATGCTCCGGTACAGGTGGGAGGCGCCTTGCCGTGCGTCGTCCGGGGCGATGGTCATGGCGCTCGCTCCTCGTCTGTGCCCAGGGGCCAGGATCGTCACGTCCATGCTAGGCGTCCTCCCGGAGATCGCCTCGGCAGTCGCGGCAGCGGCCGGGGCCGGGTGCGCGGAAGACGCGGTTGCAGCCGTCGCAGGTCTGGAAGGGATGCCGGATGAGCGGGGGTGGGGCCGGGGGGCGGTACGGGGGCAGGGGGGTGAAAGCTGCTACAGATTTTCTAGTCATTCATAGTCATCCCTAGTCATGTG